>NZ_JBIBSG010000001.1:453501-453871 GCF_043077235.1 Streptomyces sp. NPDC016309 | reverse complement strand
GGTGGCGTCGGCGGCCGGTTCGGCGGTCTTGCGGGTGCGGGTGCGGCGGGGCTTGGTGGGCTCCTCCGTGACCGGCTGGGTGACCGTCTCGGTGGCGTCGGCGGCCGGTTCGGCGGTCTTGCGGGTGCGGGTGCGGCGGGGCTTGGTGGGCTCCTCCGTGACCGGCTGGGTGACCGTCTCGGTGGCCTCGACGGCCGGTTCGGCGGTCTTGCGGGTGCGGGTGCGGCGGGGCTTGGTGGGCTCCTCCGCGATCGGCTGGGTGACCGTCTCGGTGGCCTCGGCGACCGGTTCGGCGGTCTTGCGAGTCCGCGTGCGGCGGGGCTTGGTGGGCTCCTCCGTGACCGGCTCGGTGACCGTCTCGGTGGCCTCG
>NZ_JBIBSG010000001.1:0-453403 GCF_043077235.1 Streptomyces sp. NPDC016309 | reverse complement strand
CGGCGACCGGTTCGGCGGTCTTGCGAGTGCGCGTGCGGCGGGGCTTGGTGGGCTCCTCCGTGACCGGCTGGGTGACCGTCTCGGTGGCCTCGGCGGCCGGTTCGGCGGTCTTGCGGGTGCGGGTGCGGCGGGGCTTGGTGGGCTCCTCCGTGACCGGCTGGGTGACCGTCTCGGTGGCCTCGGCGACCGGTTCGGCGGCCTTGCGGGTGCGGGTGCGGCGGGGCTTGGTGGGCTCCTCCGCGATCGGCTCCGCGGCCGGCTCGGTGACCGTCTCGGCCGGCGTGACCGGTGCGGTGGCCACGGCCTCCGTCACCGACGGGGCGCCCGCACGGGTGCGCGTCCGGCGACGGCGCGGGGTGCGCGGCTCCGGGGCGGCGTCGGGCGCGGGGGTGACCGTCTCGGCGGTCGTCGCCGCCTCGTCGGCGGCCAGCGGCGTACCGCCCCGGGTGCGCCGGCGCTGACGCGGCGTACGCGTACGCTCCGGGCGCTCCTCCGTACGGCCCGCGCGCTCCGGACGCTCCGAGCGCCGTCCGCGCGACCCGCGGCCGCCCGTCTCGCCGAGGTCCTCGACCTCTTCCGCGTCCAGACCGGCCCGGGTGCGCTCGGCACGCGGCAGGATGCCCTTCGTGCCCTCGGGGATGTCCATGTCCGCGTACAGGTGCGGGGACGTCGAGTACGTCTCGACCGGGTCGTTGAAGTCCAGCCCCAGCGCCTTGTTGATGAGCTGCCAGCGCGGGATGTCGTCCCAGTCGACCAGCGTGACGGCGATGCCCTTCTTGCCCGCGCGGCCGGTGCGGCCCACGCGGTGGAGGAAGGTCTTCTCGTCCTCGGGCGACTGGTAGTTGATCACGTGCGTGACGCCGTCGACGTCGATGCCCCGTGCCGCGACGTCGGTGCAGACGAGCACGTCCACCTTGCCGTTGCGGAAGGCGCGCAGCGCCTGCTCACGGGCGCCCTGGCCGAGGTCGCCGTGGACCGCGCCGGAGGCGAAGCCCCGCCGTTCGAGCTGCTCGGCGATGTCGGCCGCCGTCCGCTTCGTACGGCAGAAGATCATCGCGAGTCCGCGGCCATTGGCCTGGAGGATGCGCGAGACCATCTCGGGCTTGTCCATGGAGTGCGCGCGGTACACGTACTGCTTGGTGTTCGCGACCGTCGCCCCCGCGTCGTCCGGGGAGGTGGCGCTGATGTGCGTCGGCTGCGACATGTAGCGGCGGGCCAGGCCGATGACCGCGCCCGGCATGGTGGCCGAGAACAGCATGGTCTGGCGCTTCGCCGGAAGCATGTTGATGATCCGCTCGACGTCGGGCAGGAAGCCCAGGTCGAGCATCTCGTCGGCCTCGTCGAGGACGAGCGCCTTGACCTTGGACAGGTCCAGCTTGCGCTGGCCGGCCAGGTCGAGCAGGCGGCCCGGGGTGCCGACGATCACGTCGACGCCCTTCTTCAGGGCCTCGACCTGCGGCTCGTAGGCGCGGCCGCCGTAGATCGCGAGGACGCGGACGTTACGGACCTTGCCGGCGGTGAGCAGGTCGTTGGTGACCTGGGTGCACAGCTCGCGGGTGGGGACGACCACGAGCGCCTGCGGAGCGTCGGTGAGCTGCTCGGGCGTGGCCCGGCCCGCCTCGACGTCCGCGGGGACGGTGACGCGCTCCAGCAGCGGCAGGCCGAACCCGAGGGTCTTGCCGGTGCCGGTTTTGGCCTGGCCGATGACGTCGGTGCCGGAGAGGGCGACCGGGAGGGTCATCTCCTGGATGGGGAAGGGGGACGTGATGCCGACGGCTTCGAGGGCCTCGGCCGTCTCGGGAAGGATCCCGAGCTCTCGGAAAGTCGTAGTCAGGGTGCTGCCTCTTCTGTGAGACGCGGCATGAGGCGAACGCTGGGGGTCTTACCGTGCCGGTAGCGGCCGGCCGCGGGTCGTCAAGACCGCTGCCGGGTGGCGCGGGACCACTTCCGTCGCTCGAGCGTCATACCGCTGAGGGGCCCCTCATGTGCGGCTCATGCGCACGGAGGGCTGTCGGGTCGGAGCCGATCGGGCCACCGACCGGGCATCCTCATTCATGAGATGGCCCGCCGAGTACGTACGAACATGACTGAGTGCTCAGCAGGCGCAATATCACTGTACCCCGGATCCGCGCAGGTGTGTCGGGCCGATTCATAAGGAGGGGGAGGTCACAGTGGATGACCAGGACCTTCCGACGTCCGGCGGGCGGGCTATTGTGCGCTTCATGGAGACGCCTGACAACGCCACCGCCTCGTCCGCAGCCGAAGAAGCACCTACCGGGATCGCCGCCCTCGACTGGGCCGGAGCCTCCGCCGAGCCGCAGTACCGCGCAGCCGTCGTGGACCTGCTCGGCGCGCTCGCGTACGGGGAACTGGCGGCCTTCGAGCGGCTGGCCGAGGACGCGAAGCTGGCGCCGACGCTCGCCGACAAGGCGGAGCTGGCGAAGATGGCGTCGGCCGAGTTCCACCACTTCGAGCGGCTGCGGGACCGGCTGGCGGCGATCGACGCCGAGCCGACGGCCGCGATGGAGCCCTTCGCCAAGGCGCTGGACGACTTCCACCGCCAGACCGCCCCGTCCGACTGGCTGGAGGGCCTGGTCAAGGCGTACGTCGGCGACTCGATCGCCAGCGACTTCTACCGGGAGGTCGCCGTCCGCCTGGACTCCGACACGCGCGCGCTGGTGCTGACGGTGCTGGACGACACCGGGCACGGCAACTTCGCCGTCGAGAAGGTGCGCGCCGCGATCGAGGCCGACCCGCGGGTGGGCGGCCGCCTCGCGCTGTGGGCGCGCCGGCTCATGGGCGAGGCCCTGTCGCAGGCCCAGCGGGTCGTCGCGGAGCGGGACGCGCTGTCGACGATGCTGGTGGGCGGCGTCGCGGACGGGTTCGACCTGGCGGCGGTGGGCGAGATGTTCTCCCGGATCACGAAGGCGCACACCAAGCGCATGGCCGCGCTGGGGCTGGCCGCCTGACGCCCACGGTGCCCCGGTGTCCCCCGTCGGGTTCACCCCGCCGGGGGCCGCTCCAGGGGTGCCGGGGCACCCGGCACCCGCTTCCGAAAGGCGACACCCGCCCCCAGGGGGCGGGGCACACGCCCCGGTCAGGTCGGCGTGGCGGCGGAGCGGCGCAGCCGGCGGCTCGGACGCAGCAGGAGCGAGAGCACGACCGCGGCGACGGCGACCGCGCCCAGTACGGTGCCGGGCGCGTGGCCCGGGCCCAGCGCGGCATGGGTGATCAGCGAACCGAAGAGCGCACCGAGCACGCCCGCGCCGAGGACCACGCGGCGTGACGGGAGCCGGCCGGCGAGTCGGTGGGCGGCGGCCCAGGACAGTGCGAATCCGAACACGACGGAGCCGAAAGCTTCCCAGAACACGCGGATCACCTCGCGGACGGCGGGCCGGGCAAAACGGTCACAGCCCGTACTACCCGATGCGCACGAAACGCAATCATCCTCGTGGGGCGGGACCGCGGACGCGGGACCGTACACACGGACAAGGCCCGGCGGGATCATCCCGCCGGGCCTTCGCGTCGTGCGTCCGTGCTGCTCAGATCGCCCCGAAACCGACCCGGGGCTTGGCCGGCTCGCCGATCTCCACGTAGGCGATCCGGTCGGCCGGCACCAGGACCTTGCGGCCCTTGTCGTCCGTCAGGCTGAGCAGCTGCGTCTTGCCGGCCAGCGCATCGGCCACCGCGCGCTCCACCTCCTCGGCGGACTGCCCGCTCTCCAGAGCGATCTCCCGGGGCGCGTGCTGCACGCCGATCTTGACCTCCACGGCTATGTCCCTCCGAACGGTCAGCGTTGCGCGGTCAGCCGCGCCGTACGCTGCACACATTAGCCCGGAGAGACCACACCGATCATCAGTGGGATTCCGAGCCGTGCAGCGGGAAGCCGGCGATGCCCCGCCAGGCCAGCGATGTCAGCAGCTGCACCGCCTTGTCGCGCGGGATGGGCGACTCGCTGGACAGCCAGTACCGCGCGACCACCTGGGAGACGCCGCCCAGGCCCACGGCCAGCAGCATCGACTCGTCCTTGGACAGCCCGGTGTCCTCGGCGATGACGTCGGAGATGGCCTCGGCGCACTGGAGCGATACCCGCTCGACGCGCTCGCGCACCGCCGGCTCGTTGGTCAGGTCCGACTCGAACACGAGACGGAAGGCGCCGCCCTCGTCCTCGACGTACGCGAAGTAGGCGTCCATGGTGGCCGCCACGCGCAGCTTGTTCTCCGTGGTGGAGGCGAGCGCGGTGCGCACGGCCTGGAGCAGCGACTCGCAGTGCTGGTCCAGCAGCGCCAGGTACAGGTCCAGCTTCCCGGGGAAGTGCTGGTAGAGCACGGGCTTGCTCACACCCGCGCGCTCCGCGATGTCGTCCATCGCGGCCGCGTGGTACCCCTGTGCGACAAACACTTCCTGGGCGGCGCCCAGGAGCTGGTTGCGTCGGGCTCGGCGCGGCAGGCGCGTGCCCCGCGGGCGCGCCGCCTCTGTCTGCTCGATGGCTGTCACGCCGCCTCCCAAAATCGATCCTTGCGCGCAGTGCGCCGCGCCCGCCATCGTACTTTTGGGTAACCCGGCTGTGCGCGGTGCGAGCGCAGAATTTCATGTACCGGACGCCCGGGGTAGCCGGAGATTCAACGTTAAACCGACCAAATCATCGGTAGTCGTCCTCGTCCAGCGTCACCACTCGGGTCTGTTCGGCGGCGTCGGCCTCGTTCGCCACGGTCGGGTCGATACGGGTGAGCGGGTCGTCCGCGTCGGGGCTGAGCTCGCGGTGCTGTTCGGCCGCGTCGGCCTCGGGCGTCTCCTCGTCCAGCGCGGCGGCCGCCGCCTCGCCGTTCTCGGTGGCGTCGAAGGTCTCGGGGTCGGTCGGATCGACGGTCATGGGCTCCCTTTCACTGGGCTGGTCCACATCGTGTGCGGGGGCCTGGGCGTACTGCCCTCAGGTACGAGCCTAGGAGGTACCCCCTTCCAGCGCTATGCGATCTGTGACGGCGAACACACCGGAGCGCGCGTGATCGTCTCGTAACATTGGCGCATGTCTTCGACCGAGCTGCCGGAATCCATCGCCGCCACCGCGGCGGGGCCCCGGGTGAGCGCCGTACGGGTCGCGGAGGGGGAGCGGCTGCGTTCCGTCACGCTGCCCGGCCTGACGCTGAACGTGCGCTGCCGGCCGTCGGAGCGGCGCGGACTGCCGCCCGCGCTGTACGTGCACGGGCTCGGCGGTTCCTCGCAGAACTGGTCGGCCCTGATGCCGCTGCTCGAGGACGTCGTGGACGGCGAGGCGGTCGACCTGCCCGGTTTCGGCGACTCCCCGCCGCCCGACGACGGCAACTACTCCCTGACGGCGCACGCCCGCGCGGTCATCCGCCTGCTGGACGCCGGGGAGCGCGGGCCGGTGCACCTGATCGGGAACTCCCTGGGCGGTGCCGTCGCCACCCGGGTCGCGGCGGTCCGCCCCGACCTGGTCCGCACGCTGACCCTGGTCTCGCCCGCCCTTCCGGAGCTGCGGGCACAGCGCGGCGCCTGGCCGACGGCGCTGCTGGCGCTGCCGGGGGTCGCCTCCCTCTTCACCCGGCTCACCAGGGACTGGACGGCCGAGCAGCGCGTACGCGGAGTGCTGGCGCTCTGCTACGGCGACCCGGGTCAGGTCACCGACGAGGGCTTCCGCAACGCCGTGGAGGAGATGGAGCGGCGGCTGAAGCTGCCGTACTTCTGGGACGCGATGGCCCGGTCGGCGCGCGGCATCGTCGACGCGTACACCCTGGGCGGGCAGCACGGGCTGTGGCGGCAGGCGGAACGGGTGCTCGCCCCCACCCTGCTGGTGTACGGGGGCCGCGACCAGCTCGTCTCGTTCCGGATGGCCCGCCGGGCGGCGGCCGCTTTCCGCGACTCGCGGCTGCTGGCGCTTCCGGACGCCGGGCACGTGGCGATGATGGAGTACCCCGAGACGGTCGCGCAGGCCGTACGGGAGCTGATCGCGCAGCACGACCGACGCGACGGCCGCGACGGCGCACAGGACGACGAACACGACGGCGGGAGCTGATCCGGGGCGTGGGACGACACAGCCGCAAAGGCCCCGCACCTCAGGGCTCCGAAGAGACCAAGGGCGAGGCCAGGGGCGCGGTGCGGGAGGGCGCGCGCCCCGGCAGCGGGCGCCGGCGCAAGTCCTCCGGCCCACCTCCCGAGGCGCACCACCCCCACGGCGCGGAGCACGTACGCGGCGGCCACCCTGAGCAGCGCGAGCCGGGCGGCGGCTGGGGCGAGCCCGGCCGCTACGGCGACTGGCGCGGCGTACCGGCCCGCCCCGCACCGCCCACCGGCCCCGCGGGCGCGGGTTCTGGACCGGCCGGCCCCGCGCCCGCGGGTCCCGCCGCGCGGGGGCCGGCCACCGGGGTGGGCGCCGGGGCCCGGATACCGGGACCGCGCCGCGAGTTCGTCGAGGCCTTCGACCGCGCCCCGCACGACGGCCCGCTGCCCGAGGGGCCCGGCCGGCCCCCGCTGCGGGAGGCCGGGCCCCCCGCGGGCGGCGGCCGGAGCGGCGGCAAGGGACGTACGTTCACCGGCATCGCCGCCGCGGCGGTCACCACCGTCCTCGCCGTCGTGGTGGCTGGCCAGGTCACCGGCACCGGACCGGACAGCGCCGCCGCCCGCCCGCCGGGCGAGGCCGCCGGCCGCGCCGCCGACGGCGGCACCGGGTCCCGGTCGGACCGCTCCGACGAGCGCGCCGTCCCGCCCGGGGCGGCCCGCCGCGCCGCCCCGGCCCCGGTGACGTACGCGCAGGCGATGGCCAAGCGCTTCCCGCTCGACCCGGGGACGAAGGGCTCCGGCGCGTTCGAGGTCGTGCCGGGCACCGACCCGGCCCCCGGCAAGGGGCGCAAGGTGCGGTACCGGATCGACGTGGAGAAGGGGCTCGGTCTCGACCCGGCGCTGTTCGCGCGGGCGGTCCAGGAGACCCTGAACGACGACCGGAGCTGGGCGCACGGCGGTGCCATGACCTTCGAGCGCATCTCCAGCGGCGAGCCGGAGTTCGTGGTCACGCTGGCGAGCCCGGTGACCACCGGCGTCTGGTGCGCCAAGTCGGGGCTGGACACGACGGTCGACAACGTCTCCTGCGACTCCGCCGCCACCGAGCGCGTGATGATCAACGCGTACCGGTGGGCCCAGGGCTCGCAGACGTACGGGGTCGACGCCATGTACACCTACCGGCAGATGCTGATCAACCACGAGGTCGGGCACCGGCTGGGGCACAACCACGTGAACTGCCGCACGCCGGGCGCTCTCGCGCCGGTGATGCAGCAGCAGACGAAGTCCCTGGAGATCGAGGGCGTCAAGTGCCGCCCCAACCCCTGGGTGTTCCCCACCGGCTGATGGGGCCGATCCACTTCTAGCGCGTCGAAACGCGGCGCGTACAGGAAAGTTACGAGCTTTCACCCCTTCCGGTGGCGCAACGGACAACCGTCCATCGCGCCACCGGCGGATCCGCTTACGTTCTTCCCGCTGTGAGCCGCCGGACCAACGGTGGCCGCGCACAAGGGAGATCGGGGGTGTACTCGTGCGGATCGGACTGCTCACCGACGGTGGATACCCGTATGCGTCGGGTGAGTCCAGGGTCTGGTGCGACCGGCTCGTACACGGGCTCGCGCAGCATGAGTTCGACGTCTACGCGCTGAGCCGCAGCGCCCGCCAGGAGGACGGCGGCTGGCTCCCGCTCCCGCCCCAGGTGCGGCGGGTGCGCACGGCTCCCCTGTGGGGGCCCGAGGACACGGCGCGAGCCGGGCGCGCGTACGGCCGGCGTGAGCGCCGGCGCTTCACCACCGGCTTCACCGCCCTCGCCGCCGCCGTCTGCGGCACACCGGCGGCATCGACGGCACCGGCCGCGTCGACGGCACCGGCCGTGTCGGCCGCGTTCGCGGAGGGTCTGTACGGGCTCGCCGACCTGGCCCGGGAATGCGGCGGCCTCTCCACCGCCCTCCGCTCGGAGGACGCCGTCCGCGTCCTGGAGAGCGCCTGCCGCGCCGGGGGCGTGCGCCGGGGCGTGCACGGCGCCACCGTCTCGGACCACCTCGCCTTCGCCGGCCAGGTGGAGCGCGCCCTGCGGCCCTTCTCCCTCGACTGGTACGGCGAGAACGACCTCGGCGCGGTCGACCTCTGCCATGCGGCGTCGGCCGGCACGGCGGCCCTGCCCGGCCTGCTGGCCAAACGCTTCTTCGGCACTCCGCTGCTGGTCACCGAGTACGGCGTACGGCTGCGCGCGCACTACCTCGCGGCCGCCGAGGCCCCGCTGAGCGCACCCGTACGCGCCCTGCTCGCCGCCTTCCACCGCTGCCTGGCCGCCGAGGTGTACGACCAGGCGGCGGCGATCACCCCGGGCAACGGCCACGCCCGGCGCTGGCAGGAGAAGTGCGGCGCCGACCGCGCCAAACTGCGCACCGTCCACCCGGGCATGGAGGCCGAGCGGTTCGCGGCCGTCGGCGAGGGCGGCGACGGGGGAGACCCCCGCACCCTGCTGTGGGTGGGCCGCGTCGAGCCGGCCAAGGACCTCGTCGGTCTGCTGCACGCCTTCGCGGAGGTCCGGCGGCGGGAACCGGCGACCCGGCTGCGGATCGTCTCCGCGCCCGTCCGGGACGCCGAGTCCGCCACGTACCGCGCGCACTGCCAGGCCCTGGCCGCCCAGCTCTTCCCCGACGAGGCCACCGGCGCGCACGCCGTGGGCGACAACCCCGTCTCCTTCGAGGAGCTCGGCGGCCCGGAGGCGCCCGATCTCGCCGGCACCTACGCGGCGGCCGGCGTGGTCGTCCTGTCCAGCGTGGTCGAGGGCTTCCCGGTCGGGCTCGTCGAGGCCATGTTCTGCGGGCGCGCCACCGTGTCGACCGACGTCGGCGCCGTCGTCGAGGTCATCGGCGGTACGGGGCTGGTCGTGCCCCCGCGCAACCCGCGGGCGCTCGCGGACGCCTGCCTGGCGCTGTTGCGCGACCCCGCGCGCCGGGAACGGCTGGGCGCCGCGGCCCGGGCCCGCGCCCTCGAACTGTTCACCGTGGAGCAGAACCTGGCGGCGTTCCGCGCCCTCTACCTGGAGCTGATCTCCCGGGCGCCCGTCCGTCGCGCGGCGGAGGCCGTCGGCGCGGACGGCGAGCCCCGGCTGTTCGCCCACCCGGCCGAGGCCCATGTGCCCGGGCACTGGACGGGCCGCGGCTCCGGCGGCGTGACCGCCCCAGCGTGGGCCACCGCACCGCACCCGGGCGGCGCCCCCGGCGTCCCGGCCGCCGCCCCGGCCCGCAACCGGCCCCCGGCTCCGGACCCGGACCTGCCCCCTACCCCCACCTCCACCCCCACCCCGGCCCCGACCGCGTTCCGGGCCGCCCCGGCGGCCGCCCTGGTGACGACGGCGGACGCCCAGGCGCCCGTGGTCGCGTCGCTCCCGGTCGCGGCCTCGTTCCCCGTCGCGGCCGCGTACCCGGTCGCGGGAAGGGCGGACGGACATGTCTGACACGGGCACACCCGTACCGGGCGCCACACCCATCACGGACGGCCACGCCAGGGGCCCGCACCCGGAGCCCGGGGCCACCGCCTGGGACAGCCGCGCGGAAGCCCTGCTGTCCCGGCCCGCCCTCGGGGCCACCGGCGCACCCGCCGGCGCCCGGCCGTCCGGGCCCACCGCGTCCGGGCCCATCGCGGCCGGGCCCACCGCGTCCGGGCCCACCGCGTCCGGACCCACCGCGGCCGGGCCCACCGCGGCCGGGCTCCCGGTGGCAGGACTCCCGGCGGGCGGGTACACGGCGGGCGGGTACACGGCGAGCGGCCTCCCGGGGCCCGCCCGCCGAGGGTCGGCCGATCCGGTGAAGGCGCTGCTGCACCGGCACCGGGACCTGTGCGAACGGGCGGTCGATCCGCTGGAGATCGCCGCCGGCCTGGAGGCCCACGGGGTCACCGACCGGACCGCCGCCCGGTTCCGGCACCGGGACGTCTTCTCCCTCGCCGAGGAGCTCTACGCGCGCGTGCCGCGCGGTGATGACGGCGACCCGCCCCGGCCCGCCGCGCCCGCTCCCGGGGCGGACGCCGGGCGGAGCGGCCGGGCCGCCCGGGCCGTCGTCCTGGCGCTGCTGCCCGGCGCCCTGGGCGGGCTCACCGTCGCGGGGCTCGCGCTGACGGACGGGCCGGCGCGGGCGGCGGTCGGGCTGATCGGTGTCGTGGCGCTCGCCCTGGCGGTCACGGCCGGGCGCCCGCGCGGACGGCGGGGCACGCGCGCGTGCACCGGCTTCCTGCTGCTGTACGCCCTGTTCGGCGACGGCCTCCTGGACGAGCTCCTGACCGGCGGACCCGACGGGCCCTGGCCACTGGACGCGCCACCGCTGCTGGGCCTCGCCCTCGCCGCCGCGCCCGCCGTCTGGTGCGCCCGCCTCTTCGCCGTACGGGCCCGGCGCAAGCTCACCGCCAGCCGCGGCCTGGCGGACTTCGCCGCCCGGACCCGCCCGCTGCTCCTCGGCACGGTGGCGCTGTACACGGCCGCGCTGACCGGACTGCTCGTCCTCGTGGACACCGCCCTCGGCGGCACCGCCCCCGGGGACGGTTCGCCCGGCGGGGGTGCCCTGGCCCTGGGCAGCCTGCTCCTGCTCGCCCGGCTGCTCACGGCCCATGGCTTCGCCCGGGCCGCCGCCGCCGGGCTGCTCGCCGCGTGCGCCGCGGAGGCGGTCGCGCTCGCCTCCGTCCTGGCCGGCCGCCTCCCCGGCTGCGACCTGCTCGGCCGCCCCGTCGAGGCGGCCGTGGCCGCCGGGGGCCCGGCCGTGGTGCCCGCGTCCGCGTGCGGCGCGGCGGCGCTCGCCCTGCTGGTGTACGCCACCGCCGTACTGGCCCGGGCCTCCGCCCACGCGGACGACACCACCACCTGAGACCCCCACCCCCCCCGTGACCCCCGCCGGTACCCGGGTACGCCTCCCCACCGGCACACACTCCAAGGAGACAACGGACATGACCCCCCAGATCCCCGCAACGGCCACTCGGCGCGAAGGGGGCGCGCGATGAGGGTGCTGCTGCTCGGTGCCAATGGATTCATCGGCCGCTTCGTCGCCGACCGGCTGCTGGCCGACCCGGCCGTCCACCTCACCGCCCTCGGACGCGGCGACGACGCCGACGTGCGCTTCGACCTCGCGGGCGGGAGCCCCGGCGCGCTCACCCGGTTCCTGGACGCCGTCCACCCCGGCGTCGTCATCAACTGCGCCGGCACCACCCGGGGCGGCGCGCGCGAGCTGACCCGGCACAACACCGTCGCCGTCGCCACCGTCTGCGAGGCGCTGCGCCGCAGCGGCTGCGGGGCGCGCATGGTCCAGGTCGGCTGCGCCTCCGAGTACGGGCCGTCCCAGCCCGGCTCGTCCACCGCCGAGGACGCGGTGCCGCGCCCCGGCGGGCCGTACGGCGTGTCCAAGCTCGCCGCCACCGAGCTCGTCCTCGGCTCCGGACTGGACGCCGTCGTCCTCCGGGTCTTCTCACCCGTCGGACCCGGCACCCCCGCCGGCTCGCCGCTCGGCCGGCTCGCCGAGGCCATGCGGCGGGCCATGCAGACCGGTGACGGCGAGCTCAAGCTCGGGGGCCTCGGCGTGCAGCGCGACTTCGTCGACGTACGCGACGTGGCGCGCGCCGTGCACGCCGCCTCCCTCTCCGCGGCGCAGGGCATCGTCAACATCGGCACCGGCCGGGCCGTACGGCTCCGCGACGCGGCCGCCGTGCTGGCCAGGGTCGCCGGGTACGCCGGGTCGCTGCACGAACTGGAGGCGCCGGCCCGGCCCGCCCTGTCGGCGGTGGGGTCCATGGCGTCCATCGGCGCCCAGCGCGGGGAGAGCGTCCCCGACCATGTGGTGCCCGCCCCGCACCCGTATCCCGACGGGTGCGGCAACTGGCAGCAGGCCGACGTGCGCACCGCTCGCGACCGGCTCGGCTGGCGGCCGCGCATCAACCTGGAGGAGTCCCTGGCCGACATCTGGATGGAGGCGGCGTGCCGCATCTGACCCGTACGGACACGGGGCTCTCCGCCACCGGCGCCGAACGGCTCGGCTTCGGTGTGCCCGGCTACGCCCATCCCCTGATCGCGCCGGTCGAGTGGGCGGAGCTGACCCGGCCCGGAACGCCCCTGCACTGGGCCGTCCTCAACGTCGCGGACGGCCCCGGGGCCCGGCCCGACCCGCACTGCCTGGAGGCGGTGGGCAAGCTGCGCAACGCGGGCGGCCGGGTGCTGGGCCACCTCGACCTCCGCCACGGCTCCCGCCCCTTCGGCGACCTCGTCACCGACGCGCACCGGTTCCTGGACTGGTACCTGGTGGACGGCTTCCTGCTGGACCGCTGCCCCACCGACCGGGCCGACCTGGCCGCCGTACGGCGGGTCACCGCCACCCTGGAGGTGGTCCTGGAGCACGCCGACGGCGGGCACTTGGTGCTGGGGCACGGCACCCATCCGCACCCGGGCTACGCCGAGGTCGCCGACCAGCTGGTGACCTTCTCCGGGCCCTGGGCCGAGTACCGCTGGTCACAGGTGGCCGAGTGGACCGCCGACCATCCGCCGGAGCGGTTCGTCCATCTCGTCCACGGGGTACCGCGCACCCATCTCGACGAGGCGACGCGCATCGCGCGCTGGCAGGGCGCGGGGACGATCTTCTTCACCGACCGGACGGGCGACGACAGCGGACAAAACAGCCCATTCGCGGCTCTGCCCGGCTACTGGGACGAAATCGTCTCGCAGATCGGACGAGGTGTCTCGGAATGAGGAGCGCCATGGCAGTGTTACGGAAGAACAACCGTACTGACTACCGACCAGCTGTATTGATGAGGTCTCCGTGTCGCTGCCACCCCTGGTCGAGCCGGCTGCCGAGCTCACCGTAGACGAGGTCCGCAGGTACTCCCGCCACCTGATCATCCCGGATGTCGGGATGGACGGGCAGAAGCGGCTCAAGAACGCCAAGGTGCTCTGTGTGGGCGCCGGAGGCCTCGGCTCGCCCGCCCTGATGTACCTCGCCGCAGCCGGCGTGGGCACGCTCGGCATCGTGGAGTTCGACGAGGTCGACGAGTCGAACCTCCAGCGCCAGATCATCCACAGCCAGTCCGACATCGGCCGTTCCAAGGCCGCGTCCGCGCGCGACAGCGTGCTCGGCATCAACCCGTACGTGAACGTGGTCCTGCACGAGGAGCGGCTCGAGGCCGACAACGTGATGGACATCTTCGCCCAGTACGACCTGATCGTCGACGGCACGGACAACTTCGCCACCCGCTACCTGGTCAACGACGCCTGCGTGCTGCTGAACAAGCCGTACGTCTGGGGCTCGATCTACCGCTTCGACGGCCAGGCCTCCGTCTTCTGGTCCGAGTACGGCCCCTGCTACCGCTGCCTGTACCCGGAGCCCCCGCCGCCGGGCATGGTCCCCTCCTGCGCCGAGGGCGGCGTGCTGGGCGTGCTGTGCGCGTCCATCGGTTCCATCCAGGTCACCGAGGCGATCAAGGTCCTGGCCGGCGTGGGCGACCCGCTGGTCGGCCGGCTGATGATCTACGACGCCCTGGAGATGCAGTACCGCCAGGTCAAGGTCCGCAAGGACCCCGACTGCGCGGTCTGCGGCGAGAACCCCACCGTCACCGAGCTCATCGACTACGAGGCCTTCTGCGGCGTCGTGTCGGAGGAGGCCCAGGAGGCGGCGCTCGGCGCGACGATCACTCCCAAGCAGCTCAAGGAGTGGATCGATGAGGGCGAGAACATCGACATCATCGACGTCCGTGAGCAGAACGAGTACGAGATCGTCTCGATCCCCGGTGCCCGTCTGATCCCGAAGAACGAGTTCCTGATGGGCAACGCCCTCCAGGGCCTGCCCCAGGACAAGAAGATCGTCTTGCATTGCAAGACGGGTGTCCGCAGTGCGGAAGTGCTCGCCGTGCTGAAGTCCGCGGGCTTCGCGGACGCGGTGCACGTCGGCGGCGGCGTCATCGGCTGGGTCAACCAGATCGAGCCGGAGAAGCCGGTCTACTAGACCACGGCGGAAAACAAGGGCCGGACCCCGTGCGGGGGTCCGGCCCTTTTGCCCGGGCGGGATGTTCAGGAGCAGGTCGTGCCGTTCGGGGGGACCTTGCCCTCCAGCAGGTAGGCGTTGACGGTGTCCCGCACGCAACGGTTGTCGCCGGTGTACGCGCCGTGCCCCTCGCCCTTGAAGGTGAGGAGGACGCCGACGCCCGCCCCCAGCTCGTCCGCCATCTTCTTGGCGCCCTCGTACGGCGTCGCGGAGTCGCCCGTCGTCCCGACCACCAGGATCGGGCCCGCGCCCGGGGCGCTGGTCTCGGGGGTGGCGCTCTCGCCCTTCACCGGCCAGTCCGCGCACCACCCGGCCGTGTCCCAGGCCATGAACTCGGCGAAGACCGGCGATATCCGCCGGAACTCCGGCAGCAGCGCCTTGGCCTCGGCGGCCGTGGGCCGGCTGCTGCTGTCGGCGCACGAGATGGCCCGCTGCGAGTGCGCGCGGGTGTCGTAGGTGCCGTCCTCGCCGCGGCCGTTGTACATGTCGGCCAGTCGCAGCAGCGCGTCACCCCGGCCTCCCTCCGCCTCCTTCAGCCCCTCGGTGAGGTACGACCACATGCGCTCCGAGTACAGGGTCTGGGCGATGCCGGTCAGGGCCAGGCTCTGGGTGAGTTCGCGGCCGTCCGCGGCGGGCAGCGGTGCGCGGTCCAGCCGCTCCAGCAGGGCCGTCACGCGCGCGTTGCCCGCGGCCGCGCCCTCGCCGGTGGAGGCGAAGTAGTTGTTCAGTGCCCGCTGGAAGCCGATCGCCTGGTTGCGGGCGTGGCCGGCGGTGTCCGCGGTCGGGTCGACGACCGCGTCCAGGACGGTCCGGCCGACGTTGCGCGGGAACAGGTGGGCGTACGTCCCGCCGAGCTGGGTGCCGTAGGAGAAGCCCATGTAGTGGAGCTTGTCGTCACCCAGCACGTACCGGACGAGGTCCAGGTCCCGTGCGGTGTTGGTCGTGGTGACGTGGCGGATGACCGTGCCGGACCGCTTGGCGCAGCCGGCGCCGAAGGCGGCCCCGTCCGCGAGGAAGGCGGCCTCCTCGGCGGGCGTGTCCGGGGTGAGGTCGATCCGTGCCACGGAGGCGGCCTGCTCCTCGTTGTCCCGGCACACCACCCCGGAGCTGCGGTCCACCCCGCGCGGGTCGAAGCCGACCAGGTCGTAGCGGCTGCCCAGCTCCTCGAACTGCTCGGCCGCCTGCGGCATGGCGGTCACACCGGAGGCGCCCGGGCCGCCGAAGTTGAACAGCAGGGAGCCGATCCGGCGGTCCTTGTGGCGGGCCTCCTTGCGGATCAGCGCGATGGGCAGGGTCGCGCCGCCCGGCTTCGCGTAGTCCAGGGGGACCCGCACGGTGGCACAGCGCCATTCCGGGCCGGGCTCCTCGGCGCCCCGCGGCGCCTCGCAGCCGCGCCAGTCCGGCTTCTGGCCGGTGAGCGCGGCGGGCAGGGACGCCATCGGGGCGCCCGCCGAGGTCCGGCCGGTGCCGCCGTCCGTACCGCCGGGGGTGCCGCCGCCTCCGCCGTCGCAGCCGGTGACCAGCCCCGCCACCAGCGCCGCCGCGACCGCGAGCCCGGCCGGCCGTACCCGAATGGACATGTGTCCCCCCAACTCCTGTGCCGAACAGCCATCCTAGGCACGGCCCCCGGCGGCACTCCCCGGGAGGACGGCGCCCTACGGGCACACGGTCCCCGAGTTCGGCACCGTGCCGTTCAGCAGGTAGGCGTCGACCGTGCGCTTCACGCACGCGTCGCCGCTGTTGTACGCGCCGTGGCCCTCGCCCTCGTACGTCAGCTCCACGCCGACGCCCTTGCCGAGCGCGGCGGCCATCGCCCTCGCCCCGGCGTAGGGGGTGGCCGGGTCCCCGGTGTTGCCGATGACCAGGATGGGCGCCGAGCCGGGGGCGCTGACGTCGGGGTGGTCCCAGGTGCCGGGCACGGGCCACTGGGAGCAACTGATCAGGCCCCAGCCGAGGAAGCCGCCGAAGACGGGGGACGCCTTGCGGAACTCGGGCAGCTTCGCCTTGGCCTGCTCCACGGTGAACCGCTCTTTGTCGTCGACGCAGTTGATGGCCGCGTTGGCCGCCTGGAGGTTGCTGTAGTCGCCGTTCTGGTCGCGGCCGTTCATGGAGTCCGACAGGGCCAGGAGCAGGCCCCCGTCCCCGCCGTCGGCCTCGTCGAGGCCCTGTTCCAGATAGGGCCAGTACTCCTTGGAGTACAGGGCCTGGGCGATGCCGTTGGTGGCCTGGGACTGGGTGAGCTTCCGGTCGCCGATGCCGGGGATGGGCTTCTTGTCGAGCCGGGCGAGCAGACCGGTGATGAAGCCTTCGATCTCCTTGGCGTCGCTGCCCGGCAGCTTGCAGGCGTCGCCGCGCGCGGCGCAGGCCTCGGCGAAGTTGTTCAGCGCGAGCTGGAAGCCCTTGGCCTGCCCCAGGGCGCCCTGTTCGGTGGTTCCGCCCGGGTCGACGACGGCGTCGAAGACGGCACGGCCGACGGTCTTGGGGAACAGGTGGGCGTAGACGCCGCCGAGTTCGGTGCCGTACGAGATGCCGAAGTAGTGCAGCTTGCTGTCGCCCAGCACCTGGCGCATCAGGTCCAGGTCGCGGGCGGCGTTGGTGGTGCCGACGTGCGGCAGCACGTCACCGGAGTTCTCCTCGCAGGCCTCGGCGAACTTCTTCAGGCCCTCCTGGTAGTCCCGCTCCTCCTGCGCGGTGTCGGGGGTGGAGTCCAGCGCGAAGAAGGCGTCCAGTTCCGGGTCGTCCTCGCACTCGACGCCCTCACTGCGGCCGACCCCGCGCGGATCGAAGCTCACCAGGTCGTAGCGGGTGCGCAGCGACTCGTAGTCCTTGGCGAAGGAGGGCAGGGCTGTGATGCCGGAGCCGCCGGGGCCGCCGAAGTTGAAGATGAGCGAGCCGATCCGGCCGGCCGGGCGGGAGGCCTTCGCCCGGATGAGCGCCAGTTCGATGGTCCCGCCGTCGGGGTCCTCGTAGTCGAGCGGCGCCTGCATGAAGGAGCACTCCCACTTGGTGCCGCCGGGCAGCGGGGACGGGGCGGTGCCCTCGCCCTCCTGGACGGACGGGGCGGCACAGGGCTCCCAGGTCAGCTTCTGGGTGGCCAGCTCCCTGGGACGGGCCGGTTCGCCGCCCTCGTCCCCGTCGCCGGAGCAGCCGGCGGCCATCACCAGGGCGGCGGTCGCGGCGGCGAGCACGGCCGCACGCCGTGGCGTGCGGATGGCGGCGGACCGGGCGGCGCGGGAGGTCATGGCTCCATCGTGCGCCCGGCGCCCGCCCGGCGCCCGTGCCCGCGTCCATGCGGGTGGCCGGGGCGGGTACCGGGGGCGGCGGCCTCCGGGCACCGGGGGACGGCGGCCCGCGGGCGCCGCACACGGCCGCTCCCGGGTGCCCGGCGCCCCGGACCGGTCAGGGGCCCTCCCGCGTCAGAGGGCGCCTTTGCGGGTCAGGAAGTTGAACGAGAACCACCCCGGCAGCACCGGCAGCCACAGCGTCATCACGCGGTACAGCAGCACCGCCGGTGCCGCGACCTCCGCCGGCAGACCGCCCACGGCCACCAGGCCGAAGGTCAGCGCGCCCTCCACGGCCCCCACACCACCCGGTGTCGGAGCGGCCGACCCCAGGGCGTTGCCGGCCAGGAACACCACGGCGAGGCTCGCGTAGCTCAGCGGCTGGGCACCGTCGGAGAACGCCCGGATCGACGCGTCCAGGCACAGCACGAACGCACCGGTCAGCAGCAGCATGCCGCCGATCCCGGTGAGCAGCTTCCCCGGCCGCTGGAGCACGTCCAGCATGCGCGGCACCACACCGGCGAACAGCGACCGCAGCCGGGTGGAGACGAACTTGCGCAGGGCGGGGATCGCCGTGACGACCAGCACCAGCACCGCGGCCGTCAGCAGCCCCGCGATCACCGTCCGGGAGGGCGTGAAGTCCTGGGTCTTCTCCGTGCCGGTGAGGTAGCCGAAGGACAGCAGCAGCAGGATGTGCGCGCCCAGCCCGAAGAGCTGCGAGGCGCCGACACTGGCGACCGCCAGGCCGGGACGTACGCCCGAGCGCTGGAGGAAGCGGGTGTTGAGGGCCACCCCGCCGACCGCCGCCGGAGCGACGATCTTCACGAACGACCCCGCCACCTGGGCGATCACGGTACGGCCGAAGGAGACCCGCTCCGGGACGAAGCCCAGCAGGCTCATCGCCGCCGCCACGTAACTCACCGCGGAGAACAGCAGCGCGACCGTGATCCACGCCCAGTCGGCGCCGGCGAACGTGGACACCGACAGCGACGCCTTGGAGATCTGCGAGATCAGGAAGTACACGGCGATGGCGCCGGCAATGATGCTGATCAGCGTCCGCGGCCTGATCCGCTCCAGCCGTACGGGCTCCACCGGGGCCTGCGGCCGGATCAGCAGCACCTGCTGCCGGATCTGGGCCAGCAGGTCCTCCTCGCGGACCTCGTCCATCGCCTCGTCCAGCGCCCGCTTCTCGGCCTGCTTCTCGGCGCGCACCGCCTTGCGGTCCGCCTTCCTCTCCTCCTCGCTGCCGGCGGCGTGCCCCTCCAGCCGGGCCTGCTTGGCCGCCTCGGAGGCGGCGAGGACCGCCTCCCGCTCCCGCTGCGCCCGCTCCCGCGCCAGTCTGCGCAGGGTCGCCCGGGTCGAACGGCTCAGCGCGATCGGCTGGAGCAGCGGCAGGCAGTCGGCGACCCGGTCGGGGCCGAGCGCGTCGACCGCGGCCGCCACCGCCCGCCGCGCGCCGACGCGCAGCCCCAGGGTGGTCAGAAGCTGGGCGATGTCCATCCGCAGGACGAGGTCCCCGGCGGCGATCTCGCCACCCCGGAGATCCGTGACGATCACCCTGCCGGAACGATCCACCACAAGGGCGTCGCCCGTCAGCCGGCGGTGCGCGATACGGCGCGACTGGAGCGCCTTCACCTGCAGCCAGGCGCCCCGGACGACCTCGTCGGTGATCTCCTCGTCGTCCAGCGCGTCCAGAGAACGGCCGCCCAGGTGCTCGTACACCAGCATCACGGCGTCCGGGCCGAGCTCGGAGGTGGCGATCAGCTTGGGCGCGTTGGCGCCGGCGGCGATCGCCGCGTACGCCAGCAGCGCCTCCTGTTCCAGGGCCTGGCGCAGCGACTGGAGGGAGCGGCGGGTGGTGATGCCCCGCAGGGTGAGCCTGCGCCACACCCGGTAGAAGAACCCCTGCGCCTGCTGTTCGCGGTCCACCACGGTGACGTCGAGCGGCGGGCCCTCCTCCAGGGTGACCAGGTAGCGGCGGCCGCGGTCGCCCTGTTCGGCGGAGTCGACGACGTCCTCGGCGCGCATCGCCGTGACCGGGCGGAAGCCGACGTGGCGCAGCCCGGCCAGGAGCGTCTGGCCGGTGGGCCGCACGTTCGGGGAACCGACCGCGTAGAGGGTGCCGTAGGCGACGGTCCAGCCGATCAGGATGGTCAGGACGATCGAGAACGGGGTGGTGTAGTCGGCCACCAGCATCGCGAACGCGTCGAGCAGCAGCACCACCCACAGCGACACCCGCCAGCGAGGCCGGCGGGCCATGCCCACGGCCGTCATGTAGGCGATGACGGGGGCGAGGTACCCGTGGACCGGGTCGGACAGCCCGCCGCCCGCCTGGGGCTGCGTCAGCGCCTCCTGAATGGTGCCCGGCGCGGCCCTGGCGACCCACAGGTCGGTGGCCAGGGTGACCCCGTGCGCCAGTACGGCGGCGAGGACGCCGTCCGCGATGCGCAGCCCGTCCCGCTTGATCAGCCGCTCGATGGCGAAGGCGACCGGGACGAGCAGGACCGCGATGCTGGACACGAGCCCGGCGACCTTGACGAAGACGTCGGGAGCCTGGCCGGTGCCCTTGCTGATGTCCTCCTCCAGGCCCGTGGTCGTGGCGTGGGCGAAGGCGGCGATGGCGATGACGACACCGATCGCGAGGATGCCGATGAGCAGCCGCAGCAGGTCGGACGGCCGGTGGACGCGGGCGGCGAGCAGCGGCTCGTCACCGGAGACGCGGTCGATGTGCCTCTCCGCGTTCACGCATACCGTCTCCTTCGTCTCGTTCGTCTCCATCGTCTCAGGAGGCCCCGAAGTGGACTCCACCTCGGGAGGCCGCACATCCCGCCCCTTCGCCGTGTCTGTGTCTTGTTGATCTCGTATCACCGGTCACCGCCCGGAAGATGGTGGCATGACCGGGCGGCGGCGGGGGCCAGCAGGGTGCATTGCCCGCGTTGTCGGTGGTGTGGTGCAGGATGGACCGGATGAGTGCTGAGGAGCTTCCGGAGTACGCGGAACGGGTGCTGGAAGTCGCCGAGCTGATCCCGTCCGGCCGGGTGATGACATACGGGGACGTCGCCGAATGGCTCGCGCAGGAGGGGGAGCGCGAAGCGCTCTCGGACAAGGATGGTGGTGGGCGACGGGTGGGCGGCCCGCGCCAGGTCGGGCGCGTCATGGCGCTCTACGGCGGCGCGGTGCCGTGGTGGCGGGTCGTGCGGGCCGACGGGCAGCTCCTCCCCGGCCACGAGCTGCGCGCCCTCGGCCACTACCGGGCGGAGGGCACCCCGCTGCGCGAGGCCGCGCGGCAGGCCGAGGGCCACCTCCCGCGGCTCGACATGCGCCGGGCGCGCTGGGACGGCGGGGACGGGTCCGGCGGCGGCGGTTCCGGCGGCGGTGCGAGTGCGATGTCTCACAGGTGACAGCTTCGGCCACGCGGCCGCGCGGCGGACGTGGTGGGCATCGCGGGCACGACCGTACGGAGTACGCGTAACGTCGTCCCGCGTGGCGTGCTCCCCGCGCCCCCCACCCAGCATCCTCAGCACCAGCACACCCACCAGGACCGGCGATCCACGTGAGCTCCTCCTCGATTACCACCGGGCGTACGCCATCTCGTGGGCGGACCCCGGGCGCGTACCGACTGGTGCGTACCCCGCCGGCTCCCGTGAGCCCCCCTCTCCTGGACGCATCGCAGCGTGCCGTGGTTGACCATCCCGGCGGACCGCTCCTGGTCCTCGCCGGCCCGGGCACCGGCAAGACGACGACGCTGGTGGAGGCGGTCGCGGCCCGGATCGCCCGGGGCGCCGACCCGGAGCGGCTGCTGGTCCTCACCTTCAGCCGCAAGGCCGCCGTGGAACTGCGCGACCGGATGGCCGCCCGGATCGGCGGGACGCGCGCCCCCCAGGCGACCACGTTCCACTCCTACTGCTACGCCCTGGTCCGCGCCCACCAGGACGCGGACCTCTTCGCGGAGCCGCTGCGCCTGCTGTCCGGCCCGGAGCAGGACCTCGCCGTGCGCGAGCTGCTGGCGGGCCAGCTCGACCTGGAGCGGGAGGGCCTGGCCCGTATCCACTGGCCCGACGAGCTGCGGGCCTGCCTGACCACGCGCGGCTTCGCCGACGAGGTACGGGCCGTCCTGGCGCGCTCCCGGGAACTGGGCCTCGGCCCGCGCGCGCTCGCCGACTTCGCCGCGCGCACCGGGCGGCGGGACTGGTCGGCGGCGGCCGAGTTCCTCGCCGAGTACCTGGACGTGCTCGACATGCAGGGCGTCCTGGACTACGCGGAGCTGGTGCACCGGGCGGTGCTGCTCGCCGGTTCGGCGGCGCTGCCCGGCTACGACGCCGTGTTCGTCGACGAGTACCAGGACACCGACCCCGCCCAGGTGCGGCTGCTGCGGGCGCTGGCGGGGGGCGGGCGGACGCTGTACGCGTTCGGCGACCCGGACCAGTCGATCTACGCGTTCCGGGGCGCGGACGTCAACGGGATCCTCGACTTCCCCGGCGCTTTCCGCCGCGCGGACGGCGCCCCCGCGCCGGTCGCCGTCCTCACCACCTCGCGCCGGTCGGGCGCCGCCCTGCTGTCCGCCACCCGGCTGCTCACCACCCGGATGCCGCTGCCGCGCCTGCCCGCCGACAAGGCCCGGGCGCACCGGGACCTGACGGCGGGCCGGGGCGGCGGCCGGGTCGAGACGTACACCTTCCCCACCTCCTCCACGGAACTGGACAACATCGCGGACATCCTGCGGCGCGCCCACCTGGAGGACGGCGTCCCGTGGAACGACATGGCCGTCCTGGTCCGCGCGGGCGGCCGCACCCTGCCCACCCTGCGCCGCGCCCTCACCTCGGCGGGCGTCCCGGTCGAGGTGGACGGCGACGACGTCCCGCTGCGCCACGAACCGGCCGTCGCCCCCCTGCTCGCCGCCCTCCGCGCGGCGGCGACCCCGGAGGCGGGACGGGTGGAGGCGGGGGGATCCTCCGAGGGGTCCGAGGGGTCCGAGGGGGCCGAGGGGGCCGAGGGATCCGAGAGGTCCGAGGGGGCCGTGGGATCCGGAGCGCTCACTCCTGTGGGTGACGGCGACGACATCCGCGAGGGTGACGGGAGCGCCGGGGCCGGTCCCCGCGCCGACGACGACGATGCCCCGGCAGGCGCCGCCGCCGACGCCCCGGACGCCGACGCCCCGACCGGCGACACCCCGGCGGGGCCGGGTGTCCCGGTGGACGACACCCCGGCGGGGCCTCGGCCATGGCTGGACACCGAGACCGCCATCGGCCTGCTCGCCTCCCCGCTGGGCGGCATGGACGCGGCCGACCTGCGCCGCCTCGGCCGGGCCCTGCGGGACGAGGAGCGGGCCGGGGGCAACAAGGTCCCGCCGCCCTCCGACGTCCTGCTCGCCCGCGCCCTCGCCGAGCCCGAACGGCTGGTGGCGCACGACCCCGCCTACGCGCGCGGTGCCCAGCGGCTGGGCGACCTGCTGCGCCGCACCCGCGAGCTGCTGGCCGGCGGCGGGACCGCCGAGGAGGCCCTCTGGCTGCTGTGGAACGGCACGCCCTGGCCCGCCCGACTCCAGCGGGCCGCCCTCCGGGGCGGCGCGGCCGGCCGCAACGCCGACCGCGACCTGGACGCCGTGTGCGCCCTGTTCGACACCGCCGCCCGCGCCGAGGAGCGCACCGGCGGCCGGGGCGCCCTGAACTTCCTGGAGGAGCTCGACGCCCAGGACATCGCCGCCGACACCCTGTCCAAGCGGCCGGTACGCCCCGACGCCGTACGCCTGATGACCGCCCACCGCTCCAAGGGCCTGGAGTGGGGCCTGGTCGTCGTGGCCGGCGTACAGGAAGGCCTCTGGCCCGACCTGCGCCGCCGGGGCTCCCTCCTGGAGGCCGACCGCATCGGCCGCGACGGCATCGCCGAGCCGCTCAGCCCCGGCGCCCTGCTCGCCGAGGAGCGTCGGCTCTTCTACGTGGCCGCCACCCGCGCCCGCGACCGGCTCGTCGTCACCGCCGTCAAGGCGCCCGCCGACGACGGCGACCAGCCGTCCCGCTTCCTCACCGAACTCGGCGTCGAACCGAAGGACGTCACCGGCCGCCCCCGCCGCCCCCTCGCCGTGGCCGCGCTCGTCGCCGAGCTGCGCGCCACCACCGTCGACCCGGACGCCACCCCCGCGCTGCGCGACGCCGCCGCCCGGCGCCTGGCCCGGCTCGCCGCGCTCACCGACGACGAGGGGCAGCCGCTGGTCCCCGCCGCCCACCCGTACCGCTGGTGGGGTCTGTACGAGCCCACCCACTCGACCACCCCCCTCCGTGACCGCGACCGTCCCGTGGCGCTCTCCGGCAGCGCCCTGGACCAGCTCGCCAACACCTGTGCCCTCCAGTGGTTCCTGGGCCGCGAGGTCAAGGCGGACGCCCCCGCGACCGCCGCGCAGGGCTTCGGCAACGTGGTGCACGTCCTCGCCGACGAGGTGGCCTCCGGCCGCACCCCCGCCGACCTGGCCGTCCTCATGGAACGCCTCGACTCGGTCTGGGACGCGCTCGCCTTCGACGCCCCCTGGAAGTCCGCCCAGGAGAAGGAGCACGCGCGCGTGGCGCTGGAGAGGTTCCTGCGCTGGCACGTCATGGACCGCGGTGGCCGCACATCCGCGGCCACCGAGCACGCGTTCGATGTCACCCTGGAGGCGGGGGAGTACGAGGTGCGGATCCGCGGCTCCATGGACCGCGTCGAGGCCGACGAGCACGGCCGCGCCTACGTCGTGGACTTCAAGACCGGGAAGTCGGCCCCCACCAAGGACGAGGTCGCCCACCACCCGCAGCTCGCCGTATACCAGCTCGCCGTCCGCGAGGGCGCCGTCGACGAGGTGTTCGACGGTCGCCGTCCCGAGCCCGGTGGCGCCGAACTCGTCCAGCTCCGGCAGGCCGCCCCCAAGAAGGAGGGCGGCGAACGGCTGCCCAAGGTGCAGGCGCAGGAGCCGCTCGGCGGCGAGTGGGTCGGTGACCTGCTCGCCACCGCCGCCGGGCGCGTGCTGGACGAGCGGTTCACCCCGTCCACCGGCAAGCACTGCGACCACTGCGCCTTCCGGGCCTCGTGCAGTGCCCGGCCCGAGGGCCGCCACATCGTGGAGTGAGCCCGGCCGGGCCACCGGGGACCGGGCGCGGCCGGGCACTGGGGAGCGGGGCGGCCGGGGCACCGGGGACCGTGGACGGCCGGGGGCTGTCAGTGGGGCCGGTTAGCCTCGTTGACCGTGACCACTCGCCTCACCGACCCCGAGCAGCTCAAGGAGCTCCTCGGCATCCCGTTCACCCCGGAGCAGACGGCCTGCATCACCGCGCCGCCCGCCCCGCAGGTCATCGTGGCCGGAGCGGGCTCCGGCAAGACGACGGTGATGGCCGCCCGGGTGGTCTGGCTGGTCGGCACCGGGCAGGTCGCACCCGAGCAGGTCCTCGGCCTGACGTTCACCAACAAGGCCGCCGGCGAACTGGCCGAACGGGTCCGCACGGCCCTGGTGCGGGCCGGGGTGACCGACCCGGACGTCATCGACCCGGACGACCCGCCCGGCGAGCCGCGCATCTCCACGTACCACGCGTTCGCCGGTCAGCTCCTCACCGACCACGGCCTGCGCATCGGCCTGGAGCCCACCGCCCGCCTCCTCGCCGACGCCACCCGCTACCAGCTCGCCGCCCGGGTGCTGCGCGAGGCGCCCGGACCGTACCCCGCCCTGACCAAGTCCTTCCCCACCCTCGTCAGCGACCTGCTCGCCCTGGACGCCGAACTCGCCGAACACCTCGTACGCCCCGCCGACCTCCTCCGGCACGACACCGGCCTGCTCGCCGCCCTGGCGGACGCCCGGCTCACCAACGCCGACCTGCGCAAGGTCCCCGAGGCGGCCGACGCCCGCCGGGAGCTCACCGATCTCGTCGTCCGGTACCGCGCGGCCAAGCGCGAGCGCGACCTGCTGGACTTCGGCGACCAGATCGCCCTCTCCGCCGAGCTGGCCCTCACCCGCCCCGAGGTCGGCGCGATCCTCCGGGACGAGTTCCGGGTCGTGCTCCTGGACGAGTACCAGGACACGTCCGTCGCGCAGCGGCTGCTGCTGTCCGGACTCTTCGGCGGGGGCACCGGACACCCGGTCACGGCCGTCGGCGACCCGTGCCAGGCGATCTACGGCTGGCGCGGCGCGTCCGTCGCCAACCTGGACGACTTCCCCGAGCACTTCCCGTACGCGGACGGCACCCCCGCCACCCGCTTCTCGCTCAGTGAGAACCGCCGCAGCGGCGGCCGCCTCCTGGACCTCGCCAACGGCCTCGCCGAGCCGCTGCGCGCCATGCACGAGGGCGTGGAGGCGCTGCGCCCGGCGCCCGGCGCGGAACGCGACGGCAACGTGCGGATCGCGCTGCTGCCCACCCAGGCGGAGGAGATCGCCTGGCTGGCCGACTCCATCGCCCATCTCGTCCGCACGGGCAAGGAACCCGGCCACATCGCCGTGCTGTGCCGCACGGCCACCGACTTCCCCGAGATCCAGGCCGCCCTGGTGGCGCGGGACGTCCCGGTCGAGGTGGTGGGCCTGTCCGGGCTGCTGCACCTGCCGGAGGTCGCCGACCTGGTCGCGGTCTGCGAGGTGCTCCAGGACCCGGGTGCCAACGCCTCCCTGGTACGGCTGCTCACCGGACCCCGCTGGCGGATCGGCGCCCGCGACCTCGCCCTGCTGGGACGCCGCGCACGGCTGCTCGTCCACCGCTCCCGGGACGACGCCGGGGCGGACGCGGACGAGCGGCTGGCGGCGGCGGTCGAGGGCGTGGACCCCGCCGAGGTGGTCTCGCTCGCGGACGCCCTGGACACCTTCCTGGAGCCGGCCGGCCACGACGACGGCCTGCCGTTCTCCGGAGAGGCCCGGGTGCGCTTCGCCCGCCTCGCCACCGAGCTGCGCGACCTGCGCCGCTCCCTGGCCGACCCCCTGATGGACGTCCTGCACCGGATCCTGGCCACCACCGGCCTGGAGGTCGAGCTGTCCGCCTCCCCGCACGCGCTGGCCGCCCGGCGCCGGGAGACGCTCTCCCACTTCCTCGACACGGCGGCAGGCTTCGCCTCCCTGGACGGCGAGGCGACCCTGCTGGCCTTCCTGGGCTTCCTGCGCACGGCCGCCCAGTACGAGAAGGGCCTGGACAACGCCCTCCCGGGCGGCGAGAACACGGTCAAGGTGCTGACCGCCCACAAGTCCAAGGGCCTGGAGTGGGACGTGGTCGCCGTCCCGGGACTGGTCACGTCCCAGTTCCCCAGCACCAGGTCCCGCGAGTCATGGACCTCCCAGCCCCAGGTCCTCCCGCACGCGCTGCGCGGCGACGCCCCGACGCTCCCCGTGATCGACGACTGGGACGCCCGGTCGCTCGCGTCCTTCAAGGCAGCCATGAAGGAGCACCAGCACACCGAGGAGCTCCGCCTCGGGTACGTGACCTTCACCCGCCCCCGCTCCCTGCTCCTGGGGTCGGCCCACTGGTGGGGCCCCTCCCAAAAGCGCCCCCGGGGCCCGTCGGCGTTCCTCCACGCGCTGTACGACCACTGCTCCGCGGGCTTCGGCGAGGTCGAGGCGTGGGCGGACGAACCGGACGGCGACGCCGGCAACCCCATGCTCCAGGAGACGGCGGCCGACCATGCCTGGCCGCTGCCCCTGGACCCCGCATCCCTGGCCCGTCGCCGCGCGGCCGCCGACCAGGTCCTGGCGTACCTGGCCGCCCTGCCGGAGGCCGGCACCGAGGACCCCCGGTACCCCGCGGGTCACGACGCTCGGGACCCGGGCCCGGGCCCGGAGCCCGGCCGGGACCTGGACCTGGACCTGGACCTGGACCACGGTCACCCGGTGGCGGACGACCCGGACGCACCGGACGTCCCCGGCCACCCGGACCCGGACGAGCCCTGGCCCGACGATCCCGGCGCCCCGGAGGACCCCGCCGACTGGGCGGACTGGGACGACTGGCCGGCCGAGCCGCCCACCGAGGGCCCCGCGGTCGCACCCTCGGGGCATCCGCACGCCCCGGCCCGCCACCCCGCCGTCCCCGCCCCGCGCCACGGCGACACCGACGCGGGCGCTCCCCGCACGCGTGACGCGGGCGTGCCCGGCCACCCGGGCGAGGCCCCGCACCCGCACCCGGACCCGGACCCGGGGGAGCGCCTCACGCCCGAGGAGGCCCGCACCATCGCCTCCTGGGACCGGGATTTGGACGCCCTCACCGGGGAGCTCCTCCGCGCCCGCGCCACCACCCGGGACGTCCTCCTCCCGGCGTCCCTGTCCGCCTCCCAGGTGCTGCGCCTCGCCGCCGACCCCGAGGGCTTCGCGCAGGAGCTGGCCCGCCCCATGCCGCGCCCGCCGCAGCCCGCCGCGCGGCGCGGGACCCGGTTCCACGCGTGGGTGGAGGCCCGGTTCGAGGAGCTGCCCCTGCCGATGCTGGGCCCGGACGAGCTGCCCGGCGGCGAGGTGTACGCCGACGAGCCGGAGATCGCCGACGAGCGGGACCTGGCCGCGCTCAAGGAGGCGTTCGAGAACACCGCGTACGCCCACCGCACCCCGCACCGGGTCGAGGCGCCCTTCCAGTTGGCGCTGGCGGGCCGGGTGGTCCGCGGCCGCATCGACGCGGTGTACCGCGACGTCGACCCGGACACCGGCGCGGTGACGTACGAGATCGTCGACTGGAAGACCGGCCGCTCGCACACCGCCGACCCCCTCCAGCTCGCCGTCTACCGGCTCGCCTGGGCCGAGCAGCACGGGCTGCCCCTCGACGCGGTCACGGCCGCCTTCGTCTACGTACGGACGGGTGAGGTCGTCCGCCCCGGCGACCTGCCCGGGCGCGACGGGATCGAGCGCGTCCTGCTCCGTGGGACGGCCGACGAGACGGCCCCGGATGCCGGATAGGCTCAGAGGCATGAGCGACACCCCGGACAGCGCCGTCCAGACCGTACGTACGTACGTCGAGCAGCACCGCGACGCCTTCCTCGACGACCTCGTCGAGTGGCTGCGCATCCCCTCCGTGTCGGCGCAGCCCGCGCACGCCCCGGACGTACGGCGCAGTGCCGAGTGGCTCGCGGCGAAGCTCCGGGAGACCGGCTTCCCGGTGGCCGAGGTGTGGGAGACGGACGGCGCCCCGGCGGTCTTCGCCGAGTGGCCCTCCGGCGAGCAGGACGCCCCCACGGTCCTGGTCTACGGGCACCACGACGTCCAGCCGGCCGCCCGCGAGGACGGCTGGGACACCGACCCGTTCGAGCCGGTGGTCCGCGGTGACCGGCTCCACGCGCGCGGGGCGGCCGACGACAAGGGCCAGGTGTTCTTCCACACCCTGGGGGTGCGCGCGCACCTCGCGCTGACCGGCCGGACCACCCCCGCCGTCAACCTCAAGCTCCTCGTCGAGGGTGAGGAGGAGTCCGGCTCCCCGCACTTCCGGGCGCTCGTCGAGCGGCACCGCGACCGGCTCGCCGCCGACGCCGTGATCGTCTCGGACACCGGCATGTGGTCGGAGACGACGCCCACGGTGTGCACCGGCATGCGGGGCGTCGCGGACTGCGAGATCGAGCTGTACGGCCCGGACCAGGACATCCATTCCGGTTCCTTCGGCGGCGCCGTGCCGAACCCGGCCGCCGTCGCCGCCCGTGTGGTCGCCGCGCTCCACGACGAGGACGAGCGCGTCACGGTCCCCGGCTTCTACGACGGCATCGCGGAGCTCACCGACGCCGAGCGGGCGCTGATCGCGGAGCTGCCCTTCGACGAGGACTCCTGGCTGGCGACCGCCAGGTCCTACGGGACGCTCGGCGAGGCCGGCTACACCACCCTGGAGCGGGTCTGGGCGCGCCCGACCGCGGAGGTCAACGGCATCGGCGGCGGCTACCAGGGGCCCGGCGGCAAGACGATCGTCCCGTCGTCCGCCCAGGTCAAGCTGTCGTTCCGCCTGGTGGCCGGCCAGGACCCGTACGTGATCGAGGCGGCCGTGCGCGACTGGGTCGCCGCCCGGATCCCCGCCGGCATCCGCCACAAGATCACCTTCGGGGCGCCGACCCGTCCCTGCCTCACACCGCTGGACCACCCGGCGCTCCAGTCGGTCGTACGGTCGATGAGCAGGGCCTTCGACGGCGCGAAGGTCCGCTTCACCCGGGAGGGCGGTTCGGGCCCCGCCGCCGACCTCCAGGACGTGCTGGACGCGCCGGTGCTGTTCCTGGGCGTGTCCGTACCGTCCGACGGGTGGCACGCGCCGAACGAGAAGATCGAACTGGACCTGCTGTTCAAGGGCGTGGAGGCGACCGCCCACCTGTGGGGCGACCTGTCCGCCGCGCTCCGCTGAGCCGTACGGCGAGCGGCTGGACAGGCACCCAGGACAACCCATCCACCCGGGGGAGTTGGAAGTACCAGTGAGCACCATCAGTAACGAGGCCGGGCACCGGCCGATCAGCCTCACCGCTCCGAGCGGCATCGACCGCGCGGCCCACCACCGGCTCGACGAGGCCTGGCTGGCGGCGGCGTGGAGCCACCCGACGACCCGGGTCTTCGTCGTGTCCGGCGGTCAGGTCCTGATCGACGACACCCCCGACGGCCGCACCGAGCTGGTCATGACCCCCGCCTTCGAGGCGCCGGTCACCGAGACCCACCGGTACTTCCTGGGCACGGACGAGGACGGCGTCCGGTACTTCGCGCTCCAGAAGGACTCCCTGCCGGGCCGCATGGACCAGTCCGCGCGGCCGGCCGGGCTGCGCGAGGCGGGGCTGCTGCTGTCCCCGCGTGACGCGGGGCTGATGGTGCACGCGGTGGCCCTGGAGAACTGGCAGCGGCTGCACCGGTTCTGCTCCCGCTGCGGCGAGCGCACGGTGATCGCGGCCGCCGGCCACATCCGCCGCTGCCCGGCGTGCGGCGCCGAGCACTACCCTCGCACGGATCCGGCGGTGATCATGCTGGTGACGGACGACGAGGACCGGGCGCTGCTGGGCCGGCAGGTGCACTGGCCGGAGGGCCGCTTCTCGACCCTGGCGGGCTTCGTGGAGCCGGGCGAGTCGATCGAGCAGTCGGTGGCGCGGGAGGTCTTCGAGGAGGCCGGGGTGACGGTCGGCGAGGTGGAGTACGTCGCCAGCCAGCCGTGGCCGTTCCCGTCGAGCCTGATGCTGGGCTTCATGGCGCGGGCCACGTCGTCGGAGATCGACGTCGACGGGGACGAGATCGAGGAGGCCCGCTGGTTCTCCCGGGAAGAGCTGGGGGCCGCGTTCGAGTCCGGCGAGGTGCTTCCCCCCTACGGGATCTCGATCGCGGCCCGTCTGATCGAGCTCTGGTACGGCAAGCCGCTGCCGAGGCCCGGCACCGCGGCCTGACATCGCCCGGGCCCGGCAGCGCGGCCTGACACCGCCCGGGGTCCGGCAGCGCGGTGTGACGCCGGACCTCGGGCGGCGTCACACCGGCGCCGGCCGTCCGCTCAGGCGCCGATCTTCTGCTTGACCTGGGCCAGCGAGGGGTTCGTCAGGGTCGTCCCGTCCGCGAAGAGGACGGTCGGGACGGTCTGGTTGCCCCCGTTGGCCTTCTCGACGAACGCGGCCGACTCCGGGTCCTGCTCGATGTTGATCTCGGTGTACGCGATGCCCTCGCGGTCCATCTGGCTCTTCAGCCGACGGCAGTAGCCGCACCACGTCGTGCTGTACATCGTCAGGTTGCCCTGCATCGTCGTCGCTCCTCGGGGGTCGCTTCCGGGTGGGGTGCCTCGGGGCACCAGGAATCAGAACGTACCGGGCGGCGCCACCATTCCCGATAAGTACGACCGGAGGGCGGGCCCTGTGGACGACCGTCCCGTCCGCCCCGGGCGACCTGGCAGCATGGCAGGGTGACAGCAGCAACGCACTCCACTCTCTTCCCGCAGGCCCCGGGCGCCGGCCAGATCATGGCCCCGCCCCGGGACGCCGACGCGGTGCTCGACGGGCTGGACCCCGAGCAGCGCGAGGTGGCGACCGCCCTGCACGGTCCGGTGTGCGTGCTCGCGGGCGCCGGTACGGGCAAGACGCGGGCGATCACCCACCGCATCGCGTACGGCGTCCGCGCGGGCATCCTCCAGCCCAGCAGCGTGCTGGCCGTCACCTTCACCAACCGGGCCGCGGGCGAGATGCGCGGGCGGCTGCGGCAGCTCGGCGCGAGCGGCGTCCAGGCGCGCACGTTCCACTCGGCCGCCCTCCGCCAGCTCCAGTACTTCTGGCCGAAAGCCGTGGGTGGCGAGCTGCCCCGGCTGCTGGAGCGCAAGGTGCAGCTGGTGGCCGAGGCCGGTGCCCGCTGCCGGGTCCGGCTCGACCGCAACGAGCTGCGGGACGTCACGGCCGAGATCGAGTGGGCCAAGGTCACCCAGACCGTCCCCGCCGACTACCCGGCCGCGGTCGCCAAGGCCCATCGGGACGCCCCGCGCGACCCCGCGGAAATTGGCCAGATCTATGCGATGTACGAACAGCTCAAGCGGGACCGCGGGGCGATCGACTTCGAGGACGTCCTGCTGCTGACCGTCGGCATCCTCCAGGACCGGCACGACATCGCCGACCGGATCCGCGGCCAGTACCAGCACTTCGTGGTGGACGAGTACCAGGACGTCTCCCCGCTCCAGCAGCGCCTGCTGGACCTGTGGCTCGGCGACCGCGACAACCTCTGCGTCGTCGGCGACGCCAGCCAGACGATCTACTCCTTCACCGGCGCCACCCCCGACCACCTGCTGAACTTCCGGACCCGGCACCCGAACGCCACCGTGGTGAAGCTGGTCCGCGACTACCGCTCCACCCCCCAGGTCGTCCACCTGGCCAACGGGCTGCTCGCCCAGGCCCGCGGCCGCGCCGCCGAGCACCGCCTGGAGCTGGTCTCCCAGCGGGACCCGGGCCCCGAGCCGGTCTACACGGAGTACGGCGACGAGCCCGCCGAGGCGGAGGGCACCGTCCGCCGCATCCGCGACCTGATCGCCGCCGGCGTCCCGGCCGGCGAGATCGCCGTGCTCTACCGGATCAACGCCCAGTCCGAGGTCTACGAGCAGGCCCTCGCCGACGCGGGCGTGCCCTACCAGCTGCGCGGCGCCGAGCGCTTCTTCGAGCGGGCCGAGGTCCGGGAGGCGGGCGTCGCCCTGCGCGGCGCGGCCCGGGCGGGCGGCAACGACTCCCTGCTGGACGACGCGGAGGACCTGCCCTCCCAGGTGCGGGCCGTGCTGTCCACCAAGGGCTGGACCACCGAGCCGCCGGCCGGTTCCGGCGCGGTCCGCGACCGCTGGGAGTCCCTCGCCGCCCTGGTGCGGCTCGCCGAGGACTTCGCCCGGGCCCGCCCCGGGGCCACCCTCGGCGATCTGGTCGCGGAGCTCGACGAGCGCGCCGCCGCCCAGCACGCCCCGACCGTCCAGGGCGTGACCCTCGCCTCCCTGCACTCGGCCAAGGGCCTGGAGTGGGACGCGGTGTTCCTGGTCGGCCTCACCGAGGGCATGATGCCGATCACGTACGCCAAGACCGACGAGCAGGTCGAGGAGGAGCGCCGGCTGCTCTACGTCGGCGTCACCCGCGCCCGGGTCCACCTCACGCTGTCGTGGGCGCTCGCCCGCTCCCCGGGCGGCCGCGCCTCGCGCCGCCCGAGCCGGTTCCTGACCGGGCTGCGCCCCGGCACCGGCGCGCGGGGGGCCCGTGCCGCGGGCGCGGGCGGGAGCGGGGGCGTCGAGCGCGGCGGCGGAGGCACGGCCACCGCCCGGCGCGGGCGCCGCGGCCCGGTGCGGTGCCGAGTGTGCGGCGCGACCCTCACCGACGCGGGCGAGATGAAGCTGATGCGCTGCGAGGACTGCCCCTCCGACATGGACGAGGCCCTGTACGAGCGGCTGCGGGACTGGCGCGCGGAGCAGGCCGGGCGGCTGGGCCAGCCGCCCTACTGCGTCTTCACCGACAAGACCCTGATGGCGATCGCGGAGGCCGTGCCGTCCACGGACGGCGAGCTCGCCCGCATCTCCGGGGTCGGCGCCCGCAAGCTCGACCGCTTCGGCGCCGATGTCCTCGCCATCTGCGCAGGTCAGGAAGTGGATGAGGGTGACGGCGAGGACTGATCCAAACTCGTCGGAAAAATAGTTTGCGCCCGCCCCGTCAAGCCCCATAGGTTCTTAACCACGGAAACGGCGGCTTCTCCGAAGCCCCGTCTTCGTGCTGTACTTATCCGAATACGCGCGGGACCGGTTCCGACCGATCCCCCAGAGACGCCGAGAGGAGGCGATTCCAGTGATCAGCATCACCAGCAGCAACGTCAGCACCACCGCCAAAATGACCGATCGCTCGGTCGTCTCCGCCTGCTCGCTCGGCCTCTCCGGCTCGGCGCTCATCGGCACCGGTATGCCCGGCTTCGCAGCCGTGCGTCCCGCCGCCCTCCTGACGGCCCTGCCCGTCCTGGAGCGCAATGAGCGACCGACCGAGGCACTGGAAGCAGGAGTAGCAGCAGGCAAGGCCCAGGCCTATGCCTTTGCGGCGACCGGTGCCGAAACCAAGACGCAGACGCAGCAGCACCACACGATGTGGGCCTTCCGTGGGCTCGAACCCTGGAGTGATCCAGCCTGATCCCAGATCAGGCCGGCGCCTTCAGGGCCGCGGAACCCCACCCGGGATCCGCGGCCCTTCTGTTTTGCCCGAACGGGCGGAACGGACCGAAGGGGCCTCGGGACGACGCAGTACCCGGTACCAGCCCACCGGCCAACAGCCGGACCGACCAGACGAGGAAAAAGACACCGTGCAACTCGAAGCGCACGCCCCGTCCGTACCGCCTTCCGAAACGATCCCCCCGCCCGGTCTCACGGAGGACCCCACCTTGACCCCCCTCACCGCGCTCACCGCGCTCGACGACGCCATCGAGAACCTCGGCGTACCCGTCCCCTGCCGTTCGTACGACCCCGAGGTCTTCTTCGCCGAGTCGCCGGCCGACGTGGAGTACGCCAAGTCCCTCTGCCGCACCTGCCCGCTCATGGAGGCCTGCCTCGCCGGCGCCAAGGAGCGGCGTGAGCCGTGGGGCGTCTGGGGCGGTGAGCTCTTCGTCCAGGGCGTGGTCGTCGCCCGCAAGCGGCCCCGTGGCCGCCCGCGCAAGAACCCGGTCACGGCATGAACGTCCGCGCCGGAACCATCGACCGCCCCCTCACGCACGATCCCCAGAAGCAGGCCCCGATGACCTCTTCCGCCAGCGAGCCGTTCGGCTCCGCGACCCCAGCCGTCAGCACCATCAACGCGAACGCCTCGCGTCAGAACAGGAACCGTGAGATGCAACTCATCCAAGAAGCCCTGGCCCGTGCCCATATGCACGAGCGCCTGCGGGAAGCCGACGCGGAACGCCAGGCCCTGCGCCTGGTCGCCGCCCGGCGCATGCAGCGCCGCGCCGAGCGCGTGTCCATGCGCGCCCGCCGCGCGCTGGCCATGGCCGTCATGAACTAGTCACGTCCCAGTGCCGGCACGGCACTGAACACCACACGGGGACCGGTCCGCACGGGCCGGTCCCCGCGGTGCGTTGCGCACGGCCCGGGCCACCCGGCGGGGTTATCGTCTCGTAGTGAACGAGCGGACTCCTCCCCCCGCGCAGCCGGGAGCGCAGAGCGTGGTGTGCTCCCGCTGCGGCGCGACCGCCGACAGCCTCCCGGTCACCTGGACCTGTTCCATGGAGAACGGCGGCCGCCTCTACTTCTGCGACGACTGCGCCCGGGCCCACCTCAGAGCCATCGAGAGCAGACTCGACTCCTCCTGGTGGTGACCCGGGCCGGCGGCCCGCGCCCGGCCCGGGACAGGGCCACCGGGCCGGGGCGTGGTCAGGCGCGCGTCTCCGCGGGAGCCGGATCCACGTCGTCCTCCGGCAGGAAGCCGGGCAGCCACGACTCGAGTTCGTCCCGCAGCCGCACCGTCGCGTTCAGCTGGCACAGCACCCCGATGGTGCTCAGCGTCACCCGGTGGATCAGCAGGTACGACGGCGGCAGGTTGAGCTGCTTGCCCAACTGGTGGGCCGGGGAACGGATGTCCGCGATCCGGGCGGCCTGCCCCCGTATCCACTCCCGGGTGAAGGTGAACTCGTCCGCCTCCGCCGGCTCGATGATCGGCAGCAGGTACTCCAGCACCGCGTCCGGGTCGAGATCGATGTTCTCCCTGACGAAGCCCTCCTCGCGCAGCAGCGCGTACACCGCCTCGGCGTCGCCCTCCAGCGTCATGCGCAGCGAGACCCCGATGGTCTCCGGCAGGCCGCCCGGCAGCCGGTCGACGGTGCCGAAGTCCAGCACGCCCAGCCGCCAGCCCGCCACGTCCCCGTCGTCCTCCCCGGACGGCAGCAGCCGGAAGTTCCCCGGGTGCGGGTCCGCGTGCAGCAGCCCGGTGCGGGCCGGCCCCGAGAACAGGAACCGCGCCAGCAACTGCCCCGCCCGGTCCCGCTGCTCGGGCGTGCCGTCGGCGATGACCTTCGACAGGGGTATCCCGTCGATCCACTCGGTCACCAGCACCTGCTCGGACTGGTGCACCACGCCCGGCACCACCACGTCCGGATCGGCGGCGAACACCTCGGCGTGCTCCCGCTGGGCCTCCGCCTCCAGGCCGTAGTCCAGCTCCTCGGCCACCCGGTCGCGCAGCTCCGTGATCAGCGGCTTGATGTCCATGCCCGGCATCAGCGGCCCCAGCAGCCGGGCGAACCGGCTCAGCTGGGTCAGGTCCGACAACAGGGCCTCACCCGCGCCCGGGTACTGCACCTTCACCGCGACGGCCCGCCCGTCGTGCCACACCGCCCGGTGCACCTGCCCGATCGACGCGGCCGCCGACGGCTTGTCGTCGAACTCCAGGAACAGCTCCCGCCATTCACCGCCCAGCCGCTCCTCCAGCACCGCGTGGACCGTACGGGTCGGCATCGGCGGAGCGGCTTCCTGGAGCTTCGTCAGCGCCGCCCGGTAGGGCCCGGCTATCTCCTCGGGGAGTGCCGCCTCGAAGACGGACAGGGCCTGTCCGAGCTTCATCGCCCCGCCCTTGAGCTCTCCCAGCACCCGGAACAACTGGTCCGCCGTGCGCTGCTGGAGCTCCCGTCCCACGATCTCGGCGGACTTGCCACCGATCCGCTTGCCCAGCCCCCATGTGGCCCGGCCGGCGAAGCCCAGGGGCAACGCGGCCAACTTGACGGTACGGGTTACCGCCTTCCGGGGAAGATCAGACATGCGCCCCTCCAATTCCCGAACTGCCGAGCCGCGTCTGCCATCGGCGTCGCACCGTCGACCGCGGTTACCCGGCCATTGTGTCCTGCTCCCTCGCGGGCCCGGAGGGGCGCATCCACTCCGCGCTCCTCGCCGCCCCGCACGGGCACTCCGCGTGGGCCGGCAACCGCTCCGAGCGCCACTCCAGCGTCGGCAGCGACGCCTCCCAGCGGGCGCCCGTGCTCGCCGGCAGGTCCCCGTCCAGGAAGGACAGCGCGTGCGCCGCCGCGAGCCCGGCCACGGCGGCGGCGAGGCCCTGGTCGCACGCGGGCACCTTGTGCTGCCGGCCCGACCGCCACTGTGCCAGCATTCTCGGCCACACCGGGTCCCGGTCGGTCCGCTCCCGCTCCACGCACCCGGCGCAGGCCGTGCCGCCGGGCAGCACCAGCGGCCCCACCACCCCGGTCGCCTCGATCACCCCGGCGTACAGGTGGGGCGTGCCCGTGGCCACCCAGTCGTCCGCGGGCACCGGGTCCGGGGCGTACGCCGCCAGACCGTCCCGCGGAGCGACCACCACCAGCGACAGCCCGGGCTCCGACCCGGCCTCCCGCCCGCCCGGCGCCGCCCGCGGCACCCGCCCGCCCGGCGCCGACAGCCCGACCAGCCGCCGGGCCGACGCGTCACGCCGTCGGCCCACCGCCTCCGCCGGCAGCCCGCCGGGCGCCACGTCCCACGGCTCCACCCGCCCACCGTCCAGCACCTCCACCCGGCCCACCCCCGACGCGGACAGCAGCGCCGCGATGGCCGCACCCACCCGCCCGGCGCCCCTGACCTGCACCCGCATGCCCCGACGCGCCGACAACCGCCGGGCCGCCGCGCCCGGTTCACGGTGCACGACCGACAGCGACGCCAGGTCGGCCCGCGGCCGGTCGGCCGCGTCGTCCTCCCGGCACGACGCGTCGGCCACCGGGCCGCCGGCCGTGGCGTCGTCCAGCAGCCCCGCTTCCGCCAGCCGGTCCAGCAGCGCCTCCAGCCGGCCGTCGGGCAGTCCGAGGGCCCGCGCCTCCTCCCGCAGCAGCGCCAGCCCCCGCGTGCCGTCGAACAGCGAGAGCAGGCTGCCCGTCGTCGTGTCCACCGGGCCGACCACCACCGCGTGCGCCGGTGCGGCGCCGAACTGCACGTACTGGAGATTCCGCCAGGCGCGCCGCAGCGCGGGCTTCACCATCGGATGCATATCCGCCCCCGTGATCATTTCCGCTCCCCGCCTCTCTCCGCCCGGCCCGCCGCCCCGGCCGTCGGCGATCTCAGCCATATCGGCCAACTCAGCCATCCCGGCGATCGGCGGTGGTCCGGTGGTCGTGGTGGTCGTCGATCTTTCGGCGTCAGAATGCCCGGCCGCGGTCGTCGTCGCGGAAAGTTGTCCACAGGGCAGGGGTATTAGTCGTTGAAATGGTGCAGCCTGTGGATGGATGAACGGCGAACCGTTCCCGGCTCGGGACTTCCCGTGCTGACAGCGGGTAACGTCGGGGCCGTGCCCGCCGACCCACAGCGCAGTCCGACCAGCGACCCGTCCCGCACCTCGGGGACGCGTGCGGTCGAGGTCCGCAGGAGCTCCCGGCGCCGCAGGACCGTGTCCGCGTACCGCGAGGGCGACCGGACGATCGTGCTGATCCCCGCCCGGATGTCGGAGGCGGAGGAGCGGCGCTGGGTGACCGTGATGCTCGACAAGCTGGCCGCGCAGGAGAGCAAGCGCGTCCTCGGTGACGCGGAGCTGACCGAGCGGGCGGAGCGCCTGTCCGCCCAGTACTTCGACGGCAGCGCGCGGCCCACCTCCGTCCGGTGGGTGACCAATCAGAACACCAGATGGGGCTCGTGCACCCCGGCGGAGGGCAGCATCCGCCTGTCGCACCGCCTCCAGGGCATGCCGGAGTACGTGGTGGACTACGTCCTCGTCCACGAGCTGGCGCACCTGCTGGTCCCCGGTCACGGGCCCCGGTTCTGGCGGCTGCTCGAGGCCTACCCGCGCACCGAGCGCGCCCGCGGCTACCTGGAGGGCGTCGTCGCGGCGGGCCGGCTGCCGCACCCACCGGTCGCTCGCGGAGAGTGACGTTCACCGATCCTGTACCGAAACAGTCCCGACTTGGCTCATTGTCGTCGCCAGCCGTTAGCCTGGCGCGACGGATTCACACATCGGGATGGGGGACGGTCGTTACGCATGGCCAGGGAATTCCAACGGGGCCACAAGGCCAAGATCAGCGATCTCACACCCGGAACCGATCTGTACGTGGGCGTGCAGATCGCCGCTCCAGGACTGACCTTCGACATCAGCTGCTTCGGCCTGGACGCCAATGAGCAGCTCTCGGACGACCGGTATTTCGTCTTCTTCAACCAGCCGAAGTCGCCAGAGGAGTCCATCCAGCTGCTGGGTCCGCAGGCCGGGGACACCGAGTCCTTCCGCGTCACGCTGGACCGCGTCCCGCCGCAGATCCACAAGCTGTCCTTCACCGCGACGATCGACGGTGCCGGACAGATGTCCCAAGTGGGGCCCGGTTACCTCCGTATCGTCGCGGGCGGCGAGGAGGTCGCCCGGTACGCGTTCGACGGCTCGGAGTTCAGCACCGAGCGCGCGGTGATGCTCGGCGACTTCTACCTCAAGGACGTCTGGCGGTTCGCCGCCGTGGGCCAGGGCTTCGACGGCGGTCTGGAGGCGCTGCTGAAGAACTTCGGCGGCGAGGTCGCCGAGGAGGAGCCGGCCGCCCCGCAGCAGCAGCCGCAGGCCGCCGCGCCGTCGTTCGCCCCGCCCCCGTTCGCGGCCCCCGGCGCCCCGGCGGCCGCCGCACCCCAGGCGCCCCAGCCGGCCCCGTCGTTCGGCGCCCCCGTCGCACCGGCTCCCGCGCCGGCACCGGCTCCCGCGCCGGCCGCTCCCGCCCCGGCGCCCGCGCCGGTGCACAGCGCGCCGACACTGGCCGCGCCCATGGCACCGGCCGCGCCGGCCCCGCCGCACCAGCCGTCCCCGTACGGCCAGCCGCCCCAGCCGTCCCAGCCCTCTCCGTACGGTCAGGTCCCCGGGCAGACGCCCCCGCCCGGCACGACCCCGCCCTACGGCCAGCAGGCCCCGTCCCCGTACGGCCAGCAGGCCCCGGCCGCCTACGGCCAGCAGCAGTACGCGCAGCCCTACGGTCAGCAGCCGCCCGCCGGAATGCCGCCCGCCGGCATGACCCCGGGCGGCATGCCCCACGGGGCGCCCCAGGGCGGCGCCGGACTGGACGCCGCACTCCAGAAGTACCGCGAAACGGCCACCGGACAGCGCTGGACACCGCAGAACCAGCAGCTCATGCGGGTCGACCTCGCGATGGGCGGCACCCCCGTCCTGGCCCGCCAGGGCAGCATGGTCATGTACCAGGGCAAGGTCGAATTCGGCTACAAGGGAGCCGGTTTCGCCGGCCGCGTCGTCGGCAACGCCACCGGCCAGGAAATGCAGCTGATGCGCTGCACCGGCCGCGGCCAGGTCTTCCTCGCCGAGGAGGGCGCCCATCTGCACCCGATCGAGCTCCAGGGCGACGGCATCTGCGTCAGCGCCGAGAACGTGCTCGCCTTCGACGAGTCGCTCCAGTACGAGGTCCGCCGCATCGAGGGCCACGGCATCCCCGGCGGGGCGCTGTTCACCATGCTGTTCCAGGGCTCCGGCACGGTCGTCGTGAAGACCCACGGCGTCCCGGTCGTCCTGCCGGTGACACCGACCACCTTCGCCGACTGCAACGCGGTGGTCGCCTGGTCGGCCGCCTCCCAGGTGATCCTCTCCAGCCAGGTCCGGCTCCGGCGCAACGCCTACCCCGGCCACAGCGGGGAGACGGTCAACCTCCAGTTCCGGGGCGCACCCGGCAACTTCATCGTCGTCCAGCCCTACGAGGTCTGAGGGAGCCCGAACAATGAACCAGCAACTCGCGGGCTACGCCCCGACCCCCGTCGTGGCCCGGATGGAGAACCACGGCCGCTCCATGCTCAAGGTCGCCATGACCTCCGGGCAGGACCTGTACGCGCGTACCGGCTCCGTCGTCGCCTACGAGGGCTTCGTCCAGTACGAGCCCAACCCGCCCGCCGTCCGCCAGATCGCCTCCCAGTGGGTCACCGGCGAGGGCGCGCCCGTCATGAAGTGCTCGGGCGACGGACTGCTCTACCTCGCCGACTACGGCGCCGACGTCGTCGTCGTCAACCTCGACAACGACGCCCTGTCCGTCAACGGCACCAATGTGCTGGCCTTCGACGCGCACCTCCAGTGGGGCGCCGAACGCGTCAAGGGCATGGCCAAGTTCGCCGGCCAGGGCCTGTGGAACGTCCAGTTCGCCGGCACCGGCTGGGTCGCCCTCACCTCGCGCGGCACCCCGATCGTCGTCGACTGCGGACGGGGCGAGGACGAGACGTACGTCGACCCCGACGCGCTCGTGGCCTGGTCGCCGTCGCTCAAGGTGAAGGGCAAGCGCAGCTTCAAGGCCTCCTCCCTGATCGGGCGGGGCAGCGGAGAGGCGTACCAGATGGCCTTCTCGGGACAGGGCATCGTCGTCGTACAGCCGAGCGAGGACAGCACCGACCGCCTGCGGGTCCGGGGCTGAGGGGGAGCGAGAACACATCATGCAGAGCCCGCTTTTCAGCCACGCCGAACAGCAGAGCCAGGACCGGTACGTCGTGCAGAACCCGCAGCTCCTGCGGGTCGCCCTCACGGGGCACGACGACGTCCTCGCCCGCAAGGGCGCCATGGTCGCGTACCAGGGCCTGATCGACTTCGACGGCGAGTACCAGAACAACAACCAGCGCCGCGCCCGCGCCAACACCGGCGAGGGCCTGGACCTCATGCGCTGCTCGGGGCAGGGCACCGTCTACTTCGCCAACCTGGCGCAGTACGTCCACGTCGTGGACGTCGACCAAGAGGGCCTGACCGTGGACAGCGCCTACGTCCTGGCGCTGGACTCCACGCTGCACACCGAAGTGATCGCCGTCGACAGCCAGTACGGCATCTCCGGCTCCGGCAAGTACCAGCTGAACATCTCCGGCCGGGGCAAGGTGGCCCTGATGACCTCCGGCCAGCCGCTGATGATGCAGGTCACGCCGGACAAGTACGTCAGCGTCGACGCCGACGCGATCGTCGCCTGGTCGACGTCGCTGCGGGTCCAGATGCAGGCGCAGACCCACTCGTCCAACGTGCGCCGCCGGCGCGGCAGCACCGGGGAGGGCTGGGAGCTGAGCTTCCTGGGCCAGGGCTTCGCGCTGGTCCAGCCCAGCGAGGTCATGCCGCCGCAGAACGCCCAGATCGGGCAGGGCCTCGGCGCGCAGTTCGGCGTCGGCCAGCACGGCGCCCACGCCCAGAACCAGAACAACGCCTGGAACTGACGTCCACGAGGGGGCGGCCGCCACGGCGACCGCCCCCTCACGCGCGCCCGGAACCCGCGCCCGGAACCGGCGCCCGGAGACCCGCGCCCGGAACCCGCGCCCGGAACCCGCGCCCGGAGACCCGCCTAGAGTGACGCCCGGGCCGCCTCGACCAGCCGCACGACCGACGTGTCGGCCACGGCCGCCACCTCGTCGTAGGGGAACCAGCGCAGGTCCAGCGACTCGTCGCTGATCGCCTCCACCGCGTCCGCCGGGGCCACCGCCACGTACTGGACGTCGAGGTGCCAGTGGCAGGGCGCCGGGATCGGGTGCCGGTCCAGCCGGGCCGGCCCGCCGGGCAGCAGCGTCAGCCCGGCGATCCCGGACTCCTCCGTGGCCTCCCGCAGCGCCGCCCCGGCGACCGTCCCGTCACCGGGCTCGCAGTGCCCGCCCATCTGGAGCCACATGCCCAGCTTCCTGTGCAGGGTCAGCAGGACCCGGCCGCGCTCCGGGTCGACCACCAGCGCGCTCGCCGTCAGGTGCCCGGCACCGCACGCCTTCCACATCCCGTCCGGGTGGGCGGCCAGGTGGTCCAGGTAGACCTGCCGCAGCTCGGCCTGGTCCTCCCGCCCTTCGTACGCCTTCAGTACGAGGACGGCGTCGTCGTGCAGGCTCACTTGTCCGTGTCGTCCTTGCCGTCGTCCGTGCTGTCGCCCTTGTCGTCGCCCTCGGGCCGGTCCTGGTTGCCGGCGGCCTCGCCGAGCATCTTGTCGAGCTCCGAGAAGTCCAGGTGCTCGCGGTGGACGAAGCCGTCGGGGTCGTCCAGGTCGGAGGCCGTCGGCAGCATGTCCGGGTGCTCCCACAGACCGTCCCGGCCGTCGACACCGCGCGCGTCCGTGAGCGACGCCCACAGCCGCGAGGCGTCCCGCAGCCGGCGCGGCCGCAGCTCCAGACCGATCAGCGTGGCGAAGGTCTGCTCGGCGGGGCCGCCCGAGGCGCGGCGCCGGCGCAGCGTCTCGCGCAGCGCGTCCGCCGACGTCAGCCGGGTCCTGGCGGCCTCGTGCACCACGGCGTCCACCCAGCCCTCGACCAGCGCGAGCGCCGTCTCCAGACGCGCCAGCGCGGCCTTCTGCTCCGGCGTGTCCTCCGGCTGGAACATGCCCTGCTGGAGTGCCTCCTGCAACTGCTCCGGGTTGGACGGGTCGAGCCCGCCGACCGCGTCCTCCAGCTTGCTGGTGTCGACCTTGATCCCGCGCGCGTACCCCTCGACCGCGCCGAACAGGTGCGAGCGCAGCCACGGCACGTGCGCGAAGAGCCGCTGGTGGGCGGCCTCGCGCAGGGCCAGGTACAGCCGCACCTCGTCCTGCGGGACGCTCAGGTCCTTGCCGAACGCCGCCACGTTCAGCGGCAGCAGCGCGGCCTTGCCGGCCGGCCCCAGGGGCAGCCCCACATCGGTCGAGCCGACCACCTCACCGGCCAGGACGCCCACGGCCTGACCGATCTGCTGGCCGAACATGGCACCGCCCATGGAGCGCATCATGCCGATCAGCGGGCCCGCCATGGCCTGCATCTCCTCCGGCAGCACGTTCCCCATGGCCGCGCCGACCTGCTCCGCGACCGGGTCCACGAGCTGCTGCCAGGCGGGGAGCGTCGCCTCGACCCACTCCGCGCGGCTCCACGCCACGGCGGTGTTCGCCCCCGACGGCAGGGACGTCACCCCGTCCAGCCACAGGTCCGCCAGGCGCACGGCCTCCTCGACGGCCGACCGCTCGCCCGGGCCGACGCTCGCGTCCTTGGTGCCGTCGGGCGTGCCCTGCGAGACCGTCTGGCGGGCGATCTGCTTGGCCATGTCCCAGTTGACGGGACCGCCCTCATAGCTGAGCATCTGCCCGAGCTGCTGGAAGGCCGCCCCCAGGTCCGTGGGGTTCAGGGAGCCGAACATCGCGGCGAACGGGTTGTCCCCGCCGCCCGGCATGCCGCCGATCCCGAAGGGGTCGCCACCGGCACCCTTGCCACCTTCGGCAGGTCCCTTCTTCTTGCCTTCGTCGCCGTCCTCCGGCTCCTCCGGCGGAAGGCCGAATCCGAATGGGGTGTCACTCACGGGGTTCCTCGGCTCGTAGGGCCGCCGGCTTCCTGCCGACGGCGGCTGCCCGACAACACCACCAGCGTAGACATCCGAGCCGGATGTGGGCTCGGTGCTCCACCGGCTCATGGCCTGCGGCAGGATGGACGCCACCTGGTACGTACGCGTCATACACGTACGTACTGAAGACAACCGCTGGAGACGCCCGGTGAGTTCCCCAGATCCGCAGGTTCCCGAAGCACACGACGATGAAGTTCGCCAGAGGCGAAACAACCGAATCCCGTCCGCCGGCCGCGGCCCCGTCGTCGCGGTCACCGGTGCCGCGTCCGGCGTCGGCGACCTGCTCACCCGGCGCCTCGCGGCGTCCGAGGAGGTCAAGCAGGTCGTCGCCATCGACGAACGCCGGGGCGAGGTCTCCGAGGCCCAGTGGCACGTCCTGGACGTGCGCGACCCGGCGATCGCCGAGAAGCTGCGCGGCGCCGACGTCGTGGTGCACCTGGCGCTCGACCTCGACCTGGAGACCGACGCGGCCGCCCGTACGGCGTACAACGTGCGCGGCACGCAGACGGTGCTGACCGCCGCGGCCGCCGCGGGCGTGCACCGGGTGGTGCTGTGCACCTCCGCCATGGTGTACGGGGCGCTGCCCGACAACGACATCCCGCTCTCCGAGGACGCCGAGCTCCGGGCCACCGCCGAGGCCACCGGTGTGGGCGACCTGCTGGAGATCGAGCGCCTGGCCCGCCGGGCGCCCCGCGCCCACCCGGGTCTGAACGTCACCGTCGTCCGGCCCGCCGTCCTGGTGGGCGGCACGGACACGGCCCTGACCCGGTACTTCGAGTCGCCCCGGCTGCTGGTGGTCGCCGGATCACGTCCGGCCTGGCAGTTCTGCCACGTCGAGGACCTGGTCAGCGCCCTGGAGTACGCGGCGCTGGAGAAGGTCGAGGGCGAGTTCGCCGTCGGCTGCGACGGCTGGCTGGAGCAGGAGGAGGTCGAGGAGCTGAGCGGCATCCGCCGCATGGAGCTGCCCTCCGCCGTCGCCCTGGGCGCGGCCGCCCGGCTCCACCGGATCGGGCTCACCCCCTCGCCGGCCGGTGACCTGGCCTACACGATGCACCCGTGGGTGGTCAGCGTCGGGCGGCTGCACGACGCGGGCTGGCGGCCGCGGTGGACCAACGAGGAGGTCCTCGCCGCGCTCCTGGAGGAGGTCGAGGGCCGCCACACGGTCGCCGGCCGACGCCTCGGCCGCAAGGACGCCACCGCGGCGGGAGCCGCCGGCGCGACGGTCGCCCTGCTCGGCACGGCCGCCCTGGTCCGCCGCGCCCGCAAGCGCCGCGGCCTGTAGTCCCCGCGCGGCCGTCCCGGCGGGGCGGCCGGGCCCCCGGGTGCACCGGGGGCCCGGGGCCGGGCCGGGGCGGGTGTCTGTAGGAGGCTCCAAGGGGCGCGGGGCCGGGCCGGGGGAAAACGCTATTCCGTGATGTCCGTGCGGTGCGGCACGATGGCTGTATGGCACCCATGTACGACCACCCCGGCGAGCGCGCGGCGGCGGACCCGATCCGGCTGCTGGCGATCCGTGACACCCCGCTCTCCCTCGACGAGGTCTTCCGGGCCGTCGGCGACGACGCGGCCGGCGGGACCGCCCTCTTCGTGGGCACCGTGCGCGATCACGACGGCGGCGCCGACGTGGACGCCCTGGGGTATTCCGGCCATCCCACCGCCGAGGCCGAGCTGCGCAGGGTGGCGGAGAAGGTCGTCGCGGACTATCCGGTGCGGGCCCTCGCGGCGGTCCACCGGGTCGGCGACCTGACGGTCGGCGACCTGGCCGTCGTCGTGGCCGTGTCGTGCCCGCACCGGGCGGAGGCCTTCGAGGCGTGCCGGAAGCTGATCGACGACCTGAAGCACGAGGTGCCGATCTGGAAGCACCAGCGCTTCTCCGACGGCACCGAGGAGTGGGTCGGCGCCTGCTGAGCCCCGGGAATCCACGGCCGTCCGGTTCCGGACGGTGGGCAGGCGTCCGATTTGCGTAACCCGACCCCCGGCACGAGCGTTGAACAGACGGATGGTTAATCTGCTGATCGGTCAGTGCGTTGTGAACATGGGGACGGGAGGTCGCGATGGCAGTTCTCGCCTGGTTGCTGATTCCGCTCTTCGCCGCCATCGGTGCTGCGATATGGGGAAGCTGGGCCTCCCGCGACCGCACCACCGGTGATGTGGCCGAGCTGGCCGGCTACGCGCGCTTCCGCGAGGTGATGGAGAAGTCCCACACCGGCAGCGGTACGGCCTGACCCCCACGGCCGCCCCGTACGGACCGGCCCCGGGGGTGCACGGACACGCGCGTCCCGTACTGTCGTTCCATGCCACGCCGCACCGCGACGATGCTCGCCTCCACCCTCGTCCTCATCGCGCTGCTCTGCGCGGGAGTGTTCTTTCCGGTGCCCTACTCGGAGATGAGCCCGGGACCGACGGTGAACACCCTCGGCGAGGCGGACGGCGAGCCGGTGCTCCAGATCTCCGGCCACAAGACCTACCCCACGACCGGTCACCTCAACATGACCACCGTCAGGGTCACCGGTGCGGACTACCGGATGAACCTCGTGGAGGCCGTCTACGGATGGCTGGCCCACGACAGCGTCGTGGTGCCGCACGACACGCTCTATCCCAACGGCAAGACCGAGGAGCAGTCGACCCAGGAGAACGCCGAGGAGTTCAGCCAGTCCCAGGAGAGCGCCAAGGTCGCCGCCCTCGGACAGCTCGGCATCCCGGTCGCTTCCCGCGTGATCGTCTCCTCCGTCCAGAAGGACAGCCCCGCCGAGGGCACGCTGCACGCGGGTGACGTGATCAAGGCCGTGGACGGCACGGCCGTCAAGGCGCCGGAGGACGTGGCGAAGCTCGTCACCAAGCACCGGCCGAAGGAACCCGTCGTCTTCACCATCGTCCCGGCGAAGGACGCGGCGGCCGCCGAGAAGGCGGGCCGGGAGCCCGCCACGACCGAGCGGGTCACCATCACCACCAAGACCTCCGACGAGGGCGACCGGGCGATCGTCGGCATCCAGGCCGGGACCGACCACACCTTCCCGTTCGCCGTCGACATCAAGCTCGCCGACGTGGGCGGCCCGAGCGCGGGCCTGATGTTCTCCCTCGGCATCGTCGACAAGCTGACCCCCGGGGACCTCACCGGCGGCAAGTTCGTCGCGGGCACCGGCACGATCGACGACACGGGCAAGGTCGGTCCGATCGGCGGTATCGAGATGAAGCTCGTCGGGGCGCGGAACGCGGGCGCCAGGTACTTCCTGACGCCCGCCGACAACTGCGCCGCGGCGGCGTCCGACATCCCGGACGGACTCACCCTGGTCAAGGTCGACACGATCAAGGACGCGATGACGTCCCTGGAGAAGCTCCGCAAGGGCACCACCACCGGCCTGCCCGGCTGCTCCAAGAGCTGAACGGCCGGCGCGCGGGCCGCACGGCACCGCCGCGCCGCGCGGCCGCCCCCATGCCGCACCGCCGCGGGCGGGCCGCCCCCCCCGAGCCGGCCGGGCCCCCGCCGACCGGCTCCGGGGGCCGCCGCCTCAGGACTCGAACGTGGCGGCCAGCGCCTCCGCGAGGCCCGGGACCAGGTCGGCGCCGGTGAGGACCTCGGTGGGGGAGTCCTTCTCCCGCAGCCGGAGGGCCGACTCGCGGGCACCGTCGCGGAGGACCGCCACGGTCATCCGGACCTCCTGGCGGTCCGGGTGGGCGGCGACCCACTTGGCCAGCCCCGCCTCGTCGAGGCCGTCCGGGACGGAGGCCTCGGCGGACGGCGGGAGCATCAGCCGCTCCACCGTCATCGCGCAGCCCGCCACGGCGTCGGGCCAGGCGATGGTGCCGAGGAACTCGTCGAGCGGCCGGCCGGCCGGGATCTCGTCCTGCTCGATCGGGGTGAGCGGGGCGGCCGTCTCATCGGCGCCGAGGCCGAGCTGGGCGGCCAGGCCGGGCTCCTGGGAGCGCAGCCGGGCGGTGTCGACGAGGGCGAAGAGCCGGGCCGGCTGGTCCCAGCCGAGGCCGGACGCGTACTCGTCGATCTCGAGCACCGCGCGGGTCAGCGGGCTGGCGGCCATCGGGGGGCCTGAGGGGGAAACGTTGGACATGGTCAATATCCTGCCTCCTTTCGACCCCGAGGCGGGAACTAGGTAAAGCCTCAGTAAGTTGCATCAGTGGGCTCTACGATCGCTGGGCCTGCTACACCACACGACCGCGAACTCGAGGGGCGCACGTTGGCTTTCCAGATGCCGGACCGCGGCGGAGGCCCGACCGGGCCACGGATCAGAGTCGGCCGGCCGTCCCGGCGGGCCCGTACCCTGCTCATGACACTGGGTGTGCTGGCCGTCCTGGCCATGCTCTTCGTCATGTTCGCCGGGTTCTGGACGGACTGGCTGTGGTACAGGTCGGTCAATTATTCGTCCGTCTTCACCACCACCCTCTGGACCAAGATCGGCCTGTTCGCCGTCTTCGGCCTGCTGATGGCCGTGGCGGTGGGACTGAACATCTGGCTCGCGCACCGGCTGCGCCCGCCGCTGAGCGCGATGTCGCTGGAGCAGCAGAGCCTGGACCGGTACCGGATGGGGCTCGCCCCGTACAAGAAGTGGGTGCTCCTGGCGCTGACGGCCCTGATCGGGCTGATCGCCGGTGCCTCCGCCTCCGGTCAGTGGCGCACCTGGCTGATGTGGGTCAACGGCGTGTCCTTCGGGCAGAAGGACCCGCAGTTCGGCCTGGACGTGTCGTTCTTCGCGTTCGACCTGCCCTGGTACCGGTTCCTGCTGGGCTTCGGCTTCGCCGCGACCGTGCTGTCGCTGATCGCCGCCGCGCTGACCCACTACCTGTACGGCGGCCTGCGCATCACCAGCCCCGGCGCCCGCGCCACCGCGGCGGCGACCGGGCACCTCTCGGTGCTGCTCGGCGTCTTCGTCTCGCTGAAGGCGGTCGCCTACTGGCTCGACCGGTACGGCCTGGCGGTGAAGTCCAGCGACTTCAAGGCGACCGGCAACTGGACCGGCCTCCGGTACGTGGACGCCAACGCCTACCTGCCCGCGAAGACCATCCTCTTCTGCATCGCCGTCATCTGCGCCGTGCTGTTCTTCGCGACGCTCTGGCGCCGCACCTGGCAGCTCCCGGTCATCGGCTTCGGCCTCATGGTCCTGTCGGCCATCCTGATCGGCGGCCTCTACCCGGCGATCGTGCAGAAGTTCCAGGTTCAGCCGAACGAGCAGGCCAAGGAAGCGCCGTACATCGAGAAGAACATCGACGCGACGCGCAAGGCGTACGACATCGACCAGACCAAGCCGGAGAACTACTCCGGCAAGTCCACGGTCAAGGCCAAGGACAAGCTCCGGGCGGACGCCGACTCCGCCGCCAGCTACCGCCTGGTCGACCCCAACATCGTGTCGCCGACCTTCCAGCAGCTCGAGCAGCGGCGGAAGTACTACCAGTTCCCGACCACGCTGGACGTCGACCGGTACCAGGGCAAGGACACGGTCATCGGTCTGCGGGAGCTCAACATCAGGGGCATCCCGAAGCGGAACTGGATCAACGACCACTTCACCTACACCCACGGCTACGGCGCGATCATGGCCACGGGTACGGCGACCGACGCCAACGGCTCCCCGGTCTTCACCGAGTCCGGCCTGCCCACCAGCGGCCAGACCCCGAAGTACGAGCAGCGGATCTACTACGGCGAGAAGACCGAGCAGTACTCGATCGTCGGCGGCCCGCAGAAGGAGCTCGACTACGAGGAGAACGGCGAGAAGACCACCAGCTACCAGGGCAAGAGCGGGGTCAACCTCGGCAACGCGTTCAACCGGGCCGCTTACGCCGTGGCCTTCAGCGAGCCCCAGATCCTCTACTCGGGTGCCATCGGCGACGGGTCGCGGATCCTGTACAACCGCACGCCCAAGCAGCGTGTCGAGGCGGTCGCCCCCTGGCTGACCATCGACGGTGACGCGTACCCGGCGGTCATCGACGGCCGCATCCAGTGGATCGTCGACGCCTACACGACCACGAACGGCTACCCGTACGCGTCCCGTACGACGCTGGGGGACACCACCACGGACTCCCTCACCGCCGGCAACCAGACGCGCGCGGTCGTGGCCCAGCAGAACCAGGTCAACTACATCCGCAACTCCGTGAAGGCCACCGTCGACGCGTACGACGGCACGGTGAAGCTGTACCAGTGGGACACCAAGGACCCGGTCCTCAAGACCTGGATGAAGGCGTTCCCCGGCACGGTCGAGCCCAAGAGCGCCATCAAGGCGGACCTCCGGGAGCACCTGCGCTACCCGCAGGACATGTTCAAGGTCCAGCGCGAGCTGCTGACCCGCTACCACGTCCAGGACGCCGCGCAGTTCTACAGCGGCAGTGACGCCTGGCAGGTGCCGGACGACCCGACGAACAAGGACGGCAACGCGGTCCCGCCGTACTACCTGAGCATGAAGATGCCCGGGGACACGAAGCAGGAGTTCGCGCTGACGACGACGTTCACGCCGAACGGCCGGCCCAACCTGGGCGGCTTCATGGCGGTCGACGCCGACGCCAACAGCAAGGACTACGGCCGGATAAGGCTGCTCAGGGTCACGCAGGACGTGCCCGGCCCGGCACAGGTGCAGAACAAGCTCAACAGCCTCCCCTCCGTGGCCCAGTTCGTGCGTGACCTCAAGGGTGCCGACTCCGACATCCAGTACGGCAACCTGCTGACGGTGCCGCTGGACGGCGGCTTCCTGTACGTCGAGCCGATCTACGCGCAGGGCCGCAACGCTCTCTACCCGCTGATGCGGAAGGTGGCCGTGTCGTACGTGGACGCGGACCAGCCGGAGGGCGACACCACCAAGGACACCACGGTGTTCGAGGACAACCTCGCCAAGGCGCTGAACGCGGTCTTCGGGGTGGAGGGCGAGACGCCGACCACGCCGCCGCCGAGCGACCCGACCAAGCCCCCGGTCACCGGTGACGCCGCGCTGGCCCAGGCGATCGCGGACGCCCAGAAGGCGTTCGCGGACAGTGAGGCGGCTCTGAAGAAGGGCGACTGGACCGCGTACGGCAAGGCGCAGGACGAGCTGGCCGCCGCGTTGCAGCGGGTCGCGGACGCCGACGCCCAGCGCAAGGCCGACGCCGGCAAGAACGCCGACGGCAAGCCCGCGGCCGGGGCGGCCAAGCCCGCGGCCGGCGCCGGTACGGCCGGGGCGGCCAAGCCCGCCACGGGCGGCTGAACCACCGGCGCCCCCGCCCGTCCCCAGGGGCGGGCGGGGGGCCCTCCGGGTCGTGATACGGTAGTGACACAACGACGCGGGGTGGAGCAGCTCGGTAGCTCGCTGGGCTCATAACCCAGAGGTCGCAGGTTCAAATCCTGTCCCCGCTACTGAAGACAGGGGCCCGGATCCTTTCACAGGATCCGGGCCTTTGTCGTGTCCGTCGTCCTCCCCCGGGCAGGAGAGTCCGGGTGGGTGGGATCCGGTCGCGGGGACGTCCCGGGGCTCATGTGAAGAACGGCCCTGAGGGGGGCAGTTGAGGTGAGACGTGTTTGACTTGTCTCCCTGTGGGCATGTCGACAAAACGCTGAAGTGACCTCACTGGCTGCGGTATACCAGGTGTACGCGGGTAGCAGGTGGTGCGACGATGGGAATTATGGGGGACAGGGCAACTCTGTTGGAAACAGGGCGGTTTGTGCAGCGGTACACCGATAGCGCCGCGGATGTGATGAGCGACGCCGCCATGGAGACCACCGCCATGGACAGCGCCGAGTCCGGCGACCCCGTGGAGATCGAGGAGCGCCACCGCCGCGCCGCCGAGAACGGCGACACCGCCGCCATGAGCGTCCTCGGAGCCCTGCTGCTGCGCCGCGGCGACCTCGACAGCGCCGAGCCCTACCTGCGCGGCGCCACCGCCGAGGGCGACCGCGCCGCCGCCAACAACCTCGGTGTCCTCCTCCATCAGCGCGGGTACGCCGACGAGGCCGCCGGCTGGTGGCGCATCGCCGCCGTGGCCGGGTCCGCCGCCGCCGCCCACGCCCTGGGCCGCCACTACCGCGAGCGCGGCGACGAGCCGGCGGCCGAGTACTGGCTGCGCCAGTCCGCCGAGCAGGGCCACGCCCTCGGCGCGTACGCCCTCGCCGACCTGCTGGAGCACCGCAGCGACGTGGGCGCCGAGCGGTGGCTGCGCGCCGCCGCCGAGCAGGGCCACCGCGAGGCCGCGTACCGCCTGGCCAGGTCCCTGGAGCGCAGGGCCCAGGCGCGCCCCGCCGACGACCCCGCCACCGGCACGGCCACGGGCACCGAGACCGCCGAACAGTGGTACCGCCAGGCAGCCGCCCGCGGTCACCGCCGGGCCGCCCTGCACCTCGGGGCGATCCTCGAACGGCGCGGCGAGCTCAAGGAGGCCGGCCGCTGGTACCTGACGTCCGCCAAGGACGGCGAGTCCCGCGCCGCCTGCGCGCTCGGATTCCTGCTCCGTGACGCGGGCGACGAGGAGAGCGCCGCCGTCTGGTGGCTGCGCGCCGCCCAGGACGGCGACGGCAACGCCGCCAACGCGCTGGGCGCCCTGCACGCTGCCCGCGGCGAGCACCAGACGGCCGAGCGCTGGTACCGCGCGGCCACCGACGCGGGCGACGTGAACGGCGCGTACAACCTCGGGCTGCTGTTCGCCGCCCAGAACCGGGTCGCCCAGGCCGAGCAGTGGTACCGCCGCGCCGCCTACGCGGGGCACCGCGAGGCCGCCAACGCCCTGGCCATCCTGCTCCTCCAGAGCGGCGACCCGAACGGCGCGGAACCGTGGTTCTCCAAGGCCGCCGAGGCGGGGAGCGTCGACGCCGCGTTCAACCTGGGCATCCTCCACGCGGGCCGGGACGACGACGCGACGGCGCTGAGCTGGTACGAGCGGGCCGCCGCGGCCGGCCACACCGAGGCCGCCCTCCAGGTCGGCATCGCCCGCCTCCGGGACGGCGACGAGCAGGAGGCCGAGCGCCACCTGCGGTGCGCCGCCGGCGGGGGCAGCGCCGAGGCCGCGTTCCGCCTCGCCACCGTGCTCGACGCCCGCCAGGCGCCGGCCGGGCCGCCCGCGCTGGGCGAGCCCCAGGCGCCCAAGAGCGAGTGCGAGGAGTGGTACGAGCGCGCGGCCGAGCAGGGTCACCGCCGCGCCCAGGTGCGGGTCGGCATGCTGGCCGCCGCCCGCGGGGACAGCGCCGAGGCGGCGCGCTGGTACCGCGAGGCCGCCGAGGCGGGCAGCCGCAACGGCGCCTTCAACCTGGGCCTGCTGCTGGCCCGCGACGGCAACGAGCGGGAGGCCTCGCTCTGGTGGTCCCGGGCCGCCCGGGCGGGCCACGGCCGGGCCGCCCTGCGCCTGGCACTGCTCGCCGCCCGCCGGGGCGAGCTCACCGAGGGCCGCCGCTGGTGCGCGCGCGCCGTCGAGCTGGGCCCGGCGGAGGTCGCCGAGCGCGCCGCCCGGCTCAGCGAGGCCCTGCACCAGGAACTCACGGCCTGACCGCCCCCGGGCGGTGCCCCCGGCGCCGGCGGGGCCCCTGGAGAGGCGGGCGGCCCTGCCAGGGGGCCTCTTCGGTAAGGCGGGCTTATGGATTTGCGCTGGTCCACGCGGTCCCGTAAGGTTGTGTTCATCGACGCGGGGTGGAGCAGCTCGGTAGCTCGCTGGGCTCATAACCCAGAGGTCGCAGGTTCAAATCCTGTCCCCGCTACTGAAACCGAAGGCCCGGATCCTCAGGATCCGGGCCTTCGGCGTTCCCGGGCGGGCGGCGGCATCGGCACACGAGGCGGCGCATCGGCACATCCGTGCGCCGGCCCGGTCATGACGAAGCCCCCGGCGCGATGGCGTCCGGGGGCCTTGTCGTACGGAACGGGATGTCAGGCGGAGGCGCAGTTCGGGCAGACACCCCGGTAGGTGACCTCGACGTCCGAGATCGTGAAGCCGAAGCGCTCCGTCGCCGGCAGGTCCTCCAGCGGGTTGCCCGTGGGGTGCACGTCGCGGATGGCGCCGCACTGCGCGCACACCAGGTGGTGATGCGGCCGGTGGGCGTTCGGGTCGTACCGCTTGGCGCGACGGTCGGTGGAGACCTCCAGGACCTCACCCAGCGTCACCAGCTCACCCAGCGTGTTGTACACCGTGGCGCGGGAGATCTCGGGCAGCCGCTCCACCGCGCGCGCGTGCACCTCGTCGGCGGTCAGGTGGACGTGGTCCCCGTCGAGGACCTCGGCCACGACACGTCGCTGGGCGGTCATGCGCCAGCCGCGTCCGCGCAGTCGTTCCAACAGGTCACTCATGAAAACCAGCCTAACAGCAGGGGACCCAAGTCCCGAATCGGTGTGGCTTTGGAAGCGGGCTTGACTTAGACAATGTCCATTGTAGGATCGGGGACGGCATTAGCCAAGGGACAGGACTTGCAGGACACCGCAGGATTCACGCAGGAGGCGCACGTGACGCAGGGACCGCTCACCACGGAGGCCGGAGCGCCGGTCGCCGACAACCAGAACAGCGAGACCGCGGGCGTCGGTGGTCCCGTTCTGGTCCAGGACCAGCTGCTGCTGGAGAAGCTCGCGCACTTCAACCGCGAGCGCATCCCGGAGCGCGTGGTCCACGCGCGCGGCGCCGGTGCGTACGGCACCTTCACGGTGACCGCGGACGTCACGCAGTACACCCGGGCGGCATTCCTGTCCGAGGTCGGCAAGCAGACGGAAACGTTTCTCCGCTTCTCGACCGTGGCGGGCAACCTCGGCGCGGCCGACGCGGTCCGCGACCCGCGCGGCTTCGCGCTGAAGTTCTACACCGAAGAGGGCAACTACGACCTCGTCGGCAACAACACCCCGGTGTTCTTCATCAAGGACGCCATCAAGTTCCCCGACTTCATCCACACCCAGAAGCGCGACCCGTACACCGGCTCCCAGGAGGCGGACAACGTCTGGGACTTCTGGGGCCTGTCGCCGGAGTCGACGCACCAGGTGACCTGGCTGTTCGGCGACCGCGGCATACCGGCCAGCTACCGTCACATGGACGGCTTCGGTTCCCACACGTACCAGTGGAACAACGAGGCCGGCGAGGTCTTCTGGGTCAAGTACCACTTCAAGACCGACCAGGGCATCAAGTGCCTCACGCAGGACGAGGCCAACAAGCTCGCCGGTGAGGACCCCGACTCCCACCAGCGCGACCTGCGCGAGTCCATCGAGCGCGGTGACTACCCGTCCTGGACCGTCGGCGTGCAGATCATGCCCGCCGCCGAGGCCGCCACGTACCGCTTCAACCCGTTCGACCTCACCAAGGTGTGGCCGCACGCGGACTACCCGGTCGTCGAGATCGGCAAGCTGGAGCTCAACCGCAACCCGCAGAACGTCTTCGCCGAGGTCGAGCAGTCGATCTTCTCCCCGGCGCACTTCGTGCCCGGCATCGGCCCCTCGCCCGACAAGATGCTCCAGGGGCGGCTGTTCGCGTACGGCGACGCCCATCGCTACCGCGTCGGGATCAACGCCGACCACCTGCCGGTGAACCGTCCGCACGCCACCGAGGCGCGCACGAACAGCCGGGACGGCTTGCTCTACGACGGCCGCCACGCGGGGGCCAAGAACTACGAGCCCAACAGCTTCGGCGGTCCGGCCCAGACCGGTCGCCCGCTGTGGCAGCCGGTGTCCGTCACCGGGGTGACCGGCGACCACGAGGCTCCGGTCCACTCCGAGGACAACGACTTCGTCCAGGCGGGGAACCTCTACCGCCTGATGACGGAGGAGGAGAAGGACCGCCTGATCGCCAACCTGGCGGGCTTCATCGCCAAGGTCTCGCGCGACGACATCGCCGAGCGGGCGATCAACAACTTCCGCCAGGCGGACGCGGACTACGGCAAGCGGCTGGAGGCCGCGGTCCAGGCCCTGCGCGGCTGACAGCACTGGATCGCTTGTCGTGAGCGGAGGGCCGGCTCCCGGACGTGTCCGGGGGCCGGCCCTCTCGCGCGTCCGCTACCCGGCCGTCAGGGTGGCCGGCCGCAGCCGCACCGGGGCCCAGCAACGGATGATGTCGCGGACCGAGACGATGCCGACCGGTCCGCCGTCCTCCAGCACGATCAGGTGCCGGAAACCGCCGTGGGCCATGGCCCGGGCGGCCTCCTCCAGGGTCCAGCCGGGTGCCGCGAAGACGACGTCGGTGGTGGTGTGCGCGCCGGCCGTCTCCAGGTCGGGGTTCTGGCCGGATCCGACGGCCACGAGGATGTCGCGTTCGGTGAGGATGCCGAGGCCGCTGGTGTCGTGGTCCAGGACCACGGCCGCGCCGACGCGGCGCGCGGCCATCAGTGCTGCTGCCTGACGGAGGGTGTGTGCGGGGCCGATGGTGAGGACCACGGTGCTCATGGCGTCACGGACGAACATGGACGGAGCCACCTCCTTGAGGAATCCCCGCACGGGCCCGCGCGAGACCGCACGCGACCGTACGAGAAGGGATTCACAAGTTCACAAGCGGGGGGACTCCTAGAGTGGCAGTGATTGCGCGCGTCAACAAGGGGTGTGCGCCACGTGGCGCACGCACGCCACTACGCACCGTGCCGGACCGGCCTCGCCGGGCGGCCCCGGCCTGCCGGGCCCCGCCCGCTCAGGAGGCGGGGTTCAGGTAGCCCAGCAGTTCCTCGTGGAGCAGGCCGTTGGACGCCGCCGCGTTGCCGCTGTGCGGGCCCGGCTTCCCGTCCAGCCCGGTGTACGAACCGCCCGCCTCCTGGACCACGATCGCGGGGGCCGCCATGTCCCACAGGGACAGCTCCGGCTCCGCGCAGATGTCCACCGACCCCTCCGCCACCATCATGTACGGCCAGAAGTCGCCGTACCCCCGCGTCCGCCAGCACGCGCGCGTGAGGTCCAGGAACCCTTCCAGCCGCCCCTGCTCCTCCCAGCCGCTCAGCGAGGAGTACGCGAAAGAGGCGTCGGACAGCTCGGCCACCTTCGACACCTGGATCCGGGTCGCCGACGTCAGGCTCCGCCCCGTGTACGCGCCCAGCCCCTTCGCCGCCCACCAGCGGCGGCCCAGCGCCGGTGCCGACACCACGCCCACGACCGGCTGGAACCCGCCCGGGCCCGCCTCCATGAGCGCGATCAGCGTCGCCCACACGGGCACCCCGCGCACGTAGTTCTTGGTGCCGTCGATCGGGTCGATGACCCAGCGGCGCGGACCGGTGCCCTCGACGCCGTACTCCTCGCCCAGGATCGCGTCCCGCGGCCGCGCCCGCTGGAGCTGGCCCCGCAGCAGCTCCTCGGCCGCCTTGTCCGCCTCGCTCACCGGCGTCATGTCCGGCTTCGTCTCGACCTTGAGGTCCAGCGCCCGGAACCGGTCCATCGTGGCGGCGTCGGCGGCGTCCGCGAGGACGTGGGCGAGACGCAGGTCATCGTGGTAATCGGCCATGGCCCGACTCTATCCCGGGGCACCGGCCGCCCCGGCAGGGCCTCTTGACAGTGCGTGGTCGTCCGTCAACGCTGAGCGCAGAGCCGAGGGACCGGCCCGGGAGGCGACGATGCCCACCACGCGCGAGGCACTGCTGGACGCCGCCCTGGCGGCGCTCGGGGAACTGCCCTGGACCGCGGTCCGCATGGTCGACGTGGCAGCGGCGGCGGGAGTCTCCCGGCAGACCCTCTACAACGAGTTCGGCAGCAAGGAAGGGCTCGCCCGCGCTCTGCTGCGGCGGGAGGCCGACGCCTATCTGTACGGGGTCGAGCGCGCCCTGCGGGCCACGGACCACCCCGCCGGCCCGGCCGCCCCGGCCGTCGACCGGCTCGTCCCGGTCGCCGAGTGGACCGTCGGCGAGGCGGCCGCCCGGCCGCTGCTGCGGGCGCTGCTCACCGGCTGCTGGGACGACCGGCTGCCCGCGCCCCGGCCCGCCCCCGCCCGCTCCCGGGTGCTCGCCGGCTCCGCGGCGCAGCGCCGCGCCGACGCCGGTGCCCCGGACCCCGGCGAGCTGCTGGCGGCCGTACGGGACCGCTCCCGCGCCGCCCTGCGGCGCGAGGGCGACGACCCGGGCGGGGAGGCGTGCGAACTGGCGGCGCGGCTGGCCCTGTCGTACCTGGTCGCGCCGGCCCCGGCGGGCTCCGGGATGCCGGAAGGGGACCTCGGCGCGCTGCTCCGGCACGCCCTCAGTGCGACGAACCGGAGAGCTGGAGACCGATGACTCCGACGATCACCAGCGAGATCGAGATGATCTTCATGGTGGACACCAGCTCGCCCAGGAAGATCATCCCGTAGATCGCCGTGCCCGCCGCGCCGATACCCGTCCACACCGCGTACGCCGGGCCCACGTCCAGCTTCCGCAGCGACAGCGTCAGCAGGCCGAAGCTGCCGAGGGCGAAACAGGAGAAGGCCACGGTGGGCCACAGCCGGGTGAAGCCGTGCGACAGCTTGAGGCAGACGGCGAAACCCGTCTCCAGAAACCCGGCGACAATCACCAGCAGCCACGCCATCGTCCGTGCCTCCCGCGTCCGTGACCTCGGTGAGTGAGGGATGTCGGTGACTGCCTTCTGTCACTCGGTGCGATTATGCACTTACCGACCGGCACCCACCGTGCACGCGCGCCGCCCCACGGCCCACGCGTCGCGGCGTCCCCGTCCCGGCCGCCGCTCCCCCTGGGGCATGTGCCGGAAGTTCCGTCTCAGTCGCCCTCGCGGCGCTCGCGCGTCGCCAGCAGCCGCCGCAGCGAGTACAGCCGCGCCGGATCGGCGTGCCCCTCGGCCACCCAGGCGTCCAGCCCGCAGTCCGGCTCGTCGTGGCCGCACGCCCGCGGGCACTGCCCGGTGCCCGCCACCAGGTCCGGGAAGGCCAGGATCACCCGGGACGGGTCGACGTGGTGCAGCCCGAACGACCGCACGCCCGGGGTGTCGATCACCCAGCCCTCGGCCCGGTCGAGCGGCAGCGCCAGCGCCGAGGTGGTGGTGTGCCGGCCCCGCCCCGTGACGGCGTTGACGTCACCCGTCAGCCGTCGCCGGTCCTCCGGCACGAGGGCGTTCACCAGGGTCGTCTTGCCGACGCCCGAGTGGCCCACGAACGCGGTGGTCCGGCCGGACAGGTACTCCCGCACCCGGTCGGCGGCCGTGTGCCCGTCGTACAGCTCCTCCTGGCTCGTCACCACGTACGGGATGTCGAGCGCGCCGTACAGGTCCAGCAGCATCGACGGCGGGGCCAGGTCCGACTTGGTGAGCACGAGCAGCGGCTCCAGGCCGCCGTCGAACGCCGCCACCAGGCACCGGTCGATCAGCCGGGGGCGCGGCTCGGGGTCCGCCAGGGCGGTGACGATGGCGAGCTGGTCGGCGTTGGCGACGACCACCCGCTCGTACGGGTCGTCGTCGTCGGCGGTGCGGCGCAGCACCGAGGCGCGCGGCTCGATCCGCACGATCCGCGCGAGGGTGTCCTTCTTGCCGGAGAGGTCGCCCACCAGGGAGACCCGGTCGCCGACGACCGCCGCCTTGCGGCCCAGCTCGCGGGCCTTCATCGCCATGACGACCCGGCCGTCGACCAGACAGGTCAGCCGGCCGCGGTCCACGGTGAGGACCATGCCCTCGGCCGCGCCCTCGTGCTTGGGGCGGATGCTGGTGCGGGGACGGTTGCCCTTGCGGTTGGGGCGGGACCGGATGTCGTCCTCGTCGGTGTGCTTGCCGTAGCGGCGCATGTCGTCAGGCCTCGAGCATTCCGGTCCACATCCGGGGGAAGTCCGGCAGGGTCTTGGCGGTCGTCCCGACGTTCTCGATCACCACGCCCTCGACGGCGAGGCCGATGACCGACCCGGCGGTCGCCATCCGGTGGTCGTCGTAGGTGTGGAACACGCCCTTGTGCAGCGGGCGGGGGCGGATGTGCAGTCCGTCGGCGGTCTCGGTGACGTCCCCGCCCAGCCCGTTGATCTCCTTGGTGAGCGCCGCCAGCCGGTCCGTCTCGTGCAGGCGCAGATGGGCCACCCCGCGCAGCGTGGACGGCGAATCGGCCAGGGCCGCGACCGCCGCGATGCCGGGCGTCAGCTCGCCGACCTCGCCCAGGTCCACGTCGATGCCGTGGATCGTGCCCGTACCGGTGAAGGTCAGGCCCTGCTCGGTGAGCTCGCAGGAGCCACCCATCTCGGTGAAGATCTCCCGCAGCGCGTCACCGGGTTGGGTGGTCCGCCCGGGCCAGTCGGGGATGGTGACCCGCCCACCGGTGACCAGCGCGGCGGCCAGGAACGGCTGCGCGTTGGACAGGTCCGGCTCGATCGTCAGGTCGCGGCCGAGGAGCGCCGAGGGGGAGACCCGCCACACGTTCGGCTCGCCGCCCGTCTCCGGCTCGTCGACCTGGGCCCCCACCGCGCGGAGCATGTCGACGGTCATCCGGATGTGCGGCATCGACGGCAGCTTCGCGCCCGTGTGGCGCACCTCCACGCCCTGGTTGAAGCGGGGCGCGGACAGCAGCAGGGCGCTGACGAACTGGGACGACGACGAGGCGTCGATCTCGACCGGGCCGCCCTCCAGGGCCCCCGCCCCGTGCACCGTCATCGGCAGCGAGCCCCGGGCGTCGTCGTCGATCCGGGCGCCGAGGGCGCGCAGGGCGTCGATCACGCCGTGCAGCGGCCGCTCGTAGGAGCGCGGGTCGCCGTCGAACCGGACCGGGCCGGTGGCCAGGGTCGCGACCGGCGGGAGGAAGCGCATGACCGTTCCCGCGTTGCCCACGTCGATCGCGGCGGGACCGTGCAGGCCCGCCGGGATGACCCGCCACCGCTCGCCCGTGCCGTCGGGGCCCACGCCCTCCTCGATGCCGACGCCCATCGTGCGCAGCGCCTCGGCCATCAGCAGGGTGTCGCGCGAGCGCAGCGGGTGCCGCAGCCAGCCCGGCTCGGAGGCGAGGGCGGCGAGCACCAGGGCACGGTTGGTGACCGACTTGGACCCGGGCACGGTGACGGTCGCGTCCACGGCTCCACTCGCGTACGGGGCCGGCCAGAGATCGAGCTGTGCGGGGGTTTCGGTCATGCCCCTCACTTTAGACGGGGCAGATGGTCACGGCCGATCACAGGCCGAGCAGCCAGCGCCCCCCGCCGATCAGGGAGCAGAGGGAGACGGCGTGGAACAGGAACAGCCACAGTGCCGCCGGTACGTGGGTGAGCCGCGAGAGCTGGTCGGCGTCCGAGTCCGGCGCCCCGCCGTGCCGCCGCTTGGCCTGGAGCTCGAAGACCGGGCGTACCCCGCCCAACAGCAGGAACCACACGGCCGCGTACGCGAACCCCGACCGGACGTCCGGCTCCGCCAGCCACGACACGAGGACGAACGCCGCACCCGTCACCAGGACGGTGAGCGCCCCGTACGCGTTGCGGATCATCACCAGCATGGCGAGCAGCAGCGCGGTGGCCACCCACAGCAGCAGCGTGACCCGGTGCGCGGCGAGCAGCCAGGCGCCGCCCAGGCCCAGCAGGGACGGCGCGGTGTACCCGGCCGCCGCGGTGAGGATCATCCCCATGCCGGTGGGCTTCCCGCGGCTGACGGTGAGGCCACTGGTGTCGGAGTGGAGCCGGATGCCGTCGAGACGGCGCCCGGTGAGCAGGGCGACCAGCCCGTGGCCGCCCTCGTGCGCGATGGTCACGGCGTTGCGCGACACCCGCCACACCCGGTGCGGGACGGTCACCGCGAGGGCGGCCACCGCGGTGACGACGACGAGCCACAGGTCCGGGGCGGGCTGGGTACCGAGGAATCCGGTGCTGGCCATTTTCTCGGACGGCTCCTCATGGTGTCGGTGGCTCGTGGCAGTGTGGGCAAGTATGTGCGGACGTTATTCGGCGAGTCGTAGGCCCGAGGACCTGACCGGACTCTTCCAGGTGGAGAAGTGGGAGCCGGAGGAGACCCTGGAGCCCGACTGGAACGTGGCCCCGACCAAAGAGGTGTACGCGGTCCTCGAACGCCCCCTCAAGGACAAGGACGCGGATCCGGGCCGTCCGGTTCGGCAGCTACGCGTCCTGAAGTGGGGTCTCGTGCCGTCCTGGTCCAAGACGCCGGAGGGCGCCGCCCGCATGATCAACGCCCGCGCGGAGACCGTGCCGGACAAGCCGTCCTTCCGCCGGGCCTTCGCCCAGCGCCGCTGCATCCTGCCCGCCGACGGCTATTACGAGTGGGTGACCGGCGCCGACGAGCGGCAGCTCGAGGAGCAGGGCAGGAGGAAGCGCCCCCGCAAGCAGCCGTACTTCGTCACCCCCGCCGACGGCTCGGTCTTCGCCATGGCCGGGCTGTACGAGTTCTGGCGCGACCCCACCCTGCCGCCCGAGCACCCGCGGGCCTGGTGGGCCACCTGCTCGGTGATCACCACCGAGGCCGACAAGGAACCGCTCGGGGTGGCCCCCGAGGAGGGTCCGCACTCGCTGGCCGACATCCACCCGCGCATGCCGCTGATGCTGACGCCCGACCGGTGGGACGCCTGGCTGGACCCGGCCCGCACCGACCCGGAGGACCTGCGCTCCCTGCTGACCCCGCCGCCCACCGGACTGATGCGGGCGTATCCGGTGGCCACCGCCGTCAGCAACGTCCGCAACAACGGCCCCGAGCTGCTGGAGGAAATCGCCGCCCCCGAGGAGGGAACCCTCTTCTGAGCCCGGCGCACGGCAGGATGGGCCGGTGACCACCACCGAGACCGTCCCCACCGGCACCGGGGACGCCCGCATCACCTGGTACGAGGCCGAAGGGCGACCCGCCCGCCTCGTGATGGCCCTCGGCCACGGAGCCGGCGGCGGCATCGAGGCGCGCGATCTCCGGGCGCTGGCCGCGAGCCTGCCGCCCGCCGGAGTGACCGTCGCGCTGGTCGAGCAGCCCTGGCGGGTCGCCGGGAAGAAGCTGGCCCCCGCGCCCAAGCGGCTGGACGAGGCCTGGCGCGACCTGTGGCCGGCGCTCCGCGCCGCCGGCCCGCCCGTGGTGGCCGGCGGGCGCAGCGCCGGCGCCCGCGTGGCCTGCCGCACCGCCCGCGAGCTGGGCGCCCTGGCCGTACTGGCGCTCTCCTTCCCGCTGCACCCGCCCGGCAGGCCGGACCGCTCCCGGGCGGACGAACTGCTCGGCGCCGGCGTGCCCACGCTCGTCGTGCAGGGCGGCAACGACCCGTTCGGCCGCCCGGAGGAGTTCCCGGCCGGGGACCACGAGCTGGTCGGGGTGCCCTTCGGCGACCACGGGTTCGCCGTGCCGAAGCGGGCGCCCGTCACCCAGGCGGACGCCCTGGAGGTCATCACCGGGGCGGTCGGCACCTGGGCCGCCGGCCTGCTGTGAACCCGGCCGCCGGGGCGGGAATGCGGGACGGGGCGCCCGGTGTTGTGACGGGCGTCGGTGAGAGAACAGAGCCAGGAGAGGGAGTCCGTCGCATGGGTTCGACCATCTGCCCGAGCCGGTCGCAGTCAGCCGGCGAGCTGGACTGGACCGTGCTGCCGGCTGCCAGGACCGCCCCCGGCCTGACAGGCCGCACCCCGGGCGGGAAGAATCGGAAGGACCTGTCCGTGGAAGGTCGACTATTCTCCGATTCGAGCGGGTCCGCACTCGGTCTCGCCGCCGCAGCGCTGGAGGAGGTGGGTCCGGTCACTGGGACCGACACAGGGACCGACGACGGCCACGAGGAGACGACCGCCGAGCGCAACGCGCGCTTCGAGCGGGACGCGCTGGAGTACCTCGACCAGATGTACTCGGCGGCCCTGCGCATGACGCGCAACCCCGCCGACGCCGAGGACCTGGTGCAGGAGACGTACGCGAAGGCGTACGGGTCGTTCCACCAGTTCCGCGAGGGCACCAACCTCAAGGCGTGGCTGTACCGCATCCTCACCAACACCTTCATCAACTCGTACCGCAAGAAGCAGCGCGAACCCCAGCGCAGCGCCGCCGAGGAGATCGAGGACTGGCAGCTCGCCCGTGCCGAGTCGCACATGTCCACCGGTCTGCGGTCCGCCGAGTCCCAGGCGCTGGACCACCTGCCCGACTCCGACGTGAAGGAAGCCCTCCAGGCGATCCCCGAGGAGTTCCGCATCGCCGTTTACCTGGCCGATGTCGAGGGCTTTGCGTACAAGGAGATCGCGGACATCATGGGTACGCCCATCGGTACGGTGATGTCCCGACTGCACCGTGGCCGTCGCCAGTTGCGCGGCATGCTCGAGGACTACGCCCGCGAACGCGGACTGGTCCCGGCGGGGGCCGGAGAGTCGTCGAACAACGGGAAAGGCTCGGGCTCATGAGCTGCGGAGAGCCGCACGAGACGGACTGCTCGGAGGTGCTGGACCACCTCTACGAGTTCCTGGATCACGAGATGCCCGACAGCGACTGCACCAAGTTCGAGGTGCACTTCGAGGAGTGCTCCCCGTGCCTGGAGAAGTACGGGCTGGAGCAGGCCGTGAAGAAGCTGGTCAAGCGGTGCTGCGGACATGACGACGTCCCCGCCGACCTGCGGGCCAAGGTCATGGGCCGCATCGAGCTGATCCGGTCGGGCGAGACCGTGCCGGACCACGACATCACCGCCGCCACCCAGGAGTGACCTCCGCCCGTGCGGGATGCCGCACGGAGCGCCGGCCGAGCCCGGGGAACGGGGTCCGCCCTCACGGCGGACCCCGTTTTTCCGTCGTCATGCCTGTCTTCACCCAAAGGTGCTAATCGCCCTCTTCACCCCGCCGCGCCACCCCCAACTCGCTAGCCTGACGCTCCACTTGGTCGACGAGAGCCGAGGAGCCGGCGAGAGGCCGGCGAGGCGGCGGGAGACGGTGGGGAGACGTGGTGGGGATTCCGGTGACGGCACGCGCGTACATCGCGGGAGCCGTGGTCTGTGCCGCGGCCTGCGCGCTCCCGGCGCTCCTCCCCGGTGCGGGGACCCCGTGGCGCGCGCTCACGCTCCTCGCCGCGCTCTACGCCTTCTGCGAGTGGCCCGTCCGCTGCCCCCTGACCGGCAGGGCGCTCGGCGCCGGCGCCGTCCCGATGGGTGCCGGATCGTTCCTCCCCGTGCTGCTCGCCGCCACCCTGCTGCTGCCGCCCGCCGCCGCAGCGCTGGCCGCCGTCCCGGGCGCCCTGCTGTCCGGGGTCGAGGAGCGGCCCGCCCTGCCGCGCCGGATCTGGCGGGCCGCGCGGCTCGCCCTGGCCGCGTGGGCCGCCGCGTACACGGCGGTGCTGCTCGGCGGTCCCGCCGCGGTGGCCGCCTCCGACTTCCCGTACGTCCTGCTGCCGGCCGGCTGCGGCGCGCTCGCCTTCTGCCTGGTGCTCACCGCCCTCGACGGCGGCATCCTCGCCACCGCGGAGCCGGTGCCGGTGCGCGACGCCTGGCCCGGTCTGCTCACCCGGTCGCTCCTCCCGCACGCCGTGCACGGGCTCGCCGGGCTGATGATGGCCGTGCTGTGGCGCAGTCCGTACGGATGGTCGGCGGCCCTGTTCGTGCTGCTGCCGATGTACGTCTCCTGCTGGATGTACGGCCAGTACCACCGGGAGCGCGCCGCCCACCAGGCGACGATCCGGGCCCTGGTCCAGGCGGTGGACATCAAGGACGCCTACACCCGCGGGCACAGCGAGCGGGTCGGCCGGGCCTCCGTACTGATCGCCCGCGAGCTGGGCATGGAAGAGGACCGGCTGGACGTGATCCGGTTCGCCGGGATCCTCCATGACGTCGGCAAGCTCGGCGTCCCGACCCGGGTGCTCCGCAAGGACGGGCCGCTGACCCCGCAGGAGCGGCGGGTGATCGAGCTGCACCCGGAGTACGGGCACGAGATCGTGCGCGGCATCGGCTTCCTGGGCGAGGCGCGCGCCGCGATCCTCCACCACCACGAGCGGATGGACGGCAGCGGCTACCCGTACGGGCTGAGCGGCGACCGGATCCCGGAGGCGGCCCGGGTGGTCGCCGTGGCCGACGCGTTCGACGCCATGACCTCGACCCGCTCCTACCGGAGGGCCAGGCCCGTGGCGACCGCTGTCGCGGAGCTGGAGCGGTGCGCGGGGCGACAGTTCGACCCGCGGATGGTGCGGGCGCTGACGCGGGCGCTGGACCGGTACGGCTGGACGACGGCGGTCACCGCCGACGAGCCCGAGGGCACCGGTGCGGGCACGGAGGCCGGTGCGGGTGCGGGTGCGGGGCCGGGCCGACAGGGCGGACAGGGCGGGGCCCCGGCGCCCGGTGCGCCGGCGCCCGGCGCCTCCCCGGCCGGGGCCCCGGGGGCCGGGGCCGGCGGCTCGCCCCGGGCGGGCGCGCGCCCCGGGACCCCGGCGCGGGCACGCCGCGGCGCGCTGCCCGGGCGGCGCCCGGCACCCGGCCCGGGCCACGGCCAGGCCTGGGGCGGCGCCCGGTGAGGGCGCGGTCGTGGGGGGTGCCGGCCACGGCCGGCGCGCTGCTCCGCACGGCCGCCGGGACGGTCGCGGTGGCCGGACTCGCCTGGACGCTCTGGCACGGGGTCGCCGAGCCGGGAACCGCGCTGGCCTTCGGGGTCCTGGTCACCGTGGGCGAACTCGCCCGGCGGGGCGCCCGCCCGGACGCCGGCCCGCCCCCGGCGCCGGACGACCCGCGGGGCAGGGAGCCCGCCCCCCTCGGGGCCGCCGGGGCCCTGGCGTACGCCCTGCTCGGCGAGTCCGCCGGGCGGGCCACCACCCACGGGGTCGCCCAGATCGTCGCCGTGGTCGTCGCGGGCGCCCTCGTCGGCGCCGTACCGCAGGTGGCCCGGGGGCGGGGGCGCGCGCTCGACCACGTGGCCCGCCGGGTGCTCACCGCCGGCTTCGCCGCCCTGTGCTTCCAGCCCCTGTACAACTCGGGCGAGCTGCTGCGGACCGTCGGACGGGGACACGGCTACGTCCTGTTCCTGCTGGTCCTCCTGGTGCTCACCACCCTGTGCGACGCGGTGCTGGCCGCCCTGCTGCTGCGCTCGCGCACCGGCCATCCGTACGGCCCGCTCCTGCGCGACGAACTGCGCGCCCGGCTCGGCATCGGGTCCGCCGTGTGCGCCACCGGCGCGGTGATGGCCCTGGCGGTGGCGGTCGCCGGGCTGTGGGCGCTGCCGGTGTTCTGCGTGCCGCTGCTGCTCACCCAGCTCTCCTTCCGCCGGTACGCGTCCGTCCGGGACACCTACCGGCAGACCATCGCCTCCCTCGCGCGTGCCACCGAGATCGCCGGGTACACGCGCCCCGGACACGCCCACCGGGTGGCGGCGCTCAGCCGTGCGGTAGGACGCGAGCTGGGACTGTCGGAGCCCGATCTGACCGTTCTGGAGTACGCCGCGCTGATGCACGACATCGGACAGCTGTCCCTGATCGATCCCGTACCGGAAGGAGCCACGGCCCGCCTCCCGGAGGCCGAGCAGCGCCGCATCGCGCTGCTGGGCGGGGCCGTGGTGCGCCGGACCGGCGCCCCGGCGGCCGTCGCCGTCGTCGTGGAGCGGCAGGCCGACCCGTACCGGGAGCAGCCGCTGCCCGCCCGGATCGTCCGCGCCGTGAACGCGTACGACGAGCTGTTCCGGGAAGGCGCGGGGAACGCGGACGGGGCGCTGAGCGCCCTGGAGCGGCTGCGGCTGGGCACCGCGCGGGACTATCACCCGAAAGTGGTGGAGTCACTCGCCAGAGTCCTCGCCCGCGGCGGCGTCACGGGGTCGGCCCCGGGGTAACCCATGGGTAATGAGCGGGCGTGCGACCCGGCATGGTTGGATGCGAACAAGAGGGTGTCCGGGGGCAGAGACCTTCAGCGACCGGCAGACCGGCAGGCGGGAATCGTGAGGATCTTCGGGAAGGTACGGCATCGGCCCTCCGCCTCGTGGCGGCAGGCCACCGACCGCGCGTTCACGCTGATCGGGGACGGGCGGTACGAGGACGCGGGTGCGTTGCTGACGCGTGCGGCGGACCTGGAGCCCTGGCTCTCGGAGTCCTGGTTCAACCTGGCGCTGCTGCACAAGTTCCGGCACGACTGGGAGCAGGCGCGCACCGCGGGGCTGCGGGCCGTCGCGCTGCTCGACAAGGAGACCGGTGCGCCCGACTGGTGGAACGTGGGCATCGCCGCCACCGCCCTCCAGGACTGGCCGCTGGCCCGCCGAGCCTGGCAGGCCTACGGGCTGAAGGTGCCCGGGGCGGCCGCGGCCGGCGGGGAGCCGACCGGGATGGAGCTGGGCAGCGCCGCCGTGCGGCTGTCGCCGGAGGGCGAGGCCGAAGTGGTGTGGGGCCGCCGGCTGGACCCGGCCCGGGTGGAGGTGCTGTCCATCCCGCTGCCGTCCTCGGGCCGGCGCTGGGGCGAGGTCGTGCTGCACGACGGGGTCCCGAACGGTGAACGGACGACGTCGGCGGGGCACAGCTTCCCGGTGTTCGACGAGATCGAACTGTGGGCGCCGTCCCCGGTGCCCACCTGGGTGGTGCTGCTGGAGGCGGCCACCGAGGCCGACCGGGACGCCCTGGAGCGGCTGGCGGCGGACGCCGGGTTCGCCGCCGAGGACTGGTCGTCGTCGGTGCGGCTGCTGTGCCGGGCGTGCTCCGAGTCGCGGATGCCCAGCGCCGAGGGCGAGGGCGAGCACCTGGACCCGCACGACCACAGTGAGCCGGGGCATCCGGGGCCGCTGGGCCACCGGTCGCCGGGCGAGCTGTGGGTGCCCGAGCGGGAGTGCGGCATCGCGGCGCCCGCCGGGCTGGTGCGGGGGCTGCTGGACGGCTGGGTGGCGGACAGCCCGGACAGCCGTGAGTGGCGGGATCTCGAAGAAGTCTGCTGACCCCTGTCGCTCGCGGCCCGTAGGCTGTACGGGCACAACGCGGCGTGCCGTACGGGCACGGCGCGGGCATCGGGTACTCAGGAAGGCGCAGAAGCGGACATGGCGCAGCAGGAGACGGCTCAGCAGGTCGACGACGAGGGCTTCATCGTCGACACGGAGGACTGCGAGGAGCGCGAGCGCGCGTACCGCGAGCGCGGCACCTCCCGCCCGATCACGGTGGTCGGCAACCCGGTGCTGCACAAGGAGTGCAAGGACGTCACCGACTTCGGTGACGAACTGGCGCGGCTCGTGGACGACATGTTCGCCAGCCAGCGGACGGCGGAGGGCGTGGGCCTGGCCGCCAACCAGATCGGCGTCGACCTGAAGGTCTTCGTCTACGACTGCATGGACGACGAGGGCGTCCGGCACGTGGGCGTGGTGTGCAACCCGGTGCTGGAGGAACTGGCCCCGGAGCGGCGGCTCCTGGACGACTCCAACGAGGGATGCCTGTCCGTGCCGGGCGCGTACGCCTCGCTGGCCCGCCCCGACTACGCGGTGGTGCGCGGCCAGGACGTCCAGGGCAACCCCATCAAGGTGCGGGGCACCGGCTACTTCGCCCGCTGCCTCCAGCACGAGACGGACCACCTGTACGGGTACCTGTACATCGACCGCCTGTCGAAGCGCGACCGCAAGGACGCGCTGAAGCAGATGGCCGAGGGGACGCCCCGCTACCCGGTCGTCCCCAACGACTGACCGCTCCGCCGCGGCCCCGTTCCGGTGACCGGGACGGGGCCGTCGCGCGTCCGCCACTGGATCCGCGTCGCCGGCCACCCCGGCTACGGAGGCGTCCTCGCCGTCGACGGGTTCTACGGCCCGGCGACCACCGCGGCGGTCAAGCGCTTCCAGGCCGCCTACGGACTCACGGCCGACGGCGTCGCGGGCCCGGCCACCTTCGGCAAGCTCTACGCACTCCAGGACGACGACTGCACGCCGTCCACTTCACCTACGCCGAACTGAACGACTGCGACACCACCTGGGCCGGCGGAGCCATGAGCGCCGCCACCGCCAACGCCAGCGCGCTGCGCACCATGTGGAAGCTGGAGGCGCTGCGGCACGCGCTCGGCGACCAGCCCATCACCGTGACCAGCGGCTTCCGCTCCCACGCCTGCAACGACGCGGTCGGCGGGGCGTCCGGCAGCCGCCACCTGTACGGGGACGCCGCCGACCTGGGCGCGGGCCCGCGCTCCCTGTGCAGGCTCGCCCGGCAGGCCCACAACCACGGCTTCCACGGCATCCTCGGCCCCGGCTATGCCGGGCACGGCGACCACACCCACCTCGACCACCGCGCGAGCCGCTTCTGGTCCGCCTCCGCCTGCGGCGTCTGACGGCTCAGGCCACCCGCGCCGGCCCGCGGAAGGTGCGGCGGTACGTGTTCGGGGTCGTCCCCAGGGTGCGCAGGAAGTGGTGCCGCAGCGCGGCCGCGTTCCCGAACCCCGACCGGCCCGCGATCGCGTCCACCGTGTCGTCCGTGGCCTCCAGCAACTCCTGTGCCAGCAGCACCCGCTGGCGCAGGAGCCAGCGGTAGGGCGTCGTCCCGGTCTCCTGCTGGAACCGGCGGGCGAACGTGCGCGGGGACATGTGGGCCCGCGCCGCCAGCTGCTCCACGGTGATCTCCCGGTCCAGGTGCCGCTCCATCCAGTCCAGGACGTCCCCGACCGTGTCGCAGCGGGTGCGCGGCAGGGGCCGGTCGACGTACTGGGCCTGGCCGCCGGCCCGGTGCGGGGGCACCACCATGCGGCGGGCGATGGTGTTGGCCACCTCGTGCCCGTACTCCTGGCGCACCAGGTGCAGACAGGCGTCGACTCCGGCGGCCGTACCCGCCGAGGTGATGACCGGGCCGTCGTCGACGTACAGCACGTCGGGGTCCACCAGCGCCCGCGGGTGGCGCCGGGCCAGCTCGGCCGCGTGCCGCCAGTGCGTCGTGCAGCGGCGGCCGTCGAGCAGCCCGGCCGCGCCCAGCACGAAGGCGCCGGTGCAGACGGACAGCACCCGCGCCCCGCGGTCGACGGCGTCGCGCAGGGCCGCGAGCAGGGGCTCGGGGTAGGGGCGCTGCGCATAGCGGCCGCCCGCGGGAACCGCGACCAGGTCCGCCTCCGCCAGCCGTTCGAGACCGTGCTCCGTCCCGATCGTGAAACCGGCGTGCGTGCGCAGCCGGGGGCCCTCGGCGGACACCACGGCGAAGTCGTGGACGGGCAGCCCGTCGTCGCTCCGGTCGAGGCCGAAGACCTCGCAGACCACCCCGAGTTCGAAGGGGTTCACGCCGTCCAGCAGGACGGCCGCCACATTCCTCAGCATGCGACGAGCATGGCACGGCCCTGGCAGTAATTCGATGGTCGGTGACAGTCCTGCCACTGATCTTTTCCCGCCGCGAGGACGACAGTGGAAGACATGACAACGGTCCTGAACGCCTTCGTCCCCGTCGCCCTCTTCGTCCTTCTCGCCCTGCCCTCGCTCGTCGGGCACGCCCGGGAGCGCGCCGTCGACCGCCAGTTGCGCGGGCCGCGGCGCCCGGCGGACACCCGTCGCCGCGGACCCTCACCCGGGCCCGCGGCGACGCTCGGCGCACGACCGGTCTGATCGACAAGACCTCCTAGAAGTCCTCGTCGAGGTCGACCGAGCCCTCCACCGCCACCTGGTAGGCGGACGGGCGGCGCTCGAAGAAGTTCGTCAGCTCCTGGACGCCCTGGAGCTCCATGAAGGAGAACGGGTTCTCCGAGCCGTACACCGGGGCGAAGCCCAGACGCGTCAGGCGCTGGTCGGCCACGCACTCCAGGTACTGCCGCATCGACTCGGTGTTCATGCCCGGCAGGCCGTCACCGCACAGGTCGCGGCCGAACTGGAGCTCCGCCTCGACGGCCTCCCGCAGCATGTCGGTGACCTGCTGCTGGAGCGCATCGTCGAAGAGGTCCGGCTCCTCCTTGCGGACGGTGTCCACGACCTCGAACGCGAAGTTCATGTGCATCGTCTCGTCGCGGAACACCCAGTTGGTGCCGGTCGCCAGGCCGTGCAGCAGACCGCGCGAGCGGAACCAGTACACGTACGCGAAGGCGCCGTAGAAGAACAGACCCTCGATGCAGGCGGCGAAGCAGATCAGGTTCAGCAGGAAGCGGCGCCGGTCGGCCTTCGTCTCCAGCCGCTCGATCTTCTCCACCGAGTCCATCCAGCGGAAGCAGAACTGCGCCTTCTCCCGGATGGAGGGGATGTTCTCCACGGCGTCGAACGCCGCCGCCCGGTCCTTCGGATCGGGCAGGTAGGTGTCCAGCAGCGTCAGGTAGAACTGGACGTGCACGGCCTCCTCGAAGAGCTGCCGCGACAGGTACAGCCGCGCCTCGGGGGAGTTGATGTGCTTGTACAGCGTCAGCACCAGGTTGTTCGCCACGATCGAGTCACCGGTCGCGAAGAACGCGACCAGCCGGCCGATCAGGTGCTGCTCACCGGGCGTCAGCTTGGCGAGGTCCGCCACGTCGGAGTGGAGGTCGACCTCCTCCACCGTCCAGGTGTTCTTGATGGCGTCCCGGTAGCGCTCGTAGAAGTCCGGGTAGCGCATCGGGCGGAGGGTCAGTTCGAAACCCGGGTCGAGCAGGTTCTTCTCGGGGGAAGCGGACATCACTGGCAGGCCTCGCAGGACTCGGGGTTCTCAAGGGAGCAGGCGACCGCGTCCTCCGGGGTCACCTGCGCGGGGACGGGGACGGACGCCCGGGCCGCGCGGGCGATCCGGGTCGCCGGGCGCGAGCGCAGGTAGTACGTCGTCTTCAGGCCCTGCTTCCAGGCGTACGCGTACATCGACGACAGCTTGCCGATGGTCGGCGTCTCCAGGAACAGGTTCAGCGACTGCGACTGGTCCAGGAACGGCGTACGGGCCGCCGCCATGTCGATCAGGCCGCGCTGCGGGATCTCCCACGCCGTCCGGTACAGCTCGCGCACCTCGGCCGGGATCCAGGTGAAGCCCTGGACCGAGCCGCTGGACTCGCGCAGCGCCTCACGGGTCTTCGCGTCCCACACGCCGAGCCGCTTCAGCTCGGCCACCAGGTAGGAGTTGACCTGGAGGAACTCGCCCGACAGCGTCTCGCGCTTGAACAGGTTGGACACCTGCGGCTCGATGCACTCGTACACGCCCGCGATCGAGGCGATCGTCGCCGTCGGCGCGATGGCCAGCAGCAGCGAGTTGCGCATGCCGACCTCGGCGATGCGGGCGCGCAGCGCCTCCCACCGCTCCGGCCAGTTCAGCTCGACGTCGTAGTGGTCGGGGTGCAGCACCCCGCGCGCGGTACGGGTCTTCTTCCAGGCCGGCAGCGGGCCGTTGCGCTCGGCGAGGTCGGCGGACGCCTCGTACGCGGCCAGCATGATCCGCTCGGCGATACGCGTCGACAGGGCCCTGGCCGCGGGCGAGTCGAACGGCAGCCCGAGCTGGAAGAACACGTCCTGGAGGCCCATCGCGCCCAGGCCCACCGGCCGCCACTTCGCGTTGGAGCGCCCGGCCTGCTCGGTCGGGTAGAAGTTGATGTCGACGACCCGGTCCAGGAACGTGACGGCCGTGCGGACGGTCGCGTCCAGCCGCTCCCAGTCGAGGTCGCCGCCGCTGACGAACGCGCCGAGGTTCACCGAGCCCAGGTTGCAGACGGCGGTCTCCCCGTCGTCCGTGACCTCCAGGATCTCGGTGCACAGGTTCGAGGAGTGGACCGTGTGGCCCGGCTGCGCCGTCTGGTTGGCCGTGCGGTTGGAGGCGTCCTTGAACGTCATCCAGCCGTTGCCGGTCTGCGCCAGGGTCCGCATCATCCGGCCGTACAGGTCCCGGGCGGGCATGGTCTTGCGGGCCAGGCCCTTCGCTTCGGCGGCGCGGTAGGCGGCGTCGAACGCCTCGCCCCACAGGTCGACCAGTTCCGGCACGTCGGCCGGCGAGAACAGCGACCACTCGGCGTCGGCGTCGACCCGGCGCATGAACTCGTCGGGGACCCAGTGCGCCAGGTTCAGGTTGTGGGTGCGCCGGGCGTCCTCACCGGTGTTGTCCCGAAGCTCCAGGAACTCCTCGATGTCGGCGTGCCACGTCTCCAGGTACACCGCCGCCGCGCCCTTGCGCCGCCCGCCCTGGTTCACTGCCGCCACCGAGGCGTCCAGCGTCTTCAGGAACGGCACGATGCCGTTGGAGTGCCCGTTGGTGCCCCGGATCAGCGAACCGCGCGCCCGGATGCGGGAGTACGACAGGCCGATGCCGCCCGCGTGCTTCGACAGCCGCGCGACCTGGTGGTAGCGGTCGTAGATGGAGTCCAGCTCGTCCAGCGGGGAGTCCAGCAGGTAGCACGAGGACATCTGCGGGTGTCGCGTGCCGGAGTTGAACAGCGTGGGGGAGGAGGGCAGGTAGTCCAGCCGGCTCATCAGCCCGTACAGCGCCGCGACCTCGTCCAGGGCGCGCACCGAGTCGTCCTCGGCGAGGCCCGCCGCCACCCGCAGCATGAAGTGCTGGGGCGTCTCGATCACCTTGCGGGTGAGCGGGTGGCGGAGCAGGTAGCGCGAGTACAGCGTCCGCAGCCCGAAGTAGCCGAACCGGTCGTCCCCGGCCGGGTCGACCAGCGCGTCCATCCGGTCCGCGTGGAGCGAGACGAACGCGGCCGTGCGGTCCGCGATCAGGCCCTCCCGGTGCCCGACGGCCACCGACGCCGAGAACGCCACCGCGCCCTGCCCCGCCGCCTCCTCCGCGATGGTCCGGGCCAGCAGCCGCGCCGCGAGCCGGGAGTACGCCGGGTCCTCGGCGATCAGACCGGCGGCCGCCTCGGTGGCGAGCTCCCGGAGCTCCGCCTCGTCGGACCCGGCGTGCCGGCCGCGCAGCGCGGCGGCGGCGACCCGGCCGGGGTCGGTGTCGGGCAGATCGGCGGTGAGGTCGGTCAGGGTCCGCAGCAGTACGGTCCCGGGTCCGTCGTTTCCGTCGCTCTCGATCGCTGAAACCGGATCGGCTGGCGCGATGGTCACGTGGGGGCTCTCCCTCGCTCGGCTCGGGGCCACCGGCGGCGCGGGCAGGGGAGCGGGCACGCCCGGGTACGGGGGCGCAGGGCACCGCGTCCACCGGCCCACTCCGCGAGGCCCGGACGTCTGGGCACCCGGGCCGGACGGTCCGGGCGCGCTGTCGGCAGGTCTTCGGACTCGTACGTACCCAGAGGCACACCAACACACCGTTGCGGGACAGTTCCGGAATTGCACCGGATTCCCCTGCGGCGACAGCGAGGACGAGCATACATGTGGGGGGCGCCGATTGAGGCACCCCCCACATGTTGTGTCGACCGGGGCTCAGAGTTCCACGGCGTAGGTGCGGAGCGTGACGCCCGGAGCGGCCTGCCAGTCCCGTTCCGGGGTCCGGTCGAACCCCAGCCGCTCACAGATCCGGTGCGCCGCCCGCATGGACTGCCACGAGGACACCACCAGCCGCCGGCACCCCTCCACCTCCCGCGCCCGCTCCACGCACGCCCGTACGAGCGCCTCGCCCGCGCCGCGCCGCCGGGCCGCCCGCGCCACCGCCAGCATCCGGAACTCCGCCTCCCCGTCCCGCGCGTGCCCGCCCCACGGACCGCCGCCCCGGGGGACGAACGTCACGCCCCCGAGCACCCGTTCGTCCTCCGCGACCGCGACCAGCACCTCGGCCCGCGCGGCGCGCCCGGCCACGTCCCGCAGCTCGATCAGGTACTCGTCGCTCTCCCCGAAGGCCAGCAACCCGTCGCCGAGGTAGGCCTGGGCCGTGACGTCGGCGAGCGTCTCGTGTTCTTCCGGCCGTACCGCCCTGATGGTGATGTCCATGGGGCCAGAGTGCACAACGAACGGGCCGCCGTGCCCCCACCGGGGGAGGCACGACGGCCCTCGTACGCGGATGGGTCAGTGCCCGGCGCCCGCCGTGGCCGGAGGGAGCTCCACCTTCACGCCCGGGTCGCCCGCGTCGGCCGTGTAGTCCCCGGGGGACGTCTCGTCGACGCCGTCCGGCGCGTTGGTCGCCCGGAGCACGAACGTCAGGACCACCACGACCAGGGCGTTGAGGACGAACGCCGTCAGACCGATGTAGCCGATCTCGCCGATGCCCGGGATCTCGGCGGACGAGCCGCCGAAGTGCTTCTGGGTCGGGCTGGCGACGCCGTACGCCGCCGCCGTGCCGTAGACCATGCCGACCGCCCAGCCGGCCAGCAGCGCCCAGCGGTGGAACCACCGGGTGAACAGGCCGCCCACCAGCGCCGGCAGGGTCTGGAGGATCCAGATGCCGCCGAGGAGCTGGAAGTTGATGGCGACCGTCTTGTCCATGGTGAGCACGAAGGCCAGCGCGCCCACCTTGACCAGCAGCGACACCAGCTTGGACACCTTGGTCTCCTGCTCCGGCGTGGCGTCCGGCTTCAGGAAGTCCTTGTAGATGTTGCGGGTGAACAGGTTGGCGGCGGCGATCGACATGATGGCCGCCGGGACCAGCGCGCCGATGCCGATGGCCGCGAAGGCGACGCCCGTGAACCAGTCCGGGAACATGTCCTCGAACAGCTGCGGGATGGCGAGCTGGCCGTTCTGCACCTTCACGCCGGCCGCGATCGCCATGAAGCCCAGCAGGGCCAGCAGGCCCAGCATCAGCGAGTACAGCGGCAGGATGGTGGTGTTGCGGCGGATCACGTCACGGCTGCGCGAGGACAGCGTCGCCGTGATGGAGTGCGGGTACATGAACAGCGCCAGCGCCGAGCCGAGCGCGAGCGTCGCGTACCCCCACTGGCCCATCTCCCCGGGCACCAGCGCGCCGCGCGGCTTGTCGGTCGCCGGGTTGATCTGCGCGTAGGCCTCGCCCGCCTTGCTGAAGATCTCGTCGAAGCCGCCGAGCTTGATGGGGATGTAGATGATCGCCACCGCGATGACGATGTAGATGAGCGTGTCCTTGACGAAGGCGATCATCGCCGGCGCCCGCAGCCCGGAGGAGTAGGTGTACGCCGCGAGGACACCGAAGGCGATGAGCAGCGGCAGGTCCTTGACGAACCAGTGGGTGGTCTCGCCACCGCCCACGCCCATCACGTCGAGCACCGCCTGGATGCCGACGAGCTGGAGCGCGATGTACGGCATGGTGGCGAGGATGCCGGTCACGGCCACCGCCAGCGACAGGCCCTTCGAGCCGAACCGTCCCCGGACGAAGTCGGAGGTGGTGACGTACCCGTGCTTGTGGGACACCGACCACAGGCGCGGCAGGAAGGTGAAGATCAGCGGGTAGACGAGGATCGTGTAGGGGACGGCGAAGAAGCCGGCCGCGCCGGCCGCGTAGATCGCCGCCGGGACGGCGACGAAGGTGTACGCCGTGTAGAGGTCGCCGCCCAGCAGGAACCAGGTGATCCAGGTGCCGAACGAGCGGCCGCCCAGGCCCCATTCGTCGAGGCTGTGCTCGTTCTCGGCCTTGCGCCAGCGCGAGGCCATGAAGCCCATGACCGTGACGGCCAGGAAGAAGAAGATGAAGACGGCGAGCGCGACGCCGTTCACGCCGTCGTTCACCGCGACGCACCCCCCTGGGCGGAGGGGGCCGAGGACCCGCGCGCCGCCGCGCGGGCCCGCTGGTCACGGTGCCAGAGCTGGTACGCGACCATCGTCAGCACGGTCGATATGACGACCCAGGCCATCTGGTACCAGTAGAAGAACGGGATCCCGGCGAGGGTCGGCTCGACCTTCGCGTACGAGCCGACCCACAGCATCGCCACGAAGGGCGCGAACAGACAGAGCGCCACCACCACCCGCACCGGGGTGATTGCTGGTTGTTTCTCCTGTGTCATACGGCGACTCCGTCCCCTCGCTGATCACATGGCGTAATGCGCACGCAATCTAGGGGACCGGTCCGCCGCGCGGAACCCCGGTCCGGATAACGGACGGGTCTCGTAAGGATCTCGGTGGCGTCAGCCGTTGGGCCGCTTGAGACGGGCCACGAACTTGTACCGGTCGCCCCGGTACACCGAGCGCACCCATTCCACCGGTTCGCCGTTCTCGTCCAGCGAGTGCCGGGAGAGCATCAGCATCGGCAGGCCCACGTCGGTCCCGAGCAGGCCCGCCTCCCGGGGCGTCGCCAGGGAGGTCTCGATGGTCTCCTCCGCCTCGGCGAGGTGGACGTCGTACACCTCGGCCAGCGCCGTGTAGAGCGAGGTGTACTTGACCAGCGACCGCCGCAGCGCCGGGAAGCGCTTGGCCGACAGGTGGGTCGTCTCGATGGCCATCGGCTCGCCGCTCGCCAGCCGCAGCCGCTCGATGCGCAGCACCCGGCCGCCGGGGGAGATGTCGAGCAGCCCGGCGAGGGTGTCGTCCGCCGTCACGTACCCGATGTCGAGGAGCTGCGAGGTGGGCTCCAGGCCCTGCGCGCGCATGTCCTCGGTGTACGAGGTGAGCTGGAGCGCCTGCGAGACCTTGGGCTTGGCGACGAACGTGCCCTTGCCCTGGATGCGCTCCAGCCGTCCCTCGACGACCAGTTCCTGGAGCGCCTGCCGGACGGTCGTGCGGGACGTGTCGAACTCGGCGGCGAGCGTCCGCTCCGGCGGTACGGGCGTACCGGGGGGCATGGTCTCCGTCATGTCCAGCAGGTGCCGCTTGAGGCGGTAGTACTTGGGCACGCGCGCGGTGCGGGTGGCTGCCCCGCCCTCGGTCTCGGTGCCGCCTCCATCCGTGGCCATGACCCGCCTTCCCGACTCCTGTGCTGTTGCCGTCACCGGCTCCTCCGTCTATTGCGGCTCACATGGTGGCACGGACCGGTCACGGGTCGTCGCCCTCCCTCAGGTGTCGGTCCGGTAACGGACCCGACTGCCCTTCTTATACACCCTTGACACCCCTAAAGGTCTAGGCCAAGCTCCGGGTTACTGGTCTAAACCATTAAAGACCAGGTCCCAGTCCCACGGGCAGCACGGGCAGTACACCGGTATGGCTTCGCGGTGGGGGCAGGGTTTGCAGGCATCCCTGAGGAGGGTGGCGTGAAGCGCAAGCTCATCGCGGCGATAGGCGTCGCGGGCATGATGGTCGGTATTGCCGCGTGTGGCTCGGACGACGGCAAGGGGGGCGGCTCCGACGCCGGTGGCGACAAGACCCTGACCGTCTGGGTGATGGACGGCTCGGCTCCCGACGCGTGGATCAAGAACGTCAACAAGGAGTTCGAGGCCAAGCACAAGGGCGTCAAGGTCAAGGTCGAGATCCAGCAGTGGAACGGCATCCAGGAGAAGGTCACCACGGCCCTCTCCGAGGACGCCCCGCCGGACGTCATCGAGCTCGGCAACACCCAGACCGCCGGCTACGCCGCCACCGGTGGCCTCGCCGACCTCACCGAGGACAAGGCCGAGCTCGGGGCCGACGGCTGGAACAAGGGCATGCTCGCCTCCAACGAGCTGGACGGCAAGCTCTACTCCGCCCCCTGGTACGCCGCCAACCGTGTCGTCGTCTACGACAAGGCCGCCTACAAGAAGGCCGGCGTGACCCCGCCGAAGACCCGCGCCGAGTGGATCGACGGCCTCAAGAAGCTCAAGGCGTCCGACGCCAAGACCCAGCCGATCTACCTGCCCGGCCAGAGCTGGTACGTCTACGCGGGCTTCGTCTGGGACGAGGGCGGCGACCTCGCCGTCAAGGACGGCGACAAGTGGAAGGGCAACCTGTCCTCCCCCGAGGCCGTGGCCGCCATGAACTTCTACAAGGAGCTCCAGTCGTACTCGACCGCTCCCAAGGACAAGGACGAGGCGACCCCCCAGCAGTCCACCGACATCGTCCCCAAGGGCGGCGTGGCGTCCTGGATCGGCCTCGGCTGGGAGGCCGGCGGCGCGATCGACGCCATGAAGAAGGCCGGCAAGACCGCCGACTTCGGCTACTTCCCCATCCCGGGCAAGACCGCCGACAAGCCCGGCTCCGTCTTCTTCGGCGGCTCGAACCTCGCGGTGTCCGAGCGCTCGCGGAACAAGGACCTGGCCAAGGAGTGGCTGGCGCTCGCCGCCGGCAAGGAGCACATGGCCAAGTACGCCGAGGCCACCCAGGGCGCGCTGCTCCCCAACAACGACGCGGCGCAGTTCAAGCCGGCCGCCGGCTCCTTCGCCGAGGCGATGGCCAAGGCCGCGCCCGTCGGCAAGATCACCCCGGTCACCCCGGGCTGGGCGAACGTCGAGACCGCTCCCAACCCGATCAAGGACTACATGACCAAGGTCCTGAAGGGCGAGGACGCCAAGAAGGCCGGCGAGGCGGCCGACAAGGTGATCACCGAGCGCGTCAACCAGCAGTGACCGCACCGCCGCGGGTCGCCCCAGGGGTGCGGCCCGCGGCGGTCGCCAGCCCCCCGGTGGTGCGACCGGTGACCCCATGCCGGTCGCACCACCGGGTCCATGACCCGGTCAGCACAGAACCGCGAGGAAGAAGACCATGACCGTGGACTCCCAGGGAGCGGTGAGCGCCGCCCCCCAGGACGCGCCCGGGAGCGCGGCGGGGACGCCGAAGACCCCGCCACCCCCGGCCGGCTCGAAGAACGCCCCGAAGCCTCCTCGCGGCAGGCGCTCCCTGCCCGGCGGGGTGCTGCCCTACCTGCTGATCGCCCCCGCCGTCCTGTCCATGGCGGTGCTCCTGCTCTACCCGCTCGTCCGCAACGTGATCCTCTCCTTCCAGCAGGTCGGCCGGAGGGAACTGATCACCCGGAAGCCCGAGTGGAACGGCGTCGAGAACTACACCGAGCTGCTGGGGGACTCCCAGTTCTGGACCGTCGTGGTCCGCAGCGTCGTCTTCACGGCGGCCAACGTCGCCCTGATCATGCTCCTCGGCACCCTGATCGGCCTGCTGCTCAACCGGCTCGGCACCAAGATGCGCCTGGTGCTGTCCCTGTCGCTGATGCTCGCCTGGGCCATGCCGATCGTCGCCTCCGTCACCGTCTTCCGGTGGCTGTTCGACGAGCAGTTCGGCGTCGTCAACTGGCTGCTGCGCACCCTCGGCTTCGCGGGCTACGAACAGCACAACTGGTTCGAGACCGGCTTCTCCACCCTCGTGATCGTGATGATCCTGCTGGTCTGGGGCTCGATCCCGTTCGTCGCGCTCAACATGTACGCGGCCCTCACCACCGTCGGCGGCGAGCTGTACGAGGCGGCGAAGATGGACGGCGCGAACGGCTGGCGGACGTTCTGGTCCGTGGTCTTCCCCAACCTCAAGCCGTTCTTCCTGATCACCACGTTCCTGGAGATCATCTGGATCTTCAAGGCGTTCGCCCAGGTGTACGCGATGAACCTCGGCGGCCCCGACCGGGGGTCGGAGACCCTGCCCGTGTTCGCCTACATCGAGGGCCAGGGGCAGTTCCACTACGGGGTCGCCGCCGCCATCTCCGTACTGACCATCGTGATGCTGATCGCGGCCATGTCCTTCTACTTCCGCCTGATCCTGAAGCAGGAGGAGGAGCAGTGAGCACCACCACCGCCACCACCGAGGCCGCCGCCCCCACCCCGCAGGTCCTCCGCCGCAGGAAGCCGCTCCGGCCGGGGACGGTCGCCAAGAACGCCGCCGCGCTCGTCCTGGCCGCGCTGTTCGTCTTCCCCGTCTACTGGATGCTCAGCTCCTCGCTGAAGCCGCAGTCGGAGATCCTCAGCAAGGACCCGGTGTTCCTCTTCGTCCCGACGTTCGAGAACTACCCGACCGCCACCGGCGTCGACCTGTTCTGGACGTACGTGGGCAACAGCCTCACCGTCACGATCGGAGCCGTCCTGCTGGCCCTGGTCGTCGCCCTGGCGGCGAGCTTCGCCGTCGCCCGGATGAAGTTCCGCGGCCGCAAGGGCCTGGTGCTGGGCGTGATGATGGCGCAGATGGCCCCCTGGGAGGTCATGGTCATCGTGATGTACATGATCGCCCGGGACGGCGACATGCTGAACAGCATCCCGCTGCTGACCGCGATCTACTTCGTCATGGTGCTGCCCTTCACCATCTGGACCCTGCGCGGCTTCATCGCCGCCGTCCCGGTGGAGCTGGAGGAGGCGGCCCAGATCGACGGCTGCACCCGCGGCCAGGCCTTCCGCAAGGTGATCTTCCCGCTGCTGGCGCCCGGCCTGATGTCGACCTCGCTCTTCGGCTTCATCACGGCCTGGAACGAGTTCGCGATGGTCCTGATCCTGAACAAGGAGAAGACCGCGCAGACCCTGCCCCTGTGGCTCACCCAGTTCCAGACGGCCTTCGGCAACGACTGGGGCGCCACCATGGCCGCCTCCTCGCTCTTCGCCCTGCCCGTCCTCATCGTGTTCCTCTTCCTCCAGCGCCGGGCCGTCGGCGGTATGACCGCCGGCGCAGTGAAGGGATAACGGCACCCCATGACGACTCTCGTACGCGGCGCCTCCCCGACCCTGGTCAGGGACGCGCTCACCGTGCTCCAGCCCGGCTTCACCGGCACCACCCCGCCCGACTGGCTGCTGCGGCGCATCGGCGAAGGCCTGTCCGCGGTGGGCCTGTTCGGGCGGAACATCAGCGACGACGCCCAACTGGCGGCGCTCACCGCCCGGCTGCGGGCCGAGCGGGACGACGTCCTGGTCGCCATCGACGAGGAGGGCGGGGACGTCACCCGGCTGGAGGTCCGCACCGGCTCCTCCTTCCCCGGCAACCTCGCCCTCGGCACGGTCGACGACACCGGCCTGACCAGGGCCGTCGCGGCGGAGCTCGGCCGCCGCCTGGCCGCCTGCGGCGTCGACTTCAACTGGGCGCCCTCCGCGGACGTCAACTCCGACCCGGACAACCCGGTCATCGGCGTACGGTCCTTCGGCTCCGACCCGGAACTGGCCGCCCGCCACACCGTGGCTTACGTCGAGGGCCTCCAGTCCGTGGGCGTCGTCGCGTGCACCAAGCACTTCCCCGGCCACGGCGACACCAATGTCGACTCCCACCTCGCCATGCCCCGCGTCGATGTGGACCTCGACACACTGCACGCCCGTGAGCTGGTGCCCTTCCGCGCCGCGATCGCGGCGGGTACCAAATCGGTGATGAGCGCGCATATCCTGCTTCCCGCGCTCGACCCGGACCGCCCGGCGACCCTGAGCCCGCGGATCCTCACCGGTCTGCTGCGCCAGGAGCTGGGCTTCGAGGGCCTGATCGTCACCGACGGCATGGAGATGCAGGCCATCGCCTCGACGTACGGCATCGAGCGCGGCTCCGTCCTCGCGCTCGCGGCGGGCGCCGACGCCATCTGCGTCGGCGGCGGCCTGGCCGACGAGGAGACCGTCCTGCGCCTGCGCGACGCGCTGGTCGACGCGGTACGAACCGGCGAACTGGCCGAGGAGCGGCTGGCCGACGCGGCGGCGCGGGTGCGCGCCCTCGCGTCCTGGACCCGGGCGCACCGGGCCGGGGGGCCCACGACGGAGCCGGGCGCGCCCATCGAGGAGGGGAGCGCGCCCGGCACCGGCATCGGTCTGGTGGCCGCGCGCCGCGCGCTGACCGTCACCGGCCGGCGCGAGCCGCTCACCGGCCCCGCCCATGTCGCCGTCTTCGCCCCGGTCGCCAACATCGCGGTCGGCGACGAGACCCCCTGGGGCGTCGGCCCCGAGCTGGCGCGGCTCCTGCCGGGCACCACGACGGGGACGTACGCCGCCGACGCCGCCGTGGACCGGGTGCTGCGGGACGCGGGGGAGCGGCGGGTCGTCGCGGTCGTACGGGACGCCCACCGCCACCCGTGGATGGCGGCCGCCCTGGACGGGCTGCTGGCCGCCCGCCCGGACACCGTGGTCGTCGAGATGGGCGTGAACCAGGCGCCGGCACGCGGGGCCCTGCACATCGCGACGCACGGGGCGGCGCGGGTGTGCGGCACCGCCGCGGCGGAGGTCGTCGCCGGGGTGTGAGACCCATGGGGAAGGGCCGGTACCCGAGCGGGTACCGGCCCTTCCGTGTACGCGGCGGGCGCGCCGGCGCGCCCGCCGGGGGAGCGCTCAGATGCCCTGCCAGGAGGGCTTGTTGGCGTAGGTGTGGCGGAAGTAGTCCGCGAGCTTCAGCTTGGCGGCGGCCGCCTCGTCGACCACCACCGTGGCGTGCGGGTGGAGCTGGAGCGCGGAGGCGGGCACCACCGCGGCGACCGGGCCCTCGACGGTCTGGGCGACGGCCTCGGCCTTGCCCTCGCCGGTGGCGAGGAGGACCAGGTGGCGGGCCTCCAGGATGGTGCCGATGCCCTGCGTGATGACGTGGTGGGGCACCTGGTCGATGTCGCCCTCGAAGAACCGCGCGTTGTCGACGCGGGTCTGCTCGGTCAGCGTCTTGATCCGGGTACGGGAGGCGAGCGAGGAGCAGGGCTCGTTGAATCCGATGTGCCCGTCGGTGCCGATGCCCAGTATCTGGAGGTCGACGCCGCCTGCCTCGGCCAGCGCCCTGTCGTACGCCTCGCACGCCGCCTGTACGTCCTCGGCCGAGCCGTCCGGGCCCAGGAAGGCCTCGGGGCCCAGGCCCAGCGGCTCGACGACCTGGCGCAGCACGGTGGAGCGGTACGACTCCGGGTGCCCGGCCGGCAGCCCCACGTACTCGTCGAGCTGGGCGATCCGGGCGCGGGAGACGTCCACCGCTCCCGACCGGACCTTGGCGGTCAGCGCGTCGTAGATGGGCAGCGGGGTGGAGCCGGTGGCCACGCCGAGCAGCGCGTCCGGCTTGCGGCGCAGAAGAGCGGCGATGCCTTCGGCGATGAGCTCGCCGCCCGCCTCGGCGTCCTGGACGATGACAACTTCCACGCTGGGCCTGCCCTCTCGAGAACGTATGTGGTATAGACCAATCTAGCAGAACGGGCCCTCCGACTGGCGGCTTCCGGAGCGTCCGTGCTCGACTGGTGCGCATGAGCGAGCAGCCGGGCCGGATCATGTCGGGTGAGATGGCGGAGCAGCCTGCCGTGCTGCGCCGGATCCTGGAGCGGGGCGCGCCGGCGATCCGCTCCGTGGCCGGGGCGATCGCCGCCCGCCGCCCCCGGTTCGTCCTGCTGACCGCGCGCGGGACGTCCGACAACGCCGCCCTGTACGCCAAGTACCTGCTGGAGATCCGGCTCGGCCTGCCCTGCGGGCTGACCTCCATGTCGACGACCACCGCCTACGGGGCCCGGCCCGACCTCACCGACGTCCTGGTCATCACGGTCAGCCAGTCCGGCGGCTCACCCGACCTCGTCGCCTCCACCAAGGCGGCCCGTGAGGCCGGCGCGATCACGCTCGCCGTCACCAACAACGCCGACTCGCCCCTCGCGGCCGTCTCCGAGCACCACATCGACATCCTGGCCGGCCCCGAGAAGGCGCTGCCCGCGACCAAGACGTACACCGCCTCGCTGCTGGCCCTCTACCTGCTGGTCGAGGGGCTGCGCGGCGGCGCCGGCGAGACCACCGCCCGTGCCGTCCCCGACCTGGCGGCCCGCGTCCTGGAGCGCCGCCCGGAGGTCCAGGCCCTGGCCGGCCGCTACCGCTTCGCCGAACGCATGGTGATCACCTCGCGCGGCTACGGCTACCCCACGGCCAAGGAAGCCGCGCTGAAGCTGATGGAGACCAGCTACATCCCCGCCCTCGCCTACTCCGGCGCCGACCTGCTGCACGGCCCGCTCGCCATGGTGGACAACATCTCCCCGGTCATCGCGGTCGTCCCCGACGGCAAGGGCGGCGCCGCCCTCCAGCCCGTCCTGGACCGCCTCCGCGGCCGCGGCGCCGACCTGGTGGTCATCGGCCCCGCCCCCCAGGTCGAGGCCGCCTCCGCCGGCTTCGTCCTGCCCACGGAAGGGCTCCCGGAGGAGCTCCAGCCCATCCTGGAGATCCTGCCGCTCCAGCTCCTGGCCCATGAGGTCACCATCGCCCGCGGCCAGGACCCCGACGCGCCCCGCGCCCTCGCCAAGGTCACCGAGACGCGCTGAGCGCCCCGGCCGGGGTTACGGCAGGGAGCCGTTCGTCGCGTCGATCCAGTGCCCCGTCACCGCCCGCGCCCCGTCCGACGCCAGGAACGCCACCACGTCCGCGATGTCCGACGGTGTGCCGACCTTCCCCAGGGCGGAGTACGCCGCCGCCCGCGCCCGCGCCTCGTCGTCGCCCCGCAGCCAGCCCGCGTTGATGTCCGTGTCGACGATGCCGGGCGCCACGGTGTTGACCGTGATCCCCCGGGGCCCGAGCACCTTCGCCAGGTACGACGTGAACAGGTCCAGCGCACCCTTGCTCATCGCGTACGTCAGGTGCTCCGGCATCAGCGCCGCCCGTGAGAGCCCCGTCGAGATGTTGATGATCCGGCCGCCGTCCCGCAGCCGCCCGAGCCCCTCCCGGGTCACGAAGAACGGCGCCTTGGTGTTGACCGCGAAGACCTGGTCGAACCCCGCCTCGTCGATCTCCGCGAACGGCGCCGGAGCCGTGATGCCCGCGTTGTTGACGAGGATGTCCAGCCCTTCCGCATGCCGGTCGAACGCGGCCCACAGCCCCTCCGCGTCCCCCGGCACGCCCAGCTCCTGCCCGATCGCGAACGCCGAGCCGCCGGCCTCCTCGATCGCGGCGACGGTCTCCTTCGCGGCCGTCTCGTTGCTGCCGTAGTGGACGGCGACGAGCGCCCCGTCGCGCCCGAGCCGCTCCGCGATGCCCCGCCCGATGCCCCGGCTGCCGCCGGTGACCAGTGCCGTCCTGCCCGTGAGCGCGCCCATGGAAAACGCCCCCCCCTTTTTTCTCTAGTGATCGTTACAGAAAGACCGTAGCAGAGATTTTTTAGCGGGCGCTATAAAATGCTTCCCATGGCGACGACACGACGCGGCCGCCCCCGCTCCTTCGACCGTGCCACGGCCCTGGAGCGGGCGACGATGGCCTTCTGGGAGCACGGCTACGAGACGACGTCGGTGGCCGACCTGACCCGGGTCATGGGCATCGGCGCGCCGAGCCTCTACGCCGCCTTCGGTGACAAGCGGGCGCTCTTCGACGAGGTCGTGACCGTGTACGCGGAGTCGTACGGCTCCTACGCGCGGCGCGCGCTGGACGGTGAGCCCACGACCCGGGCGGGCGTCGCCCGGATGCTGCGCGAGGCGGCGACGGAGTTCACCGACCCGGCGCACCCGCGCGGCTGCCTGATGATCTCGGCGGCGCTCAACTGCGGTACCCCCGAGGTGGCCGACTCCCTCCGCGACCGCCGCAACGCGAACCTGGCGGCCGTCGAGTCCCGGATCCGCGCCGACATGGCGGCCGGTCTGCTCCCGCCGGACACGGACGCCCGGGCGCTGGCCCGCTTCAGCGGGGCGGTCCTCCAGGGCATGTCCCAGCAGGCGCGGGACGGCGCGACCAAGGAGGAGCTGGAGGCGGTGGCCGAGGCGGCCATGCGGGCGTGGCCCGGACGGGAGGCGGCGGCTCCCGCCCCGTGACGCACCTGGGTGTCCGGCGGCGGCTCCCGCTCCGTGACGCGCCCGCAGCCGGCGGCTCCCGCCCCCGGAAACACCCGCGGGCCGCGGCGCCAGGACGGGACCCTCAACCCGTCCGGCACCGCAGCCCGGAGTTTCCCGGCCGTGGGTGTGCGGTCCCCCGGCCGTGTGGAGGACTCGGCGCAGTCAGGGCAGAGAGCGCCGGGTACCTCGATCCACCCTCCTGTGCGGGGAGGGCGGAAGCATGTGTTGTCGCATTGTGGACTAGACCAATCCGGTCTGTCCATCGGGCCGCGATCGATAATCCATCACCCATACTCCCTCACCGACCGGCAGAACACCAGGCTCGGGACCGCGGGTACGCTCGCACACGTGCCCTCCATGAACGATCTCGTACGCCAGCACACCGCACTCAGCGAGTCCGACCTCGAATGGCTCCACCTGCTGGTGTCGGAGTGGCAGCTGCTCTCCGACCTCTCCTTCGCCGACCTCGTCCTGTGGGTCCCCACCCTCGACGGCACCCGGTACGTCTCGGTCGCCCAGATGCGGCCCAACACCGGACCCACCTCCTACCAGGACGACATGGTCGGCCACCTCGTCCCGCGCGGCCGCCGTCCGCTGCTCGACGCCGCGCTCGACGAGGGCCGGATCGTGCGCGAGGGCGACCCGGAGTGGCGCGAGGAGGTCCCGGTGCGCGTCGAGTCCATCCCCGTACGCCGCGAGGGCCGGGTACTGGGAGTGATCGCCCGCAACACCAACCTGCTCACCGTCCGCACCCCCAGCCGGCTGGAGCTGACCTACCTCCAGTCCGCCTCCGACCTGGCGCAGATGATCGCCGCCGGGACCTTCCCCTTCCCCGGTCAACAAGTCGACATGGATGCCTCGCCGCGCGCCGGTGACGGCCTGATCCGGCTCGACGCGGACGGCGTCGTGCAGTACGCCTCGCCCAACGCGCTCTCCGCCTACCACCGCCTCGGCCTCGCCGCCGACCTCGTCGGCCAGCACCTCGGCCAGATCACCGCCGAACTCGCCCCCTCCCGGGGCCCGGTGGACGAGGCCCTGGTCAAGCTGGCCAGCGGGTACGCCCCGCGGGAGGCGGAGGTCGAGGGCAACGGCGGCGTCATCCAGCTACGGGCCATCCCGCTCAAGCCCAAGGGGACCCGGATCGGTTCCCTGGTCCTGCTCCGGGACGTCACCGAACTGCGGCGCCGCGAGCGTGAGTTGATCACCAAGGACGCCACCATCCGGGAGATCCACCACCGGGTGAAGAACAACCTCCAGACCGTGGCCGCCCTGTTGCGCCTCCAGGCCCGCCGGATGGACTCCGACCACGGCCGCGAGGCGCTCAACGAGGCGGTGCGGCGCGTCGGCTCGATCGCCATCGTGCACGAGACGCTGTCGCAGAACCTCGACGAGCGGGTCGAGTTCGACGAGATCGCCGACCGGGTGATCTCGATGGTCGCCGAGATCTCGCCCGGCAAGGTCACCTGCCGCCGCAACGGCCGCTTCGGCATCCTCGACGCCGAGGTCGCCACCCCGCTCTCGATGGTCCTCACCGAGATCCTCCAGAACGCCCTGGAGCACGCCTTCGCCCCGGCCGAACGCGGCACGGTCGAGGTCTCGGCGGTACGCGGCGACCCGCGCGCCCGCGACGCCCGCCTGCTGATCACCGTCCAGGACGACGGCCGCGGCCTGCCCGAGGGCTTCGACCCGCAGCGCGCCGGCAACCTGGGCCTCCAGATCGTAAGGACCCTGGTGGAGGGGGAGTTGGGCGGCACGTTCGACATGCAGCCCGCCCCGGGAGGCGGCACCCGGGTCGTGCTCGACGTCCCGGTCCGGACGCAGAAGTAGCGGCGGACGCGGCCGGGCGGCCGGCGAGGCCGGCCGGGGCCGGGCGGGAGGACAGCAGCGAGCCCCGGACCGTGGAAAACGGTCCGGGGCTCGAACGCTTTGGGTTACTGCTGCGCGCTGCGGCTCGGGAGGCGGGTCAGTGCGTACACGCTGTACGCGCCGCCTGGCTCAGGCTCGTAGCGGTGGCGTCGCTCAGGCGCTGGCGTTACGCGCCCGGTTGCGGGCGGCGCGGCGCTTCATGGCGCGACGCTCGTCCTCGCTGAGGCCACCCCAGACGCCGGAGTCCTGGCCGGACTCGAGCGCCCACTGCAGGCACTGCTCCATGACGGGGCAGCGTCGGCAGACAGCCTTGGCTTCCTCGATCTGCAGCAGCGCAGGACCGGTGTTGCCGATGGGGAAGAACAGCTCGGGGTCTTCCTCACGACAAACGGCGTTGTGACGCCAGTCCATGGCTGCTACCTCTCCTTGGTGTTGCATGCACGGTGCTTGTGAATGTGAACGCTTTCACGAATCCCCCAACAAGTGAAGGGCCGAACGCCAGATGAACTGGTGTGGTCCTGGATTTGAGGAGGGGTTCTGGCTCTCACTGGAGGCCGGTCTTGCGGGCCGTCCCGATCGCCATGTAGAGATTCGCAAACCTCGGCTGCGGATACAACCCCTTCTGGAAAGTTTTTTTTGATTCCTCGGTGTCGGCTAGGTCACAGCCGTACTTCTATGGGGTGGACCCTGGCCCATACGTTCGAGATAAAGGACCAAGGGCCCTTCCACTCACACAATCACACGCAGTGCACGACGAACGCCTGTGAACGTCACGCTGCTGCGCAGACCCAGGTGGTCTCCGTCCATCTGGAAGGGCAGCGGCACCTTCGAATGCAAGGTGAAGTCGGTCAGGTCGTGCAGGGAGAGGGCGTGCTTGCCCTGGGGTCCGCGCTCCGGGCTGGACGTCAGCAACTGGGTCGCGTACCGCGCCACCGAAGCGGTCGACAGCCGGCTCAGCGCGAGCACGTCGAGCGCGGTGTCGAAGGACGCCCCGGGCGACGCGTACACGGGACGATTCCCCAGGTAGGTCCAGGGGGCGGTGTTGCAGACTATGGACAGCGAGAGGTCGTGGACCGGGTCGTGGCCCGGGCGCTCCAGCGTGATCGCACCGCGGCCCCGGCGCGGCTCGTCCAGGAACTGACGGACGGCCTGCCGGATGTAGAGCGCGTGGGTCGATCTCTTGCCGCGCTCCCGCTGCTGCTCGACCCGGCCGATCACACCGGCGTCGAATCCGAAACCGGCACAGAACGTGAACCAGCGGGCCGGAACGGACTCGTCCTCGGTACCGGGCGTCCCCGCCGCCAGCCCCAGACCGACCGTCCGGTCGCGGCGCTCGCGCAACGCGTCCAGCAGCACGCCCGTCGCCTCGACCGCGTCGTTGGGCAGGCCCAGCGCGCGGGCGAAGACATTGGTGGACCCGCCGGGCACCACCGCCAGGTGCGGAAGCCGGTCGGGATCGGGGCCGTGGTGCAGCAGACCGTTGACGACCTCGTTGACCGTGCCGTCACCGCCGAGGGCGACGACCAGCTCGATGTCCTGGGAGTCGGCGGCCCGGCGCGCGAGGTCACGGGCGTGCCCACGGTACTCCGTCGTGACCGCCTCCAGCTTCATCTCGCTGGCCAGCGCGTGGATCAGTACGTCACGGGTGCGGGCACTGGTGGTGGTGGCTGCCGGATTGACCACGAGGAGTGCGCGCATGCCCGCCAGGTTACCTACCGCGCGGTACCCGGCGCAGTGGGTCCCCGCCCCTGTCCACGGGCCGGACGCGCCCGGCGGGCTACCCTGCGGGGGTGAGCAGTACGGAGCAGACCCCCGCCACCCCCTCCCCTTCCGCCTCCCGCCCGGGCCGGGTGACCGGCGCCGCGGCCGTGGCCGCGCTGGAGGCGCTCGCCCTGCTCGCGGGCGGCGCCTACCTGCTCGTGACGAGCCTCACGGGCCGGCCGGACGACCTGACGCAGGCGCTCACCGGCGGCGCCACGCTCGTCGCGCTCGGCCTGATCCCGCTCGCCGCCGCCCGCGGGCTGCTGCGCTGCCGTAGCTGGAGCCGCGGGCCGGCGATCATCACCCAGCTCATGGCCGTGCCGGTGGCCTGGACGCTCCTCCGGTCCTCCGGCGCCGCCGTCCCGGCCGGCATCGCCCTGGCGGCCGCCGCGGTCACCGGACTGGTCCTGCTGGTCCACCCGGCCACCACCCGGGCCCTGGGCATCCGGCCCCGCGCCTGACCCCGGGGCATCGCGGGGCCGGGCCGCCGAGGGAACCCGGGTGCCGGAGCCGGAGGTCACTCCTCCACGAGGAGCTTCTCGCGCAGCTGCGCCAGCGTGCGGGCCAGCAGACGCGAGACGTGCATCTGCGAGATGCCGACCTCCTGGGCGATCTGCGACTGGGTCATGTTGCCGAAGAACCGCAGCAGCAGGATGCGCTTCTCGCGCGGCGGCAGGTCCTCCAGCAGCGGCTTGAGCGACTCGCGGTACTCGACTCCCTCCAGCGCCTCGTCCTCCGCCCCGAGGGTGTCGGCGACCGCCGGGGACTCGTCGTCCGTGTCCGGGACGTCCAGCGAGAGCGTCGAGTACGCGTTCGCCGACTCCAGGCCCTCCAGGACCTCCTCCTCCGAGATCCCGAGGCGCTCGGCGAGCTCGTGCACGGTCGGGGAGCGGCCGTGCTGCTGCGAGAGCTCCGCGGTGGCCGTGGTCAGGGAGAGGCGCAGCTCCTGGAGGCGGCGGGGCACCCGCACCGCCCAGCCCTTGTCGCGGAAGTGGCGCTTGATCTCGCCGACCACGGTCGGGGTCGCGTACGTGGAGAACTCCACGCCCCGGTCGGGGTCGAAGCGGTCGACGGACTTGATCAGGCCGATCGTGGCGACCTGCGTCAGGTCGTCCAGCGGCTCACCGCGGTTGCGGAACCGGCGCGCCAGATGCTCGACCAGCGGCAGATGCATCCGCACGAGCCGGTTGCGCAGCTCGGCCCGCTCGGGCGAACCGTCCGGCAGTGAGCGCAGCCGCACGAACAGGGCCTTCGCGCCACTGCGGTCGTTCGGATCGTGGTGGTTCTGCTGCTGCTCGTTCATCCGGTCCGCCCGCTCATCCAAAAGACCGTCCACCGGGTGCGGCCGCGCCTGCTGTTCCGGGACCGAGCTCAGTGCCCGTGGGCCGCGCTCCTCGTCTCGCACCGGACCGTCCCCGTTCCTCACGCCGGCCCGGGTCCCGCGCCGCGCTGTTTGTACAGGCTGATGGAGACCGTCCGGTCGTCGGCGACGGACGAGTCGACCTTGCCGGCCAGCGCCGAGAGCACCGTCCAGGCGAACGTGTCCCGCTCCGGCGCCCTGCCGTCGGTGGTGGGCGCCGAGACCGTGACGTCCAGGGAGTCGTCGACGAGGCGGAACACGCAGCTCAGGACCGAGCCGGGCACCGCTTGCTGGAGCAGGATCGCGCATGCCTCGTCGACCGCGATGCGCAAGTCCTCGATCTCGTCGAGGGTGAAGTCCAAACGCGCCGCGAGACCGGCCGTGGCCGTACGCAGCACGGACAGGTAGGCACCCGCAGCGGGCAGCCGGACTTCCACGAAGTCCTGGGTCCCGGGCTCGCCTGCGATCTGGGACACCCTCACCTCCAAGGTGGCACAAGCTCTTTCGGGGCTCCGGGAAGGCAGATCCTCCGCGGAACCGGTGCGGTACGCAGGTGTGCGTAGTCCGCCGTGACGCTATCGCGATCCATGGTGCCGTGTCGCCGGGACCCCCGGTCCGGCGCCTGTCACTCATGGTAAGCACATGGGTACGCTCAGTGGCTAGTGTCGTGCGGGGCCCAATCGCGAGAAACCGGCGGAGGGTTGACGTACCCAGACGTCACACGATCGAACCGTCGACGAAGCACCAACGCCACTTCTCACCGGGTTCGTACGTCCGCATCACCGGATGACCGGTCTCCTCGAAGTGCCCCGTCGCGTGCCGGCCGGCCGAGGAGTCGCAGCACCCGACGTGCCCGCACAGCAGGCACAGCCGGAGCTGCACCGGGTGCGTGCCGTCGGCGGCGCACTCCGGACAGGTGTCCGACAGCGGGACGGGCTCGGGACGTGGCAGTTCGGCCAGGTGCAGACACTCACGCATGATGGCCAGGGTACCGAGGCGGGGCCTCGGTGGTCGGTGATCACGGGTGGAGCCGGGGCGGAACGCGCACGGCCGTCCCGCCCGGGAGTGGGGAGACGATGGACGTACTGTCACTGGTGGCCCTGGTCGCGGTGAGCGCCGTGATCGCCGGCGCGGCCCGGCTGACGCCGGTTCCGGCACCGCTGCTGCTGGTCGCCGCCGGGCTGGCCGCCTCGTACGTGCCCGGGGTGCCGGACTACACCCTGGACCCGCACGTCGTGCTGCCGCTGGTGCTGCCGCCGCTGCTGCACACCGCCGCCCTGGACTCCTCCTACCTGGACCTGCGGGCCAACATCCGTCCGGTCGCCCTGCTGTCGGTCGGGTACGTGCTGTTCGCGACCCTCGCCGTCGGCTGGCTCGCCCACCTGATGGTGCCCGACCTGCCGCTGACCGCCGCCCTGGTGCTGGGCGCGGTGATCGCCCCGCCGGACGCGGTGGCCGCCACCGCCATCGCCCGCCGCCTGGGACTGCCCGGCCGGATCACCACGATCCTCCAGGGCGAGTCCCTGGTGAACGACGCGACCGCGATCACCGCGTACAAGGTGGCGCTCGCGGCGGCCGTCGGGGAGGGCGTGAGCTGGGCCGGCGGGATCGGTGAGTTCGCCCTCGCGGCGCTCGGCGGGATCGGCGTCGGCCTGGTGCTGATGGTGCCCATCCACTGGCTGCGCCGCTGGCTGCGCGAACCGCTGCTGCAGAACACCCTGTCCTTGCTGATCCCGTTCGTCGCCTACGCGGCCGCCGAACGCGTCCACGCCTCCGGCGTCCTCGCCGTCGTCGTGGTGGCCCTCTACCTGGGGCACCGCTCCTGGCAGGTCGACTTCGCCACCCGCCTCCAGGAGGAGGCCGTGTGGAAGATGGTCGCCTTCGTGCTGGAGACGTCCGTCTTCGCGCTGATCGGGCTCCAGCTGCCCCACGTGGTGCGGGAGCTCGGCACGTACGGGACGGGGGAGGCCGCCCTCTACGCGGCCGGTGTGTTCGCCGCGGTGGTCGTCGTCCGGTTCGTCTGGGTCTTCCCCGCCACCTACCTGCCGCGGGCGCTGTCGCGCCGGGTGCGGGAGCGTGAGCCCGCCGTCGACCGGACCGCACCGGTGATCGTCGGCTGGGCCGGGATGCGGGGCGTGGTGTCCCTGGCGATCGCCTTCTCCATTCCCGTCAGTACGGCGGGGGAGGCCTTCCCGGCCCGGAACCTGGTGCTGTTCCTGACGTTCACCACGGTCATCGGCACCCTGGTCGTACAGGGCCTCACCCTGCCGCCGCTGCTCCGGGCGCTGAAGCTGCCCGGCCGGGACACCCAGGCCGAGACGCTCGCCGAGGCCCAGGCGCAGAGCGAGGCGTCCCGGGCGGCCGAGGAGCGCCTGGAGCAGCTCCTGACCGACGAGCACAACGCCCTGCCGCAGCCGCTCGCCGACCGGCTCCGCACCGTCCTGGAGCGGCGCCGCAACGCGGTCTGGGAGCGGCTCGGCGCGGCCAACCCGGTCACCGGCGAGTCGGCGGACGACACCTACCGGCGGCTCGCCCGCGAGATGATCGAAGCGGAACGCGAGGTCTTCGTCCGGCTGCGCGACGAGCGGCGCATCGACGACGAGATGATGCGCACCCTGCTGCGCCGGCTGGACCTGGAGGAGGCGGCCGCCTACCGCGAGGCCGCCGACGGCTGAACGGGGTCCGGACGGCCGGTGACGACCGCGGCGAGGACGGTCCCCGGTGGGAAGGCTCCCTCCCCGGCGAGCGTGACGAGCCCGTACAGCATTTTGGCGACATATATGCGCTCGACGGCGACCCCGTGCCGCGCCCCGAAGTCGGCGGCGAACGCCTCCAGGGCCGGCGCGGTACGGGCGTAGCCACCGAAGTGGAACCGCTCGTCCAGGCTCCAGTCGCCCGCCGGCCCGCCGAACGCCGCCTCCTGGAGGGCCCGTATCTCTCCGCCCAGGAACCCGCCCCGGAGGACCGGTACGCCGAGCGCGCGGCGGCCGGCGCCCAGCCCCGCCGCCAGCCCGGCGAGCGTGCCGCCCGTCCCGCACGCGACCGCCGCCACGTCCACGCCCCGCGCGGCCAGCTCGCGCCCCAGTTCGGCGCAGCCGCGCACCGCGAGCGCGTTGCTGCCGCCCTCGGGGACGACGACGCTGTCCGGCGGGGCCTCGCCCAGGAGGCGCGCCAGCACCTCCGGATCGCCCTTCGCGCGATACGTGGCGCGGTCCACGAACAGCAACCGCATCCCGTCCGCCGCGCACCGCGCGAGCGACGGGTTCAGGGGCCGGTCCGCGAGCTCCTCGCCGCGCACCACCCCGGTGGTGGGGAAGCCCAGCAGCCGGCCGGCGGCGGCCGTGGCGCGCAGGTGGTTGGAGTAGGCGCCGCCGAAGGTGAGCACCGGGCGCCCGGCCGCGGCGGTCAGGTTGGGTGCGAGCTTGCGCCACTTGTTGCCGGGCAGGTCCGGGTGGATCAGGTCGTCGCGCTTGAGCAGCAGCCGCACGCCGTGCCGGGTGAAGCGCTCGTCCTCCACCGGCTCCAGGGGGGAGGGGAGCCGGGGACCGAGGGAGGACGGGGGCAGCGCGTTCACCCGGCCATTGTCACTTCAGCCGTTCCTCGACGCGTGCCCGCATGGTGTTCATGGAGAAGCCGCGCGGATCGACCTTGCCCGGCTGCCACTCCAGGTGGCCGATGACCGAGCGGGCCGTCCAGCCGTGCCGGCGGCAGATGGCCGCCGCCACCTTCTCGATGGCCAGCAGCTGCGCCTCGGGCCACGGGTCCTCGCCGTCGCCGAGGTTCTCGCACTCGAAGCCGTAGAAGTGGGTGTTGCCGTCGGCGTTCGTCTGGTTGTCGTGCGGCAGCGCCTTCTCGGCGATCACGGCGCGCAGCACGTCCCGGTCGCCCGGACCGGCGTGGTTGGCACGGCCGTAGCCGACCAGGTGGACGCGGCCGTCCTTGGTGATCACGCCGTGGCAGAGCGGGCCCGGGAGGCCCGGGCGGCCCTTGCGGCAGAGATCCACGGTGTGGTCGCTGCCCTCGGTGACGCTGTGGTGGATCATCACACCGTGCACCGGCCCCCAGGGGCCCTTGTGGTTGCGGTTGTGGGTGCGCCAGTCGCCGACCTCGACGACCGTGAGGCCTTCGTCGCGCAGCGCGTCGAGAAAGCCGTTCGCGGACATGGGTGGGGCCACGCCGCCTCCTTCTGGTTGTGCCGTGCCGGGGTGCTACCCCGCCGGCGGGAACGGGTCATGGGGTGTTCGCGGTGTTCGGATGGCGTGCGAGCCGATCCGGACAGCGACGGGTGAGGCTGCTGGGGAGGGCGAAATCCCTGTCATGCCCAGTGGGTGAAAGATCCAGTCTCGCTCTTTTGTGTAATGGCGCCGCCACACACCGTGATGAAAGGCTTTTCCTCTGAAGGTCGGTTCATGGTCGAGAGGGATGTTCATGTCGGTTGGTTCGGTTGGCGAGGAAGTCCGCGACGAGGTAGGGCGGCCGCAGCAGAGTCTCGGCACGGCCGCCGCGCGGAACCTGGCGACCACCACCAAGTCGGTGCCGCAGATGCAGGAGATCACCTCCAGGTGGCTGCTGCGGATGCTGCCGTGGGTGCAGGTGCAGGGTGGTACGTACCGGGTGAACCGGCGACTCAGTTACGCGGTGGGTGACGGCCGGGTCACCTTCGTCCAGACCGGTGAGCAGGTCGCCGTGATCCCGAACGAGCTGCGGGAACTGCCGGCCCTCCGCTCCTACGAGGACGACGCCGCGCTCACGGAGCTGGCGCAGCGCTGCGCGCAGCGGGAGTTCGCGCCCGGCCAGGTGATCGCCGAGGCCGGCGCGCAGACCGACCGGGTGTTCCTGCTGGCGCACGGCCGGGTCGAGCAGGTCGGCACCGGGCCGTACGGGGACGAGGCGGTGCTCGGCGTCCTCGCCGACGGGGCGTACTTCGGCGACGCGTGCCTGGCCGACCGGGACGCCACCTGGGAGTGGACGGCCCGCGCCGCGACCGCCTGCACCGTGCTGGAGCTCACCCGCGCCGACGTCACCAACCTGGCCGAGCGCGCCCAGTCGCTGGCCGGGCACCTGGCCGCGCTGGCCTCCCTGCCGCACCAGCGCACCAACAAGTACGGCGAGAAGGCCATCGACCTGTCGGCCGGCCACGTCGGCGAGGCGGTCGTCCCGCACACCTACGTCGACTACGAGGCCTCGCCGCGCGAGTACGAACTGAGCGTGGCCCAGACGGTACTGAAGGTGCACAGCCGGGTCGCCGACCTCTATAACCAGCCGATGAACCAGACCGAGCAGCAGTTGCGGCTCACGGTCGAGGCGCTGCGCGAGCGCCAGGAGCACGAGCTCATCAACAACAAGGAGTTCGGGCTGCTCGCCAACTGCGACTACGGGCAGCGGCTCCAGCCGCACGACGGCGTGCCCGGCCCGGACGACATGGACGAGCTGCTCTCCCGCCGCCGCGGCAACAAGATGTTCCTCGCCCACCCGCGCGCCATCGCCGCGTTCGGCCGCGAGTGCAACAAGCGGGGGCTGGTGCCCGGCTCGGTGGAGGTGGCGGGCCACCAGATCCCGGCCTGGCGCGGCGTGCCGATCTTCCCGTGCAGCAAGATCCCGGTCTCCGAGGCGCGTACGACCTCCATCCTCTGCATGCGTACGGGCGAGGAGGACCAGGGCGTCATCGGCCTCCACCAGACCGGCATCCCGGACGAGATCGAGCCCAGCATGTCGGTCCGCTTCATGGGCATCGACGAGCAGGCGATCATCTCCTACCTGGTCACCGCCTACTACTCGGCGGCCATCCTGGTGCCGGACGCCCTCGGCGTCCTGGAGAACGTGGAGGTCAGCCGCTGGCGCTGAGGCCGACCGTGCCCCGTGCCCGCCCGGTGGCGGATGCCCACCGGGCGGGCACGAGCCGGCCCGGCCCGGAGGGCGGGCCGCCGGGTGGCCTCCGGCCGCCGGTGCGGCCGCGAGCGGGGACGGGGGCCTGTCCCGCACCCCGGTCCGCCGGTGCGGCCGCGAGCGGTGACCGGAGCCTGTCCCGCATCCCGGAACCGTCCTACCCTGGGGGTATGGGCAGCGAAGGACGCCGAACCGTCCGCCGCCCGCAGGCCGCGCGCGAGCCCGTGTGCCCGGCCTGCGGACAGCCTGTCGGTACGGCCATCGAACGACACAAGGTGCTCGGAGCCTGGGTCCCGGTGTGGCGCCCACGGCCCTGCCACAACCCCGTGTGCGTGCGGTACACCGCGGCGGAGAGGGAGGACGACCCGGGCAAGGGCGCCAAGACCGGATGAAGTCCGGCTCCTGGGGTGACCGGCGCACGCCGGGGGCGGTCGTAGCGCTACAGTCCGCGCCATGTCATCGGAGTCGACGGAAGTCTGGACCGGCTGGTACCGGGACCGCCGCGGTGCGGAAGCGATCGCGATCACGGCGGATGGGCGGCGGATCGCCACCCGCGTCAGGGGCGTGGAGTACGCGGGCGCGCGCCTGGACGCGCTGAGCGCGGCGGAGGAGAACGGCGGCCTGCCCCTGGCCGGCTGCGTACTGGAGTGGGACCTGCCGCTGCCGGTCCTCCTCGACGGTGACGCCCAACGGGCCACGCTCAGTTGCCTGTTGGCGCTGGGCGAAGCCCTGTCCGACGGCTCGCCCGAGCGGGTGGACCTCCAGCTCACCCTGCACTGCGGGGGAGCGGCGTACGAATCGGGCCTGGCCGGCGGGGACGTCGACCACGCCCTCGACCGCATCCTGCGCCAGTTGCCGCCGGGGACCCGGTTCGGCCGCACCCTCCTGGAGGGCGCCGGGGCCGCGGCCTGACCTTCCGGTACGGCCCCCGGAGGCGGGCCCGGGGCGGCTCGCCGCGGGCCCACCGGGGTGTGGCGAGGGTCAGGACACCGGGGCCACGGCGGCCGCCAGGCCGTTGCGCCACAGGTAGTCGACGCGGGCGCGTTCCTGGGTGTTCGGCTGGGCGTTCTGGCAGGACGTGCCGGGCCCGCCGCCGGACATCAGTTCGCTGCACGGCCCGGAGTAGTGGTCGGGCAGCCCGAGGACGTGACCGGTCTCGTGGGCGGTGACGCGCGTGGAGTTGTACTGCTGGTTCTGCCGGTAGTCGAGGAAGATGTAGCCCCGGCCGTGGCCGTCGGTGCTGGCGTACGAACCGCGGGAGTCGTTGCCCTCGTAGTACCGGAAGTCCGGGTTGCTGCCCTCCTGGAGCTTCACGTTGCTGACGGAGCTGTTCCAGATCTGGGTGGAGCGGGCTATCTGGGTGCGGAAACTCGGGGCGCCTGTCGACGAGTAGACGACGGTGACGGCCAGGGCGCCGGGGTTCGCGGCGCGCTTCTCGGCGACCGACTCCATGACCGCCTCGAAGAAGGCCCGGTTGGCCCTGGCCTCCTCGGCGGAACCGGCGTACGCCGCGTACGACGACGGCACCGGGGCGGAGGCGGCCACCGGGGCGGACGCGGATGCGGGGGCGGCGGTGGCGGTCGCGGCCGGTACGGCGGCCAGGGCGGCGGCGAGGCTCAGGGCAGCCGACAGCACGGCCTTGGGGTGTCTCATGGGGGGCTCCTCGTGATCCTGAACGGCTGGGTGGGCCGTTCGGTTGGGGAGAGTGTCGGGGAGTCGGCGTCCCGTACGGATGATGTCAGCGGGCGATAGCACCGGCGCATCACCCGGCCCCAAGTCCCCTTCCGTATCTGGTGGTTCGGCCGTCAACCGCCTTACTCTCGGGGCATGGAGCTGGAGGTGAGGCACCTGCGGGCGCTGTGCGCCATCGCCGACACGGGCAGTCTGCACAAGGCCGCCCGCCTGCTCGGCGTCAGCCAGCCGTCCCTGACGACGCAGCTACGGCGCATCGAACACGCCCTGGGCGCCGAACTGTTCGCGCGCGAGCGCACCGGGTGCCGGCCCACCCCGCTGGGCCACGCGGTGCTCAGCCGCGCCCGCCCCCTGGTGACCCAGATGGCCGCGCTCGTCACCGAGACCAGGGCGGCCGCCTCCCGCGCCGACGGCGCCCGGCTGCGCGTCGGCTCCACCGCGAGCCGGGCGCTGGCGGGCTGGCTGCGGCGGCTGCGGGACCGGCTGCCCGGCACGGACATCACCCTGCACATGGACGTCTCGGCGGGCGCCCTGCTGCGGGCCCTGGCGGCCGGGCGGCTCGACGTGGCGTTCGTCCACGAGGTCGAGGGCTGCCCGCTGCGCGTACCGGACGGGCTGGAGCGGCGCGTCCTGGTCGAGCGGGAGCCGCAGTTCATCTCCATGGCGCGGGACCACCCGGCCGCCGCCGCGCCCGTCGTCGAACTCACCGACCTGGCCGGTGACCGCTGGATGGTCGACCCCACCGTGGACGGCGAGTGGGACGGGCTGCGCCGGGTACTGGGGGCGGCCGGCATCGACCCGCCCGTCCTGCACGGCGACTACCACACGGCCGCGTCCCTCATCGTGGCCGGTGAGGTCGTGGCGCCCTGCCAGCCGACGTCGGGGCCGCGCGACGACATGGCGATACGGCCGTTACGGGGCGACCCGCTGGCGGTGCGCCTGCTGCTCTACAGCCGCCCCGGGCCGGACCCCGATGACGCCGGCGGCCCGGCGTACCGGGAACCGGCCCGCACCGACCTGCTGTACGCCGACCTCGCGGCCGCCTACCGCGAAGCGGCACTCCGCACCTCGGCGTACCGCCAGTGGCTCCTCCGCCACGGCAGCCCCCTCACCCACGCCGCCTGACCCCGGAAGCCGCCCGTGCCCCCCACCCCTGCCTCCCTCACCGACGGCCACCTCGTGCTGCGCGAATGGACGGACGCGGACCTCCCCGCCATGAGCGAGCTGTTCGACGAGCCCGACGTCGCCCAGCGCACGCCCCTCGCCTCCCCCTTCGACCGGGCCGCGGCGACCGCCTACCTGGCGATGATCCGCCGCACCCGCGCCGACGGCACCCGGCTCCATCTGGCGATCACCGAGCACGGCGGCCCCCCGCTGGGCGAGGTCCTGCTCGGCGTCGGCCAGGGCGCCATCGGGTACGCCGTGGGCGCCGCCCACCGCGGCCGGGGCCTCGCCGCCGGGGCCACCCGCCTGTTGACCCGCCACGCCCACGAGGTGCTGGGCCTGCCCCGGGTGGTCCTCCTGATCGAGCCGGACAACACCGCGAGCGCGGCCGTCGCCCGCGCGGCCGGCTTCCGCCTCACCGCCGAGCCGCCCGTGACCGTACGCGGCAACGGCCGCACCCACCCGCTCCTCACCTGGGCCCACACCGCCCCCGCCGCGTCCTGAGCCCGGACGCACGGCGGCCCGGCCCCGGAGTCGCCGCCCGGGCCGGGCCGTCGCTGGATCGCGCTGTGCCGCTGGAGGAGCGGCTCAGGCCTTCTTGGTCTCCCAGAAGATCTTGTCGATCTGAGCGATGTGGTCCAGCGCCTTCTGCCCCGTCGCCGGGTCGGTGGACGCCTTGGCGGCCGAGAGGGCCTTCAGGGCGTCGTTGACCAGCTGGTGCAGCTCCGGGTACTTCTCGAAGTGCGGGGGCTTGAAGTAGTCGCTCCAGAGCACCGAGACGTGGTGCTTGGCGAGCTCCGCGCGCTGCTCCTTGATGACCGTGGCGCGGGCCTGGAAGTGCGGGTCGTCGTTCGCCTGCATCTTCTCCTGGGTGGCCTTGACCGACTCGGCCTCGATACGGGCCTGGGCGGGGTCGTAGACACCGCAGGGGAGGTCGCAGTGCGCGCTGACCTTCACCTTCGGGGCAAACAGGCGGGAGAGCATTGAGCTGTCCTTCCTCGTGATCGTCTTCTCAGGTGGGACATTACTCCGTGACAGACGGCTTTTCGCGGGTGCCCCCATGGGCTTACGACAAAAGTCCAGGGTGACCATGGGACTCGTGGAGGAAGGTCCAGGAAGGTCCACGAAGGTCCACGAAGGTACGGGAGGTGTGCCGGATGACGGAGCGGGGCCCCGAGCAGGGGCGGGGGCCGAAGGTGGCGTTCGGGATCGCCGAGGTGACGGGGCCGTCGATGGTGCCCACCTTGCACCACGGCGACCAGCTGCTGGTGCACTACGGGGCGCCGCTGCGGGCCGGGGACGTGGCCGTGCTGCGGCATCCCCTCCAGCAGGACCTGCTGATCGTCAAGCGCCTGGTGGAGCGGCGCGACGGCGGCTGGTGGGTGCTGGGGGACAACCGGGCCGTCGAGGCCGTGGACAGCCGTGCCTTCGGCCCCGTCCCGCCGGACCTGGTGCTGGGACGGGTGCGGGCGCGGTACCGGGGGATACGGCCGGGGCGTCAGCGGTCGGCCGGGGTGGTGCTCTCCTGGCTGGTCTCGGCGGTGCGGCCGGTGCTCGCCGACCGCTCCGTCTCCAGGCGCTTGCGGGCCCGGTAGGCGGCGACGTTCGCGCGCGTGGCGCAGCGGTCCGAGCAGTAGCGCCGGGACCGGTTGGTGGAGGTGTCCAGGTACGCGTTGCGGCACGGCGCCGCCTGGCACAGCCCGAGCCGGTCGGCGCCGAACTCGGTCAGGTGGAAGGCCAGGCCCATGGCGGCGATCGCCGCGTACCCGGCGGTCGCGTTGGACGGGTGGTCGGCGAGGTGCATGTGCCAGCGCGGCCGGCCCTCGTCGTCGAGGAAGTCGTGGCCGGAGATCTGCGGGCTGACCGGGAACTCCAGCAGCAGTGAGTTGAGCAGGTCCACGGCCCGCGTCTGGTCGCCCGCGTCGGCCGCGGTGAAGACCGCCCGCAGCCGCGCCCGCACCGAGCGGAACCGGGTGACGTCCGCGTCGGTGGCGCGCCGCGCCATCTGCGAGGCCTCGCCGAACAGATCGCGGACCACCTCCACGGAGGTCAGGGAGTCCTTGTTGCGCGCCGGCTCCTCGGTGTTGACCAGACGTACGGCGTAGTCCGAGTAATAGGCCAGTTCCACTTGTAGTCCTTACGGCGACGATTTAGGCTCAGTAAGAGACGGGTCTGATACGAGGGTATTACGGAGGGCGGAGGTCGTGGTGACGGAGACGGCGGCGGGAACCGACTGGCAGGCCTGGCAGGACAGCTGGGACCGGCAGCAGGAGTGGTACATGCCCGACCGCGAGGAGCGGTTCCGGGTCATGCTCGACATGGTCGAGGCGCTCGTCGGCCCCGCGCCGAGGGTCCTCGACCTCGCGTGCGGCACGGGCAGCATCACCAAGCGGCTGTTCGACCGGTTCCCGGACGCCGTGAGCACGGGCGTGGACCTCGACCCGGCCCTGCTCACCATCGCCGAGGGGTACTTCGCCGGGGACGAGCGGGTGACCTTCGTACGGGCCGACCTCACCGATCCGCGCTGGACCGCGGCCCTGCCGTACGACGCGTACGACGCCGTCCTCACCGCCACCGCCCTGCACTGGCTCCGCACCGAGCCCCTGGCCGCGCTGTACGGACAGCTCGGCGGGCTCGTCCGGGAGGGCGGCGTGTTCATGAACGCCGACCACATGCGCGACGCGACCACGCCCCGCATCAACGCCGCCGAGCGCGCCCACCGGCACGCCGCCATGGACCGCGCCAGGGAGGCCGGCGCGCTCGACTGGGCCGCCTGGTGGGAGCTGGCCGCCGAGGACCCGGTCCTGGCCGCGCCGACCGCCGAGCGCTTCGCCCTCTACGGCGAGCACGCCGAGGGCGACACGCCCTCCCTGGAATGGCACGCGCGCACCCTCCGGGAGGCCGGGTTCGCCGAGGCGCGGGCCGTGTGGTCCTCGCCGTCGGACGCGCTGGTGCTGGCGCTGAGGTAGCCGGGAGCACGGGAAGGGGCGGTACGGGAGGAGTCCCGTACCGCCCCTTCCCCCGTCCTTACAGCACCTTCGACAGGAACGCCTTCGTCCGGTCCTGCTGCGGGTTGGTCAGGACGTCCCGCGGGTGACCGGACTCGACCACCACCCCGCCGTCCATGAAGACCAGCGAGTCGCCGACCTCACGGGCGAAGCCCATCTCGTGCGTGACGACGACCATCGTCATGCCCGACTCGGCCAGGTCCCGCATCACGTCCAGCACGTCGCCCACCAGCTCCGGGTCGAGCGCCGACGTCGGCTCGTCGAAGAGCATCAGCTTCGGCTCCATCGCCAGCGCCCGGGCGATGGCCACCCGCTGCTGCTGGCCGCCGGAGAGCTGGGAGGGGAAGTTGCCGGACTTGTCGCCCAGCCCCACCCGGTCCAGCAGCTTCAGCGCCCGCTCGCGGGCCACGGCCTTGGACTCGCCCTTGACCTGGACCGGAGCCTCCATGACGTTCTCGACAGCCGTCATGTGCGGGAACAGGTTGAAGCGCTGGAAGACCATGCCGATGTCCCGGCGCTTGAGCGCGACCTCGCTGTCCTTCAGCTCGTACAGCTTGTCGCCCTTCTGGCGGTAGCCGACCAGCTCGCCGTCGACGTACAGCCGGCCGGCGTTGACCTTCTCCAGGTGGTTGATGCACCGCAGGAAGGTCGACTTGCCGGACCCGGACGGGCCGATGAGGCAGAACACCTCACCGGGCGCCACCTCCAGGTCGATCCCCTTGAGGATGTGGGCCGCGCCGTAGGACTTGTGCACGCCCTCGGCCTTCACCATGGCGGTCATCGCGCCACCTCCGGGCGTCGCAGGGTGGACAGATTGGCCTTGACCTTCTGCCATGGGGTCTGGGGGAGGTCACGCAGCGAGCCGCGGGCGTAACGCCGCTCCAGGTAGTACTGGCCGACGCTGAAGATGCTGGTCAGCGTCAGGTACCAGAAGGAGGCCACGAACAGCATCTCCATCACCGCGTACGTACGGCCCGAGATGATCTGCGCGCTGCGCAGCAGGTCGGGGTACGAGACCACGGCCACCAGCGACGAGGTCTTCAGCAGGTTGATGAACTCGTTGCCGGTCGGCGGGATGATCACCCGCATGGCCTGCGGCAGCACCACGCGGCGCATGGTCTGCGCCTGGGTCATGCCGAGCGCGTGCGCGGCCTCCGTCTGGCCCTCGTCGACCGACTGGATACCGGCGCGGACGATCTCCGCCATGTAGGCGCCCTCGTTGAGGCCCAGGCCCAGCAGCGCCACGACCAGCGGGGTCATGACGTCCGACATCTCGTCCTTGTAGATGAACGGGATCTCGAAGTAGGGGAAGATCAGCGACAGGCTGTACCAGAGCAGTAGCTGGACGTAGACCGGGGTGCCCCGGAAGAACCAGATGAAGAGCCAGGAGACACTACCGGTGACCGGGTTCTTGGACATCCGCATCACGGCCAGGACGACGCCGAGCACCAGACCGATGACCATCGAGATGACGCTGATCATCAGGGTCCGGCCGGCGCCGGCCAGGATGTCGCCGTCGGTGATGTAGTCGCCGACGGTCGCCCAGCGGACGTTGCCGCCGGCGAAGGCGGACACCAGCCAGACCAGGACGGCCAGCACGAGGGCGCCGCTGACGTAGCGGCCGTAGTGACGGACGGGGATCGCCCGGATCGGCTCGGCGGCGTCGCCGTCCTCCTTGGCGATCCGGGGGGTGCCCCCGGACCCGCCCGCGTTCCCGGCGTCGCCGGTGGCGGGCTCCTTGGTGAGCGTCGCGGGACGGGCGTCCTCGGGGGCCGCGGCGGGGGTGGCCGCGGGCTCGTCGGCCGGGGAGTCCTTGACGGTCGCCACGGCGTCGGCCGCGGTGGCGGCGGTCGCGGTGGCCTCGGCCGCCTCGGTCGCCTTGGCGGCGGCCTCGGTGGCGTCGCCGGCCGGGGCCGTACCGGCCTCGGCCGCAGTCTCGGTCATGGCCTCGGTCGCCTCGGCGGCGGCCGGGGCGGTCTCCGGGGCGCCGGTGGCCCCGGCGGTCCCGGTGGCCTCGGCCGTCTTCACCGCGTCGGCCGCGGTGGCGGCGGTCGCGGTGGCCTCGGCCGCCTCGGTCGCCTTGGCGGCGGCCGTGGCGCGCTTGGCGGGGGCCTTCTTGGCCGGCGTCGTCTTGCGCGCGGTGGTGGTCTTCGCGGCGGCCGCCTTACGGGGAGTGGCCGTCTTCTTGGCCGCCGTCTTCCTCGGGGTCGAGGTCTTCTTCGCGGCAGCGGCCTTCGCCGGGCCGCTGCCGGGCTCCTCCGACGGGGTGTCGGAGGATCCCGGGTTGAGCTTTTCAGTCACGATGACTGCCTTTCACAGAGCGCGGGGTGGATCACTTGCCGCCGTTGATGACGGCCTTGTCGATCGCACTCTGCGAAGCGCCCCACTTGTCCAGGATCTTCTGGTACGAACCGTCCGCGATGATCGCGTCCAGCGCTTCCTTGATCGCGTCACGGAGCTGGGTGTTGCCCTTGTCCACGGCGATGCCGAACGGACCCGCGTCGACCGGGTCGCCGGCGACCTCGAAGGCCTTGCCGGCGTCCGCGGTCTTCGCGACGTGGACGGCGACCGGGTAGTCGTTCAGGTCCGCGTCCGCGCCGCCCGCCTTCACGCGCACCTGCGCCTCGGCGTCCGTGTCCGGCGTCTCGATGGCGATCTTGGGCTTGCCGTCCTTCTCGCACTTCGCGGACTGCGCCTTGGCGGCGTCCGCGTACGTCGTGCCGAGCTGGACCGCGACCTTCTTGCCGCACAGGTCGTCGAGGGTCTTGATCCCCTTGGGGTTGCCCTTCTTGACCAGGATGGCCGTGCCGGACTGGAAGTAGTCGACGAAGTCGACGCCCTTGCCGGTCTTCTTGCCCTCGTCCAGGCCCTGCTGCCGGTCCTTGTTGTCCGTCATGCCGGACATCACGATGTCGACGCGGCCCGAGTACAGGGAGCCGACCAGACCGTCGAACTTGCCGTTCTCGAACGTGAAGGTCACACCCAGCTTCTTGCCGAGCGCCTCACCGATCTCCGGGTCGATGCCGACGACCTTGTTGCCCTCCATGGACTCCATGGGGGCGTAGGCGGCGTCCGTGCCGACCTTGATGACACCGGACTTCTTGTACTTCTCCGGCAGCTTCGCGAACAGCGGGGCCGAGCTGCCCTGGGAGACGGCGCCCGAGTCCTTCGCCTTGCCGGCTTCGGTCTGGTCGCCGCAGGCGGTCAGCAGCATGGAGCCGGCGACCGCGATCGCGGCGACCGCGGCTATCCGGGACGTCCGGAGCGACCCGGACTTCGCGGCGGTCGTACAGCGGGTGGTGCTTGCGGTCATGGTCGGGTTCCTCCGGCGGGTGAGGGAGTTGCCAAACGGTCGCGCACGCACCATCGGGTGCTTCGACCGCGTGTGATTACGGCATCTTGCCATTCGGACTAGCCCAAACAGGGGGGCCCGCATGTCAAAATCGGATAACGGGAGACCCCCGAACCCCAACAGGCCGGTACATCAAGGCCGGACCTTCTACGGGGTTGCCTTCTTCCGGCCGGAAAATCTCCGGTTGATCTCGTCATTCGGACGCGATAGCGGCCGCAAAGCGGGTTGCGTACGGACTTGTCCAGAAATTCAGCTATGAGTCATGTCACCGGATCCGGGCTGTGGTCCGTGTCGAGGCTCATATGAGATACCGACTCGTCGTCAGAGCGGTCCGTCCGGTAAGAAGGATCCTTACACCCCTCATCCGGGGCTCAGGGCGCGTGTGCGGCGCGCCCGACGCGTACGTACCTCCCCTGCCCGGGCGGGCCAACCACCTGGCGCAGGCACGGACGCGGTGCCCGCCCACCCCTCCTCAACCAGGAGTGGCCACCCTCGAACGAAATGACTTAAGGGGTCAACACAATGGCAGCGGAGATCGTCAATCCTCGCAGCGACAGCGACAACAGCACCGAAGGTGCCGCCGACGAGCCCTTCGATCCGGCGTTCGCGCTGCATCGCGGCGGCAAGATGGCCGTGCAGGCCACGGTGCCGATCCGCGACAAGGACGACCTGTCCCTCGCGTACACGCCCGGCGTCGCCAAGGTGTGCAGCGCCATCGCCGAGCAGCCCGAGCTCGTGCACGACTACACCTGGAAGTCCCAGGTCGTCGCCGTCGTGACGGACGGTACGGCCGTGCTCGGACTCGGTGACATCGGCCCGGAGGCCTCCCTCCCGGTCATGGAGGGGAAGGCGATCCTCTTCAAGCAGTTCGGCGGCGTGGACGCGGTGCCCATCGCGCTCGCCACGACCGACACGGACGAGATCGTCGAGACCGTCGTCCGCCTCGCCCCGTCCTTCGGCGGCGTGAACCTGGAGGACATCTCGGCGCCCCGGTGCTTCGAGATCGAGCGCAAGCTCCAGGAGCGGCTCGACATCCCGGTCTTCCACGACGACCAGCACGGCACCGCCGTGGTCACCCTGGCCGCCCTCCGGAACGCCGCGAAGCTGACCGGACGGGGCCTCGGCGACCTGCGCGCCGTGATCTCCGGCGCCGGCGCGGCCGGTGTGGCCATCGCCAAGTTCCTGCTGGAGGCCGGACTCGGCGACGTGGCGGTCGCCGACCGCAAGGGCATCGTCAGCCGGGACCGCGAGGACCTCACCCCGGTCAAGCGCGAGCTGGCCGAGCTCACCAACCGGGCCGGGCTCTCCGGCTCGCTGGAGAGCGCGCTGGCCGGCGCGGACGTCTTCATCGGCGTCTCCGGCGGTACGGTGCCGGAGCCGGCGGTCGCGTCGATGGCGCCGGGCGCCTTCGTCTTCGCGATGGCCAACCCGAACCCGGAGGTCCACCCCGACGTCGCGCACAAGTACGCGGCCGTCGTGGCCACCGGCCGGTCGGACTACCCGAACCAGATCAACAACGTGCTCGCGTTCCCCGGCATCTTCGCGGGCGCGCTCCAGGTCCGGGCCTCCCGGATCACCGAGGGCATGAAGATCGCCGCCGCCAACGCGCTGGCGGACGTCGTCGGTGACCAGCTTGCCGCCGACTACGTGATCCCGTCGCCGTTCGACGAGCGGGTCGCCCCCGCCGTCACGGCCGCCGTCGCCGCCGCCGCCCGTGCGGAGGGCGTCGCGCGCCGCTGACACCCGGCGGGTGCCCGTACGGACGAGGGCCCCGCTCCGTCGCCCCCCGGGGAACGGAGCGGGGCCCTTCGGCGTCCGCCCGGCACCCGGGGTCGCCCCCGGGACGCACCCGCGTCCGGGAAGGTGGGCGGGCGGCGGCCGGCCGCGCCCACCGGACGGACGGGGGACGGGACTGACGTCACACCGGCGCCCGGTACCGCCGCGCACCGCCCCGCCCTATGGTCAAGGTCATGTTCGCTGCCTATGCCGCCCGAATCGACCGCGACCAGCCCCTGAACGGCCTTGAGCTGGGCGAACGCCCCGCTCCCGAGGTACGCCCCGGCTGGACCACCGTTACCGTCAAGGCCGCTTCCCTCAACCACCACGACCTGTGGTCGCTGCGCGGGGTCGGGCTCGGCGAGGACAAGCTGCCGATGATCCTCGGCTGCGACGCCGCCGGCCTCGACGAGGACGGCAACGAGGTGGTCGTCCACTCCGTCATCGGCCAGACCGGCCACGGCGTCGGCCCGGACGAGCCCCGCTCCATCCTGACCGAGCGCTACCAGGGCACGTTCGCCGAGAAGGTCGCCGTCCCCGCCTGGAACGTCCTGCCCAAGCCCCGGGAGCTGTCCTTCGCGGAGGCCGCCTGCCTGCCGACGGCGTGGCTCACCGCGTACCGGATGCTCTTCACCAACGCCGGCGTACGCCCCGGTGACTCGGTCCTCGTGCAGGGCGCGGGCGGCGGCGTGGCCACCGCCGCGATCGTCCTGGGCAAGGCGGCCGGCCTGCGGGTCTTCGCCACCAGCCGCGACGAGGCCAAGCGCAAGCGGGCCGTCGAGCTGGGCGCGCTCGAGGCGTACGAGCCGGGCGCGCGGCTGCCGCGGCGGGTCGACGCGGTGATCGAGACCGTCGGCGCGGCCACCTGGTCGCACTCGGTCAAGTCGCTGCGGCCGGGCGGCACCCTGGTGATCTCCGGCGCCACCAGCGGCGACCGGCCCTCGCACGCCGAGCTGACCCGCATCTTCTTCCTGGAGCTCAAGGTCGTCGGCTCGACGATGGGCTCGAAGGACGAGCTGGAGGACCTGCTCTCCTTCTGCGCGGCGACGGGCGTACGGCCGGTCATCGACGAGGTGCTGCCGCTGGACCGGGCGCGGGAGGGCTTCGAGAAGATGGCGGCCGGCGACCTCTTCGGAAAGATTGTCCTTTCCACCTCTTGATGGGCCGTCAGTCGCGCTGATGGGATCTCCGGCACCGACACCGTGCCGGAGGTCCCCATGCGCGCCCTCGCCTTCGCCCTCGCACTCTCCGTCCTGCTGGTCCTCGCCCCGCCCGCCGGGGCGTCGGCCCCCTCCCCGCCCGCCGGGCGGGACGTCCCCCGCCTGACCGACGACCGCGGCCGCGTCCTGACGCTGCGCGGCTGGAACGTCGAGGACAAGATCCACCGCGGTGACGCCGCCCTGTCGGCCGTCACCGAGCGGCACTTCCGCGACATGCGGGCCCAGGGCTTCGACTTCGCACGGCTGCTGGTCTTCTGGGACGACCTGGAACCACGGCGGGGCCGGTACAGCGAGGCCTACCTGCGCAAGATCGAGCGGATCCTGGACTGGGCCGAGGCCCACGACGTACGGGTCCTCATCGACGCCCACCAGGACGTCTTCGGCCCGGCCTTCGGCCACCGGGGCATCCCCGCGTGGGCCACCCGCACCGACGGCCTGCCGTTCACCCCGCACCCGGACGACTGGTTCGCCGAGTACTTCGAACCGGCCGTGCAGCGCGCGTTCACACACCTCTACGAGGACGAGGACCTGCGGCGTGCCCAGGCCCGGATGTGGCGGGTCCTCGCCGGCCGCCTCGCACACCACCCCGCGGTGTTCGGCTACGACCTCGTCAACGAGCCGATGGGCGAGCTGCGCGAGGGCGAGGACCTGCCCACCGCCGCCCGCCGCATCGAGCGCGAGCACCTCACGCCGATGTACAACCGCCTCGCGGACGCAATCCGTGCCGTCGACGACGACCACTGGCTCTTCGTCGAACCGACGCCGATCGTGGGCGAGGGCGTCCCGACGGGCCTCGGCCGCGTCGAGGACCACAAGGTCGTCTACGCCCCGCACTTCTACAACACCGCCATGGAGGCAGGCGCCGACTACGACCCGGACGCCGGCTGGATCGAGGCGTACGAGGCGGCCGTCACGCGCTACCCGAAGGAGTACGGCGTCCCGGTGGTCGTGGGGGAGTGGGGCCCGCTGAACAACTCCCTGCCGGGGATGGGCCGCTTCTACCGCGACGCGCTGGCCTCCCTGAACCGCTACAGCTCGGGCTGGGCGGGCTACGTGTGGTGCTACGGCGGCGGGTACTGCGCGGTGGACGGCTCGGGCGCCTGGCGCGCCAACAAGGAGCAGACGGCCGCCCCGTACGCGGAGGCGGTGGCCGGCCGGGTGATCACCCAGAGCCCGTCCCGGCTGTCCTACGTCGCCGGGCGCGGCGGTGCCACGGTGCTGTCACTGCCCCCGTCCCGGGACGGCTGGCGCCTCACGGTCGAAGGCCGGGCCAGGCCGACCGCCACCACGGTCCCCCCGCACCGCTCGGCCCGCATCGACGTACGAGCGCTCCCGGGCGCGGCGGTCACGGTGCGGGTGTCGCCCGGCACCCCGTGACCGCCCGGCCCGGGTCCCGGCCCCCTCGCGGGGAGCGCGACCCGGGCCGGGCGGCCGGCGGCGGGGCTCAGCCCCTGCCGAGGCGGACGGCGACCGTCTCCGAGACGTTCACCGGCTGGGCGTAGTCGGGGTCGGTGGCGGTGGCCCGGGCCACGACCTCGACGTCACCGCGCTGGAAAGGCACGTCCCCGGACGGAACGGCCACCGCGCTCCACGCGGCGGACGCACCCGGCGCGCACGCCACGGAGGTGGCGTACGAACCCCGGATGATCCTCCGGTTCTTCACCTGCGTCACGCCACCCGCCACGTTCACCTGCACGGGCTTGTTGCAGCTCACCGTCCCGTGCAGGACGGCGTTGCCGTTCAGCGCGTTCGCGGTGCCGTCGAGCGCGACGTCGAGACCGAGGCCGAGCTCGGCCGGCGGCGCGGGATTGGCGACGTGGATCTCCCCGCGGGCGGCGGTCGGCCCGCCCTCGCAGTGCTGCTCGAAGGTGGCGTCCAGCGTCTTGACGTACCCCCGCGGGCCGAACTCGAGGGCGGAGATGGTGAAGCTGCCGGTCAGGGTGTTGCAGCCGCGCCCGTTGCCGCCGAGGGAGAGCCCGGCGCCGGCGTTGTTGAACGGGTGCCGGGTGGCCCCGGTGTACGTACCGGGTGCCAGGCGCTGGCCCGCCGGTGCGGAGAAGTCCAGGTGCCACCAGTCGCCGTTGACGCCGTCCACGGCGACCGAGACGATCCGGTGGTCCTCGGACCCGGTGATGTTCAGGCGGTCCTCGGACGCGGTGGCGTAGGAGTAGGACCGTCCGCCGCTGATGTAGTCGCCCTCGTCACCGGAGAAGGTCAGGGTGCCGTCGGTGACCGGCAGGGCGTGGGCGGCGGGGCCGGCGACGAGGCCGGTCGTGCCGGCAGCCATGGCGAGGGCCAGGGCGAGTACGGCGGTGGCGCGGGCGGCGATGCGCCGCCCAGGTGCTCCCAGTCTCATGGGTGTCCCCCCTCAAGAGATGTTGGCGTGGGGAGTCTGTCAACCGGTGTGACGGGAGACAACGGGGTTTCCGGAGTGCCTGGTTGAGCTTTCGGCCAGATTCGTCTGTTCATGGGGTGGGTGCCCGGGGCCGGTCGCTCCGGTGACGCGGCGACGCGGCGGCCGGGGCGACGGGGACCGTGCCGGCGCGCGGTCCCCGTCGTGCCCCGGCGCGGCCCGGCGGCGCCCGGGTCAGTCCCGAGGGGTCCTGAGGAGGGCGGTGATGTGGGCCGCGGCGGTGGAGAGGTGGTGGCGGGCCTCGGTGAGCTGGGCGTCGGTGACGCCGTGGTCGCGGGCCGCGTCGCGGACGTCGTCGCGGAAGCGGTCCAGCAGGCGCTCCAGGTCGCGGGCCGGGTCGGTGGACGGGGTGCCGCCGGCCGCGGCCCACTCCGGGGGCTGCGGGGCGGGGCCGGGCTTCGTGGGGGGCGTGCCGCCGAGCAGGTTGCCCAGCCGGCCGGCGAGGTCGGCCAGGCCGTCGCCGCGCAGCACGGTGTCCTGCACCTGCTGGGCGAGCCGCTGCATCTCCTGGCGGGCCCGGTCCTGGGCCTCCTTGGCCTGGCGCCGAGCGGCCTGCGCGTCCTCGCGGGCGCGCCGGGACTCGTCCTTGGCGCGCCGGGCCTGGTCCTTCCACTCCTGCTTGGCCCGGCGCCACGCCGCCCACTCGTCGCCCGGCGGCGGCGTGCTCCGGGACTCGCCCGCCGCCGCCCGCATCTCGCGGCGCAGCGTGCCCGCCGCCCCGCGCACGTCGTCGCGGATCTCGGCGGCCAGTTCGGAGACCGAGTCGCGGATCTCCCGCTCCAGGTCGGCCAGTTCGGCGCCGCGGCCGGCGAGCTCCTCGCGGCCGGCGTCGGTGATCGAGTACACCTTGCGGCCGCCCTCGGTGGCGTGCGTGACCAGGCCCTCGGCCTCCAGCTTGGCCAGCCGGGGGTAGACGGTGCCGGCGGAGGGCGCGTACAGGCCGTGGAAGCGCTCCTCCAGGAGCCGGATCACCTCGTAGCCGTGGCGCGGCGCCTCGTCGAGCAGCTTGAGCAGGTAGAGGCGGAGCCGGCCGTGGGCGAAGACGGGGGACATGTCAGAGCACCTTTCCGGTGGGGGCTTCCTCCGGCCGGCGCAGCAGCGCGATGGAGCCGGAGACCGTGGAGGCCTTCAGCGAGCCCCTGCCGTCGCCGAGCGTGCCGGTGATCTTCTTCGCGCCCCACTGGCCGGTGACGCGCAGGTCGTCGAAGGCGTTGGAGACGGCCCCGCCCACGGTGTTGGCCTCGACCTGGGCGTCCGCCGGGTGCGGCAGCCGGATGGCGACCTCGCCGGAGACGGTGGTGAGCCGGATGTCGGCGGGCTGCCCGGCGGGGTCGAGGTCGACGACCATGTCGCCGCTGACCGACTCGGCCCGCACGGAGGTGCCGGCCCCGTCGACGACCGTGAGGTCGCCCGACACGGACGTGAAACGGAGGTCCCCGGTGAGCGCCTGGGCCTCCACGCTCCCGGAGACGGTCTCGGCGCGCACTTCGCCGGAGAGGCCGACCAGGGTGGTGTCACCGGTGACGCCGCGGACGTCCGTACGCCCCCGGACACCGGAGACCACGGCCCCCGCGCCGATCACGCCGACCTCGACGCGCGCGCCCGCCGGAACGGCGAGGGAGACCACGGCGCTGCGGTGCCACCCCTTCGGGTCCAGCCACTTGAGGAACCCCTGCCAGGGCAGGTCCTCATAGGCGATGGTCAGGGTGGAGCCCTGCTGGGTGACGATCAGGGGCGGGCCCTCGATCGCGGAGACCTCCAGCCGGACCGGGCCCTCGTCCGTGCCCACGACGTTGACCGTGCCGTTGACCAGACGCACGTTCAGCGCGGTCACGGCTGTGTCGTCGAGGGTGAGTTTCGTCGGCGTGTCGACGGACCACTCCGGCATGGGGCCTCCCTGGGGCAGGACGCGAACGCAACATATCGCGTCTCGTGGAGAACACGATATATCGCGGTGCGGTGAAGTCAAGCGTGCCGAAACGGGGCAAATTGCCCTAGGTTGAGGGCCATGAACGCGACTTCCCCGGGTGCGCTGCTGCTCTGCCGGGCCGATACGGCATCCGTACGGGCCCCGGCCCCGCTCCTGCGCGAGCCTCTGCTCCTCGCCCCGGCCGGGCCCGGCTGGACCGTGCTCGTCCCCGAGGGCGGCCCCTGGCGGGACGGCACCGAACCGGTCGACCGGGTCGCCGCGGGGTGGGCCGGCGCGCTGGGCGTCGCGGGGACGTGGCCGGTGGTGGCCCTGTGGTGGGACGAGGGCCGCGCGGGGTGCATCCTCGCGACCGGCTTCCGCCGCCCCGTCGGCTACACCTGGCTCGCGGACGGCACCCCCGCGGGCGAGGACGAGGCCATGCACACCTTCGCCGCCCGCCTGGGGCTCGACCCCGTCCTGGACGTCCAGGACCTCGAACCCCTCATCCGGCCCGACCCGCACGCCGCCGCCCCGGCCCGGCTGCTGGGCCTCACGGCCGTCCTGACCCGGCACGGCCTGACCCTCCCGCCGGGGCTCACCCCCGGCGCACCGGCATCCCGCCTCTGGGCGGCCGCCGAGGAGCGGGGCGCCGAGCCGGTCGCTCCGGCCACCCGCCCCGGAGGCACCGCACCGGAAACCCCCCGCCCCGGAGGCACCGCACCGGAAACCCCCCGCCCCGGGGACACCGCCCCGGAGAGCCGGCCCGGCCGCGCCGCGCCGGCGCACCGCGCCCTCGCGGCCCGGCCGCACGGCCCCCGCCACCGCGCCCGCGCGCTGGCCACGGCCCAGCTCGCGGCGGGTCTCCCGCTGCTCGCCTGGGCGCTCACCCGACGCAGCCCGGGCTGGGCGACGACGGCCGTCCTGCTGATCGCCCGGGGCACCCTGGGGCTCGCCCACGAGCACCCCCCGTACGCCCCGGTCCCGGCAGGGAGCTGACCGCGGAGCCGACCGCGCGGAGCCGGCCCGGCGCGGGGACGGCCGCGCGGGCCCCCGGGCGGGAGCCGACTACTCGTCCTCGTCCTCGTCGTCCAGCCGCGCCAGCCAGGTGGCCAGCCGCTCGACGGGGACCTCGAAGTCGGGGTTGAGGTCGACGAACGTCCGCAGCTGCTCGGCGAGCCACTCGAAGGTGACCTCCTCCTCGCCGCGCCGCTTCTCCAGTTCCTCGATGCCACGGTCGGTGAAGTACAAGACGTGCTCCATAGAAAAGGTCAGGAAGGTTCCCCGCCAGGATATGCACCCGCACGCCGGAGGGCCCGGCCCGCATCGGTGATGCGGGCCGGGCCCTCCGGGTGAGGCCGGGGCGCCGGTCAGGCGTCGAAGACCTCGCTGACGAGCTGGGCCTGCTCGGCCTGGTGGCGCTTGGCCGAGCCGACCGCCGGGGACGAGCTGTGCGGCCGCGAGATGCGGCGCAGGCGCTCACCATGCGGGATGTCGGCGCCGACCGCCAGGTCCAGGTGGTCGATCAGGTTGAGCGCGATGAACGGCCAGGCACCCTGGTTCGCCGGCTCCTCCTGGGCCCACAGGTACTTCTCGGCGTTCGGGTACTTGGAGATCTCGGCCTGGATCTCCGCACCCGGCAGCGGGTAGAGGCGCTCGAGGCGGATGATCGCCGTGTCCGTGACGCCGCGCTTGACCCGCTCGGCCTCCAGGTCGTAGTAAACCTTGCCGGAGCAGAACACGACCTTGCGGACCGCGTTCGCGTCGACCGAGTCGTCACCGATCACCGGGCGGAAGTTGCCGGTGGTGAACTCCTCCGCCTTCGACGCGGCGGCCTTCAGGCGCAGCATCGACTTCGGGGTGAAGACGACCAGCGGCTTGTGGTGCGGGTTGTGCACCTGCCACCGCAGGAGGTGGAAGTAGTTCGACGGCAGCGTCGGCATGGCGACCGTCATGTTGTCCTGCGCGCACATCTGGAGGAAGCGCTCCGGACGGGCCGAGGAGTGGTCCGGGCCCTGGCCCTCGTAGCCGTGCGGCAGCAGCAGCGTGACGCCGGAGGTCTGGCCCCACTTCTGCTCGGCCGAGGAGATGAACTCGTCGAGGACGGTCTGCGCGCCGTTGACGAAGTCACCGAACTGCGCCTCCCACATGACCAGCGACTCGGGCCGCGCCAGGGAGTAGCCGTACTCGAAGCCCATCGCCGCGTACTCGCTCAGCAGCGAGTCGTAGACGTTGTAGCGGGCCTGGTCGTCGGAGAGGTACTGGAGCGGGGTGTAGTCCTCGCCGGTCTCCTGGTCCACCAGCACCGCGTGGCGCTGGCCGAAGGTGCCGCGGCGGGTGTCCTGCCCGGCGAGCCGGACCGGGGTGCCCTCCATCAGCAGTGAACCGATGGCCAGGGTCTCGCCCATGCCCCAGTCGATCGTGCCGTCGTCGATGGAGGCGGCACGGCGCTGGAGCTGCGGCATCAGGCGCGGGTGCACCTTGACGTGGTCGGGGATGTTGACCTGCGACTCGGCGATCCGCTTCACGACCTCCTGGGAGACCGCGGTGGTGACGGCGACCGGGAACTCGGCCTGCACCTCGGGGCTGTGCGCCGGGCCGGGCTGCGAGGTGGCCTCGCGGACCTCGGCGAACACCTTCTCCAGCTGGCCCTGGAAGTCCTGGAGCGCCTGCTCCGCCTCTTCCAGCGTGATGTCGCCACGGCCGATCAGCGACTCGGTGTAGAGCTTGCGCACCGAGCGCTTCTTGTCGATCAGGCTGTACATCTGCGGGTTGGTGAACTGCGGGTTGTCGCCCTCGTTGTGACCGCGGCGGCGGTAGCAGATGAGGTCGATCACGACGTCCTTGTTGAACGTCTGGCGGAACTCGAAGGCCAGGCGCGCCACGCGGACCACGGCCTCCGGGTCGTCGCCGTTCACGTGGAAGATCGGCGCCTCGATCATGCGGGCCACGTCGGTCGCGTACATCGAGGAGCGCGACGACTCCGGGGCGGCGGTGAAGCCGACCTGGTTGTTGATCACGATGTGGACCGTGCCGCCGGTGCGGTAGCCGCGAAGCTGCGACATGTTCAGCGTCTCGGCGACCACGCCCTGGCCGGCGAAGGCCGCGTCACCGTGCAGGGCGACGGGCAGGACGGTGAAGTCCGTGCCGCCCTTGTTGATGACGTCCTGCTTGGCGCGGACGACACCCTCCAGGACGGGGTCCACGGCTTCCAGGTGCGACGGGTTGGCGACCAGGGAGACCTTGATCTGCTCGCCGTCGAGCCCGGTGAAGGTGCCCTCGGCGCCCAGGTGGTACTTCACGTCGCCGGAGCCGTGCATCGACTTCGGGTCGAGGTTGCCCTCGAACTCGCGGAAGATCTGCGCGTACGACTTGCCGACGATGTTCGCCAGCACGTTCAGGCGGCCGCGGTGGGCCATGCCGATGACGACCTCGTCCAGGCGCGACTCGGCGGCCGAGTCGATCACCGCGTCGAGCAGCGGGATGACGGACTCGCCGCCCTCCAGCGAGAACCGCTTCTGGCCGACGTACTTGGTCTGGAGGAACGTCTCGAACGCCTCGGCTGCGTTCAGCCGGCGCAGGATGCGAAGCTGCTCCTCGCGCTCCGGCTTGGAGTGCGGGCGCTCCACACGGTCCTGGATCCACTTGCGCTGCTTGGGGTCCTGGATGTGCATGAACTCGATGCCGGTGGTGCGGCAGTACGAGTCGCGCAGCACGCCGAGGATGTCGCGGAGCTTCATCATCGACTTGCCGCCGAAGCCGCCGACCGCGAACTCCCGCTCCAGGTCCCAGAGCGTCAGGCCGTGCTCGGTGATGTCCAGGTCGGGGTGCTTGCGCTGGCGGTACTCCAGCGGGTCGGTGTCGGCCATGACGTGGCCGCGGACCCGGTAGGAGTGGATGAGCTCGAAGACGCGCGCGGCCTTGGTGACGTCGTCGTCGTGCGACGCGTCGATGTCCTTGAGCCAGCGGACCGGCTCGTAGGGGATGCGCAGCGACTCGAAGATCTCGTCGTAGAAGCCGTTCTCACCGAGGAGGAGGCCCGCGACGATGCGGAGGAACTCGCCCGACGCGGCACCCTGGATGACCCGGTGGTCGTACGTCGAGGTGAGCGTCATCACCTTGGAGATGCCCAGCTTGTTCAGGGTGTCCTGCGAGGTGCCCTGGAACTCGGCCGGGTAGTCCATCGAGCCGACGCCCATGATGACCGACTGACCGGGCATCAGACGCGGCACGGAGTGGACGGTGCCGAGGCCGCCGGGGTTGGTCAGCGAGACGGTGACGCCGGTGAAGTCGTCCATCGTCAGCTTGTTGTTGCGGGCGCGGCGGACGATGTCCTCGTACGCCTGCCAGAACTCGAAGAAGCCGAGCGTCTCGGCCTTCTTGATGCCCGCGACGACGAGCTGGCGTTCGCCGTTCGGCTTCACCAGGTCGATCGCCAGACCGAAGTTGACGTGTTCCGGCTTGACGAGGACCGGCTTGCCGTCCTTCTCGCCGTACGAGTAGTTCATCGACGGCATGGCCTTGATGGCCTGCACCATCGCGTACCCGATCAGGTGCGTGAAGGAGATCTTCCCGCCGCGGGCGCGCTTGAGATGGTTGTTGATGACGATGCGGTTGTCGAACAGCAGCTTCACCGGGACGGCGCGGACGGACGTGGCCGTCGGCAGCTCCAGCGAGGCGTTCATGTTCTTGGCGACCGCGGCGGCCGGGCCGCGCAGCGGCACGTACTCGGGGCCGGCGGGGGCCTCGGTGGCCGGCTGCGCCTTGGCGGCGGGCTTCGCGGCGGGCGCGGCGGCCGGCTTCGCGGCCGGGGCCTGCGCGGCGGGCTTCGCGGCCGGGGCCGGGGCGGGAGCCGGGGCCTGCGCGGCGGGCGCGGGCTGGGCGGCGGGAGCCTGGGCCTGGGCGGGGGCGGGAGCAGCGGCCTGTGCGGGTGCCGCTGCTGCCGGCTGCGCCGGAGCGGCCGGGGCCTGGGCGGTGCCCGCAGCCCCCGCGGCTACGGCACCCTCACCCGCGGGCTTGTCCGCCGAGCCGGACGAGGCGCCCGGCTTGTAGTCGGCGAAGAAGTCCCACCAGGCACGGTCGACCGAATTCGGGTCCTGGAGGTACTGCTGGTAGATCTCGTCGACGAGCCACTCATTGGCACCGAACGCGGCGGCAGGGTTCGAAGGACCCTGCCCGTCTTGGTCGGTCGAGATACTCGAGTTACTGGGGGACTGAGACGACACGGCGGCAACCGCCCTCTTCCGCTTCACAAGGTGATGGACAGCGGAAATAAAGGCTACGCCTCCCTGGCCGGGACGTGCAGGCCGGGCATGCCATCGTCGCGTAGATCACATCCGAGGGCGTGTTTCGGCGCTGTAAATGGCGGGAAACAAGCGTGGTTGCCCTGCGAATGGGTAGGGGGCAGCGCGGCTACGGCCCCTGCCGGCGCGCACCCTCGGACACGTCCTGCCCATGTAGACGCAGAACGTGGCCTTCCGGTTCGAACCCTACGTCAACCCCGGGACTGCGGGATCCCTGGAAGAGTGACGTGAATACGGCATCCACGTGCGGATTCGGCCACTCCGATGCGGCCACCGTGCAGATCGACCGCCCAGCGGGCGATCGCCAGCCCCAGTCCCGTACCGCCGTCGCTGCCCGGGCCGTGCGGCGAGGCCACGCTGCCCCGGTTGAACCGCTCGAAGACCTTGTGCCGCTCGGACTCCGGGATGCCCGGCCCCTCGTCCACCACTTCCAGGTCCAGCGACTCCGGCTGCCGCCCGCGCCGGGCCCGCACCGTCACCCGGCCGTGCGGCGGCGAGTGCTTCACGGCGTTGTCGATCAGGTTGGCCACCACCTGGTGCAGCCGCTCGCTGTCCGCGTGCGCGGTCAGCTCCGGCGGCGACACGTCCAGGTGCAGGTGCACGTCCTTGCGGGTGTGGCTGCCCGACCCGGAGTCCAGCCCGCGCCGCGCGGCGGCCAGGTTGGCCTCCTTCAGCACCCCGGACAGATAGGGCCACACCTCGAAGCGCCGCGACCTGAGCGGTACGACACCGTTGTCCAGTCGTGACAGGTCCAGCAGCGTCTCCACCAGCCGGCCCAGCCGCTCGGTCTGCTTCAGCGCCGTGCGCATCGTCTCCGGGTCGGCGGCCGAGACCCCGTCCACCACGTTCTCCAGCACCGCGCGCAGTGCCGCGATCGGCGTGCGCAGCTCGTGCGAGACGTTGGCCACCAGCTCCTTGCGGTGCCGGTCCACCGCCTCCAGGTCGTCCGCCATGCGGTTGATCGTGGAGGCCAGGTCGCCCAGCTCGTCACGGCGGTCCGCGCCGCGCACCCGGCGGGTGTAGTCACCGTGCGAGATGGACTTCGCCACGGTGTTCATCTCGTCCAGCGGCGCGGTCAGGCCGTGCGCCACGAACTGGGTGATCAGCAGCGTGGCGATCACCGAGAAGACGGTGATGAAGCGCAGCTCGGTCTCCGTGCGCAGGGCCACCATCAGCAGGCCGGTCGTGATGAAGACCGAGACGACGACGAGGGTGCCCAGTTTGGTCTTGATCGAGATGGAGATCGAGACCGGGCGCAGCCGGGACCGGAGCCACCTCATGGCGCGGGCGTCTCCAGTGCGTACCCGACGCCGTGGACCGTACGGATCCGCTCGGCGCCGATCTTGCGGCGCAGCGCCTTGATGTGGCTGTCCACGGTCCGGGTGCCCGACGCGTCGGCCCAGTCCCACACCTCGGCGAGCAACTGCTCGCGCGAGAGCACCGCGCGGGGCGTGTTCGCCAGGCAGACCAGCAGGTCGAACTCGGTCGGGGTGAGGTGGACGTCCTCGCCCTTCACCCGCACCCGCCGCTGCGCGTGGTCGATCTCCAGTTCGCCGAGCCGCAGGATGCCGCTGCGCGGGGTGACGGCGGCCAGTGCCGCCCGCTCGACCCGCCGGAGCAGCACATGCACCCGGGCGGCCAGCTCCCGCATCGAGAACGGCTTGGTCATGTAGTCGTCGGCGCCGACCCCGAGGCCGACCAGCATGTCGGTCTCGTCGTCGCGGGCCGTCAGCATCAGCACCGGCACCGGCCGCTGGGCCTGGACCCGGCGGCAGACCTCCAGGCCGTCGAAGCCGGGCAGCATGATGTCCAGCACCATCAGGTCCGGCTGCCACGCCTCGGCCGCGTCCACGGCCGCGGGGCCGTCGGTGGCCGTCTGCACCAGGAACCCCTCGGCCCGCAAACGGGCGGAGATGGCCTCGACGATGGTGGTGTCGTCCTCGACGACCAGCACGCGGCGCTGTGTTCCCGGCGCGACCGCCGTGCCGGTACTGCTGGTGTGTGTCTGCTCCATCGCCCCGCCCCTGTCGCGTCCTGCGCGAGCGTGTAGATCCGTGTGTTCGGTCAGCAGCGTAAAGGCACCGGCCGCGTCCCGGCTACGCAGGGCGAACGGCGAGGTGGACCACGTCCGGTACGCCCCGGGCAACCGGGACCTCTTCGGTTCTTACCCCGCTGAACCCGGCATTCCGCAATGACTCTTCGAAATCGGTGGAGGGCTGGGCGGACCACACGGCGAGCACTCCGCCGGGGTTCAGCCGGGCCGCGCAGGCGGCCAGACCGGACGGCGAGTAGAGGCTGTCGTTGTCCTCGGTGACGGTCCAGCCGGGTCCGTTGTCGATGTCCAGGCACAGCGCGTCGAACGTGTCGGAGGAGCCGTGGACGTACGCGACGAGGTCGCCGTGGACCAGCACCGTGCGGGGGTCGGCGAGCGCCTCGCCGGAGACTCGGGCGAGCGGGCCCGAGCGGTGCCAGTCGATGACCGCCTCCTCCCGCTCGACCACCGCGATGCGCCCCCAGGCGGGTTCGGCGGCCGCGTGCGCGAGCGAGAACCCGACGCCCAGCCCGCCCACGAGCACGGCGGGATGCGGCCGGGTCCCGAGCGCCCGGAGGGCCGCGTCGACCAGCAGCCGCTCGGACCGGCCGTCGGAGGTGTCCATCAGGAAGATGCCGTTGGCGATGATCTCGAAGACCTCGCCGCGTCGGCGCAGCACCACCTCGCCGTACGGGCCCTCGCGGCGGTCGACCGTCACGGGTGCGGGCGGGTGGGCCGTACCGGCCGGGTCGGTGGTGGCGGACGGCGTCGGGGCCGGGGGCGTCGTCACGGAAGTCGTCGCAGCCATGATCCTCAGCGTAGCGACGGACGGGCCCGGCGCTGTGACCTATGTCATGGACGAGGCGCACATGATCGCGTTGGCTGGGGCAAGCATGATCCGGGGGTGTCGTGCGGGGGGTTCCGTAACAACAGGGAAGGGCGGCCTCGCGGTGCACCAGCTCCGGACGCGCGCGACGGCGGACGGCGCCGGGCTGCTGGAGGGCATCCCCGGCCAGCGCCGGGCCGCCGGTGCGGCGACGGATGCCGCGGGTGCGGCGACCGGTGCCGCCGGTGCTTCCCCCGGGGGCTCCCGTCCGGAAGGCGCTTCCGGGTACGACGCCGCGTGTCCGTCCGTCCGTACGGAGGGACCCTGGCGGAGGGCGGCGCGGCTCCTTCCCACGCCCACCGGTACGCCGTTCACCTTCGGCTACACGGTCGTCCTGGTCGCCACCTCGCTGTTCGCCCGGTACGGCGACCCCGCGACCGTCGCCGGGCTGCTGCACGCCTCCAGCACCGACGTCGCCCACCTGTCCCGGACGCCGCTGCTCGTGCTGGTCGCCAGCGCGCTGTGGGTGGCGGGTGGCCTGTTCTCGCCGTACGCCCTGGGGTTCGTCTTCGTACTGACGGCGCTGGAGCGCCGGATCGGGGCGTGGCGGGCGGCCGCCGTGTTCCTGGTGGGGCACGTGGTGGCGACCCTGGCGACGGAGATCCCGGTCGGGCTGTCCGTCCTGGCCGGACACCTGCCCCACACATCACTGCACCGGCTCGACTACGGGATCAGCTTCGGCCTGATGGCGTCCGTCGGGGCGCTGGCCGGGCTGCTGAGCCCGGTGGCGCGCGGCGTCGTGCTGGCCTGGGTGTCGGTGATGCTGTTCCAGGACCTGCTGGCCTTCGAGGACCCCCTCACCAACTGGGGGCACCCGCTGGCCCTGTTGATCGGTGTCGGCGGCTGGCCGCTGCTGCGCCGCGTGCGACGGCGCCCCGTGGCCTGAACCGGCCGGGCCGGTCGGGCTCACGGTCCCGGCCGGCTCCGCGATCCCGGCCGGCGGCCCCGTCCCCGGCCCACCGTCACTGCCCGGGGCGGGGCGCCTTCACGCCGTGCAGGACCCGGTACTCCTCCGCCAGCCAGGTCCCCAGGTCCTCGATCAGCACCGCCAGCACCTCCGCATCCACGCCCGCCGGGCGGCGCCCCACCGCCGCGGCCGTCCGCATCTGCCCCGCCCGTGCCGGGTAGTGGGTGCCGAACACCGCCGCCATCCCCTCCAGGTCGCTCGTCCAGTCGCCGTGCCGGGGCAGCACCAGCGTGAAGCCCGTGCGCACCAGGTGCCGGCCCACCCCGCGGGCCAGCCGCTCCCGTTCGGCCGCCGTCCCGGCCCCGGCCAGCCGCCGTCGCCAGCGCGGCAGCAGCAGCGCCAGGTCGCCGTTGGTCTCCCGGGCCAGCAGGGAGGTGGGCCGGTAGCCGGGCAGGTGCCCGGCCAGGTCCTCGCCCAGCAGCGGGGTGCACAGGCAGGCCACGAAGAACCCGAGGTCGTACCGCTCCCGCTCGCTGAGCAGGGTGGGCACGCCGAACAGCAGCGCCGAGGCGCCGTCGATCCGCGCGAACCGGCCGTCCAGCTCGGCCTCCAGGTCCGCGACGGCGGCCCGGTCGGCCTCCGTGGGCTCCGCCCGCAGCGCGATGAGCAGGTCGAGGTCGGAGACGCCCGCGACGGCGGTGCCGCGCGGAACGCTGCCGTACAGGTACGCGCCGTGCAGCCGCTCGGGACCGAAGACGGCCGCGATGCCCGCCCGCGCGGCGTCGACCACCGGGGCGAACACCTCCGGCACCCGGTCGAGGGAGCCCTCCCGGGCCAGGGTCCCGTCCTCGTTCAGCACCGGCCCGCCCCGCCGGCCGGACCGAGGGGCGACAGGACGTCCCGGAGCCGGTCGACCGACGCGCGCCAGCCGCCGTCGGCGGAGCCCCACAGCTCCGGCAGCTCCGACGGCTCCCGCACCACCCGGTCCAGCGCCTCCACGGCCAGGGCCCGGAGGCCGGTGAGATCCGGGAGGGGTTCGTCGGGGCCGTAGTGCGGGTCGGCGGGGTCACCGCCCGGGCACTGCGCGGCGACCAGCGCGGCCGCGGCGACCGCCTCCTCGGCCACGGGCGCCTCCAGGTAGCCGGTCGTGCCGGCCACCACCAGCAGCCGGTCACGGACCAGGCGCGCCCGGTCCTCCTCGCCCGCGTCATCCAGGTCGCCGCAGAAGTCGGCGGCGGTGTCGTTGTCGAACGGGCCGGAATCCCAGGTCCCCATGCGTATCCCCCGGTCGTCGGTACGGTCCCGCGCATCATCGCAGTACCCCCGGGTGACGCCTGATCGCTCAGAGCGAACAGGTCCGGGGAACACCCCGCACGGCAGAAGCATTGAGTGTGTACAGCTCAACTTGACTGCCGAAGGGGAGATCATGGCTTCGACGTCCACACCGCTCACCCTGCCCGTGCTGCCGCTCGACGACGAGGTCGTGCTGCCCGGGATGGTGGTGCCGCTGGACCTGTCCGACACCGAGGTGCGTGCCGCGGTGGAGGCCGCCCAGGCGGCGGCCCGGTCCTCGGGGGGCCAGGGGGGCAAGCCCCGGGTCCTGCTGGTGCCACGCATCGACGGGACGTACGCGGCGACCGGCGTCCTCGGCACCGTGGAGCAGGTCGGACGGCTCTCCGACGGCGACCCCGGCGCCCTCATCCGCGGTCGCGGCCGGGTGCGGATCGGCGCCGGCACGACCGGCCCGGGCGCCGCCCTGTGGGTCGAGGGCACCACCGTCGAGGAGACGGTGCCCGAGCCGCTGCCGGGCCAGGTCGCCGACCTCGTCAAGGAGTACAAGGCGCTGGCCACCAGCTGGCTCAAGAAGCGCGGCGCCTGGCAGGTCGTGGACCGCGTCCAGCAGATCGACGGCGTCTCCGCCCTCGCCGACAACTCCGGCTACTCGCCGTTCCTGACCCTGGCCCAGAAGGTCGAGCTGCTGGAGACCGAGGACCCCGTCGCCCGCCTGAGGCTCGCCACCGAGCAGCTTCGCGAGCACCTCGCCGAACAGGACGTCGCCGAGTCCATCGCCAAGGACGTCCAGGAAGGCGTCGACAAGCAGCAGCGGGAGTTCCTGCTGCGTCGTCAGCTCGAAGCCGTACGCAAGGAGCTGCGCGAGCTCAACGGGGAGAAGGAGGGCGACGAGTCCGACGACTACCGGGCCCGCGTCGAGGACGCCGGGCTCCCGGAGAAGGTGCGCGAGGCGGCCCTCAAGGAGGTCGACAAGCTGGAGCGGTCCAGCGACCAGAACCCGGAGACCGCCTGGATCCGCACCTGGCTCGACACGGTCCTGGAGATGCCGTGGAACGAGCACACCGAGGACAGTTACGACATCGGGGGCGCCAAGGAGGTCCTGGACGCCGAGCACGCCGGTCTGGAGGACGTGAAGGAGCGCATCACCGAGTACCTCGCGGTGCGCAAGCGGCGGTCCGACCGCGGCCTGGGCGTCGTGGGCGGACGGCGGGGCGGCGCGGTGCTGGCGCTGGTCGGCCCGCCCGGCGTCGGCAAGACCTCGCTCGGCGAGTCGGTCGCGCACGCCATGGGCCGGAAGTTCGTACGGGTCGCCCTCGGCGGCGTACGCGACGAGGCGGAGATCCGCGGCCACCGGCGCACCTACGTGGGCGCCCTGCCCGGCCGGATCGTCCGCGCGATCAAGGAGGCCGGATCCATGAACCCGGTGGTCCTGCTCGACGAGATCGACAAGGTCGGCTCCGACTTCCGGGGCGACCCGGCCGCCGCGCTGCTGGAGGTGCTGGACCCGGCGCAGAACCACACCTTCCGCGACCACTACCTGGAGGTCGAACTCGACCTGTCGGACGTGGTCTTCCTCGCCACGGCCAACGTGCTGGAGGCCATCCCAGAGGCGCTCCTCGACCGGATGGAGCTGGTCCGCCTCGACGGCTACACCGAGGACGAGAAGGTCGTCATCGCCCGGGACCACCTGCTGCCGCGCCAGTTGGAGCGGGCGGGCCTGGAGAGCGGCGAGGTGACGCTGGACGAGCCGGCGCTGCGCAGGCTCGCGGGCGAGTACACCCGCGAGGCCGGCGTCCGGAACCTGGAGCGGTCGATCGCCCGGCTGCTGCGGAAGGTCGCCGCCCGGCACGAACTGGGCGAACAGGAGCTGCCCTTCACCATCGGCGCGGACGACCTCCGGGGCCTGATCGGGCGGCCGCACCACGTGCCCGAGTCCGCCCAGGACCCGGCGGAGCGGCGCACCGCCGTCCCCGGTGTCGCCACCGGGCTCGCGGTCACCGGCGCGGGCGGCGACGTCCTGTTCGTCGAGGCGTCGCTGGCCGACCCGGAGACGGGCGCGGCGGGCCTGACGCTGACCGGCCAGCTCGGTGACGTGATGAAGGAGTCCGCCCAGATCGCGCTGAGCTTCCTCCGCTCGCACGGCGCCGAACTGGAACTGCCCGTCACGGGCCTCAAGGACCGGGGCGTGCACATCCACTTCCCGGCCGGCGCGGTGCCCAAGGACGGCCCGAGCGCGGGCATCACCATGACGACGGCGCTGGCGTCGCTGCTGTCCGGGCGGCTGGTCCGCACGGACGTGGCGATGACCGGCGAGGTCTCCCTGACCGGGCGGGTGCTGCCGATCGGCGGCGTCAAGCAGAAGCTGCTGGCGGCGCACCGGGCGGGCATCACCACCGTGATCATCCCCAAGCGGAACGAGGCCGACCTGGACGACGTCCCGGCCGAGATCCTCGACAAGCTGGAGGTCCACCCCGTCACCGACGTCCGCCAGGTCCTGGAGCTGGCGCTCGCCCCCGCCACCACGGAGGTCCCGGTGGCGGCCTGACCCGGCGGTCCGCCGGCCGGAGCGCCGGGGCGCGCCCGCGCCCCGGGGCTCCGGCCCGTCCCCCGGAAAGTCCCACGCCCCCTACGTGGCGGCGGCCTTGACGGCCCGGTCGAAGAGCGCGCGGGTACGGGCGTCGAAGAGAACCGCCGTGGACTCGGTGTCCGTCTCGCCGCCGCTCAGGACGCCGATCAGGCGGCCGGCGGCGAGCCACGGGCTGCCGCTGGTGCCGTCGAAGAAGCCGTCGCACTCCATCAGCATCGAGCCGGACAGGTCCGGGTCCCGCCGGGTGTCCGTGGTGCAGGAGACCGGGCCGTCGGCCGGGTTGTGCTCCTTGTTCGGGTACCCCACCACCGTCACCCGGCGCTCGGGGCCGGACGCCCAGTCCGGCCGGGCCGCGCCCACCACGTCCTGCACCTGGCGGCCCCGGCCGTCCGGCGCCAGGGTCAGGAAGGCGTAGTCGTGGGCGTCCGCGTCGTCCCCGGCGGCCTTCCACGCGTCGGCCACCTGCACCGTACGGACCTTCCACGTCCCGTACGGCGTCCGCTTCGCGCCCGTGCCCCGGTAACCGGGCGCGAACGAGAAGCCGGAGCTCGCCGAGCCGTCCGCGAACACACAGTGCGCGGCCGTCGCGACGACGTTGCCCCGCGGGCTGTCGACGACGCTCGCCGTGCACCAGTGGCCGTCCTCGTCGAGCAGCACCCCCACCGACGGCAGCCCGGCGGACGGCGCCGCCGACCGCTGCGGAGCCGGAGCCCCGGCCCGGGCCTTCGCCCGGTCCGGCGCGGGGGAGCCGCTCGCGGCGCCCCGGGCCGTACCGTCCGGGCGCGCGGCGGAGTGCGACGGCCCCCCGCACGCGGTGGCGGTGGTGACGACGGCGACGATCCACAGCAACGGCCTCTTCCAGCGCATACGGCCATCCTTGCCCATGGCCGCGCCGCTCAGCCATCCAGCCAGCCCCGTGACGACGCGCGCGCCCCCGCCTGGAACCGCGTCCGCGCGTCCAGCGACTCCAGCAGCCGGCTGATCCGGCGCCGTGCCGTGTGCACATGGACCCCCAGCCGGCGGGCGATCGCCTCGTCCTTGTGCCCCGCCGCCAGCAGCGCCAGCAACTCCCGCTCCGGCCCCGGCAGCGCCGCGGCCCCGTCCTCGACGCCGCCGCCCAGCGGCCCGGCCCGCTCCCACACCGCCTCGAACAGCGGCAGCAGCGCCCCGCACAGCAGCCCGTCCCGGCTCACCAGCGCGGCCGCCCGCGGCCCGGCGGCGTCCGCCGGCGGCAGCAGCGTGACGCGCCGGTCCACCGCGACCAGCCTCGCCGGGACGTCCGCGGCCACCCGTACCCGAAGTCCGCGCCCCGCCAGGCCGGTCAGCGCCCGCGCCCGCCCCGGGTCCGCGAGCCCCGCCCGGTCCAGCACCGCCCGCACCCGTACGCCCCGGGCCAGCAGCGACTCCACGTCCAGCGCGGTGTACGGCGGCCGGTCCATGACGACGACCTCCCGCTCCGCGCCGTCCAGCAGCCGGGCCGCCCGCTCGGCGATGGCCCGCCGCCCCGTCACCACCTCGACGCGCCCCCGTTCGCCCCCCGGGGCACCGGCGTCCCCCGCCAACCGGTCGGCGGCCAGGCGTAACCGGGCCAGTTCGGCGGACCGCAGGTGCAGTTCCGCCTGCCGGCGGTGGATCAGCGTACGGATGGCGGCGGCCGGTGCGGCCGGGTGCGGTAGCGCGTCCCCCGCGCAGGACGGATCGGACGGGTCGGGCGGATCGGGCGGCCGGGCGAAACCGTGCTCGACGAGCCGGTCCAGCGCCGCGTCCAGCCGCTCGCGCGGCAGGCCGAGCAATCGCGCCAGCTCGTCCGCCCCGTCCGCCTGTTCCTTCAGCAGCGCCTCGTAGGCGCGCTCCTCGGTCCTGCCCAGGCCGAGAGTGGTCAGTTCTCCCTGGATCATGCGTCGGATTCTCACTCCGCCTTCACATGCCCCACAAGTGTGCGTGTCCACTTCTCAACCCCGCCCGTCCATTGCCGCGTTGGCGGCCCACGGCTTGCATGGCCATGACCACCTGAACGGCTGACCAGCACGTGGGAGGGATACGGACTGTGCGCGAACCCAGCACGCCCAGCACGCATGCGGGAACATCCGGCATACGGGCGGGGGCCCGGGCGGCGGCTCTGCTCGCCGCCGCCGGGCTCCTGATCACCGCGGTTCCGGCCTCGGCGGCGACCCCGCCGCCCGCCGGACCGCCCGCCGACGTGATCCCGGGGGCGCGGACCGCGACCCCCGCCCTCGTCGACGGCCTCGACGAGGCGACGGACGCGGGGGCGAGCCCGGCGGACGCGGCGCGCGAACACCTCGCCGCCAAGGAGAGCCGCTACAAGATCGCCGAACCGCGGCGTGATCTCGCCCCCGTGCAGACGCTGAAGCGGGGCGCCGAGGAGACCGTACGGTTCCAGCAGAAGCACAAGGGCGTGCCGGTCCTCGGCGGGCAGTACGTGGTGCGGATGGAGAAGGAGGGCGCCGAGCGGGTCGTCACCGGCACCTCCGGCAAGTACTTCACGGGCCTGACGACCGGCGTGGAGCCGGCCGTCGCCAAGGACGTGGCGGTCCGCCGCGCGGTCACCGCGACCGAACGGCGGCTCGGCGGCCACCGCCTGGCGCTCGCCGACGCGGAGCGCGCCCGGAAACACGAGCAGCCGCTGCGCGGCACCGCCGGGGGACTGGTGGTCGTCCCGCGCGGCGAGGGCGTGCTGACGTACCACGTGACGGTGAGGGGGACGCACCCGACCACGGGCGCCCCGGTCCTCCAGCACGTGTACGTCGACGCGCGGGCCGGGTTCCCGGTCCTCCAGTACAGCGGCATCAGGACGCTCACCGCGCCCACCTCCCCGGAGGGGGCGGCGAACGGGACGGCCGGCGCCCCGCCCGCCCCCGGTACCGGGGCGGTCGGCAGCGGCACGCTGCTGAGCGGCGCCAAGGTGGAGCTCAACGTCAGCAAGGCCGGGGACGACCGGTACGTGATGGCCGACCGGGCCCGGATGGCCGACGGCAGCAAGGCCGCGCTCACCACCTGGGACGCGCGCGACAAGGACGTCTCCGAGGTGCTGGGCGGCTGGCCCGCCGACCTCAAGGAGTTCGGCTCGCCCGGCGCGGAGTTCGGCAAGGACGCCACCGAGGCGGGCGCGGTCGACGCGCACTGGGCGGCCGGGCAGGTCTACGACTACTACAAGAAGCACCACGCCAGGGACGGCCTCGACGGGCGCGGCTCGGCGGTCGACAGCCTGGTGGGCGTCACCCAGTTCGGCATGCCGTACGTGAACGCCTTCTGGGACGGCACCAAGATGGTGTACGGCTCCGGCGACAGCGAGTACAAGCCGCTCTCCGCCGACCTCGACGTGGTCGGCCACGAGATGACCCACGGCGTCGTGGAGAACACCGCCAACCTGGTCTACGCGGGCCAGTCCGGCGCCCTCAACGAGGCCGTCGCCGACTACTTCGGCAACGCCATCGACGTCACGGCGTCCGGCACCGCGATGGATCACCCGGACGCCGGGCTCATCGGCGAGGACCTGTGCCGCAAGGCCGCGCCCCGCGCCTGCGCCCTGCGGGACCTCAACGACGGGGCCACCACCTCCAGGAGCTTCCTCGGCGCCACCTTCGGCACCGACAACGGCGGTGTCCACCTCAACTCGACCATCTTCTCCGGCGCGCTGTGGGACATGCGCCAGGACCTGGGCGCCGAGCTCGCCGACCGGATCGTGTACAAGGCGCTGACCGAGTACATGACCCCGCTCGACGGCTTCACCGACGGCCGCAACGCCGTCCTCGCCGCGGCGAAGGACCTGGGCGTCACCGGGCAGCGGCTGAACGCCGCCAAGCGCTCCTTCAACGCCCACGGCATCGTCGCGGGCTGGGAGGACGCCCTGGGCGTGGACTCCGACGAGCTGCTCGGGAAGCTGAACACCACCGGTACCGGGGTGCAGGCCGGCGGCGGCTGGTGGACGGCCGCCAGGTCCAACGACGACGGCACCGAGCCGTACTCCGTCCTCGCCGGCCGCGCGGACGGCAAGGGCGCCCCGAAGCTGCTGAGCCCCAACGACGGCCGCTACCACGTGTACCCGGCGACGGACGGGAAGACCGTCGTCTGGGCGGCGTACGGCCCGGCCGGCGTGGACGTCCTGTCCCGCCCCCTGGCGGGCGGTCCGATCCGGAAGCTGTACTCCGCCACCACCTCCGACGTGGCCGGACTGCGGGTCGAGGGCGGGGTGACGGTCTTCGAGACGACCGGTCTGTTCACCCGGCACGTCGTCCACCTCCGCGCCGGTGACAAGGAGCCGACGTACGTGGACGGCGCGGGCGACGACGTGCTGACCGCCCTGCCGTCCATCGCGCACGGCAGGATCGCCTACGCCAAGCTGTACCCGGAGGGCGGCGAGTACCGCCTCGGGGTCGAGCTGCTCGACCTGAAGACCGGGAAGAAGACGCTGACCGAGCGCCTGGACGAGCCGCAGAACCTGGGGCAGACCGCCCTCAACGGCGGCAACGTCTTCTGGCTCACCGAGCAGAACGTCACCGACAACGGTGAGATGGGCATCCGCCGGGCGAACCTCGACGGCACCGGCGCGTACGACATCAGCTCCGAGCACAAGCCGGGCGCGCTGATCGCCTCCGACCTGACCGTCTCGGAGACGGCGGTGACCGTCAACGCGGTCCTGCCGGACGTCCAGTACCGCAACGAGACCCTGCCGAAGAACTGGCAGTTCACCACCGACGGCTCCCGCCAGGAGCGGGTCTCGTGCAACCGCGGTGAGCAGCTCTCCCCGGCGGCGCTCGCCGGCACCGGCGTCGTCTGGGTCGACGGCACCACGGGCTGGACGAACCTCGTCACCCGCGACCGCCCGGCCGGCCGCTGCGGCTGACGCCGCCGCTCCCGCCCGCCGGCTCCCCGCGAGCCCCCCGGCGCCCGTCCGCGCCGGGGGGCTTCCCCATGCCCGGCGGGGGGTCAGCCCACAGCGAGGGCCTGGAGGCGGTCGTAGGCGCCGTTGAACCTGTCGTGGTCGCCGACGATCGGTCCCGTGGAGGTGTACTGCCACATGGTGTGGTACGCCCAGCCGGCCGGGAGTTCGCCGACCGTCGTGTTGTAGCGGGCCACCCACAGCGGACTGGTCGCGCCGAAGCCGCCGTAGTTGCCGGTGCACTGCTTCCACCAGCTCGTGGCGGTGTAGATCACCGCGTGGCGGCCGGTGCGGTACTGGTAGCGGTTCAGGAAGTCCCGGATCCAGGTGACCATCGCCGACTGGCTCTTGCCGTAGCAGGCCGCGCCGTACGGGTTCCACTCGATGTCCAGCACGCCCGGCAGCGTCCTGCCGTCGCGCGACCAGCCGCCGCCGTTGTTGACGAAGAAGTCCGCCTGGGCCGCGCCCGACGTGGTGTCGGGGGTGGCGAAGTGGTAGGAGCCGCGGATCATGCCCACGTTGTAGGAGCCGTTGTACTGCTGGGCGAAGAAGGGGTTGGTGTAGTACGTCCCCTCGGTGGCCTTGGCGTAGGCCCAGCGCACGCCGCTGTTCCAGAGTGCACCCCAGTCCACGGCGCCCTGGTGGCTGGAGACGTCCACGCCCTCCGTCTGGGCGGCGCGGCCGTCCGGCGGCAGGCCGCCGACGCCGTCGTGGGCGGCGACGCCCATGCCCATGCGGGCACTTCCCCGGGCGGGTCCGGCGGTGGCGGCGGCCGGGTCCGGGAGGGCGAGGGTGAGCAGGAGGGCGAGTACGGCCAGGGTGGTGAGCAGCGCGAGGGCTGGGGCGGAGCGGGTCGTTCCGGATCTGTGCACGGACATGGCGTGCCTCCGAAAGGCCTCGGTGGGGGTGGTGCGGGGATGAGGGGGCATGTCTGGCGTGAACATGCCATTCATGACGCTACGCACGTAGACCCGGCCCGTGGAAGAGTCTCTGGGTGACGCCGTTGGTCTACGCCTGCGAAATACTGGACGAGCTGCGGCGATGGCCGCCGCCGGAAAGAACTTTCAGAACCTCGAAAGCGCGCGAAGGGTGCTGACGTGCAGGAAAGCCCGACGGAGACGGACGCCCGGGGCGGCGAGGGGTGCGCCGCCGCGCACCAGGAGTTCCTCGCCCTGGAACGCGAACTGGCCGTCTTCCTGCGCCGCGCCCGCGCCTCGTCCGGGGAGATGGCCCGCGAGGTGCACCCCGACCTCGAACCCGCCGCCTACGGCCTGCTCGTCCGCCTGGAGGACGCCGGCACGCAGCGCGCCACCGCCCTCGCCGCGTACTTCGGCGTCGGCAAGGCCACCATGAGCCGCCAGTTGCGCGCCCTGGAGGACCTCGGGCTCGTCGCCCGCGACCCGGACCCCGCCGACGGCCGCGCCTCCCTCGTCCGCCTCACCGACGAGGGCCGCGGCCGCTTCCGCCGGGTCCGCGACGCCCGGCGCGCCCGCTACATGCGCAAGCTCGCCGGCTGGGACCGCGCCGAGGTCGCCGAACTGGCCCGGCTGCTGCACCAGCTCAACGCGGGCAGCGAGGACTGACGGCTCCCGCCGGCTCCGGTTCCGGCCCGCGCCCGGCGGGCGGGACCGGCCCCGGCCGGCGGTCCCTCACGGCTGCCGGAGCCCGACGTGCACCACCGTCGCGTCGTCGTGCCTCTTCCAGCGGTACGTGTACGAGGGCGACGCCTCCAGCTCCCGCACCCGCGCGATCAGGCCGCGCGGTCCCTCCTTGGCCACCACGTCGAAGCAGTCGGCCCAGTCGCCCCGCCGGAACACCTCCGTCCAGCGGGTGGCCCCGTCCGTCATCGCCACCAGCGCCCGCACCTCGGCCGCCGGCACGCTGCCCGTGACCGCGAGCTCCGCCACCGACGGGTCGGCCGCCGCCGTGTAGAACCCGCCCTCCTTGTTCCGCACGGTCGCGTCCGCGATCGCGTGGGACGCCAGCGAACCGGGCGGCAGCCGGTCCAGCCGGTCGTCCACCACCGCCCGCACCGCCCCGTCGGGCGAGCGGAGCAGCAGCACCGAGTCGGCCAGCACCAGGTAGTCGACCTCCAGCGCCCCCCAGCGCGCCAGGACCACCGTCGCCTGGGGTGTACGTACGTGAGAAAGGTCACACGTGTCGCGGTGGGCGTCCGCGGTGCGCCGGATTGCCTCCGCCAGCACCCCGGTCAACGGCAGATCCGGCCGGGAACCGGACAGTTCGGTCAGCGCGCCCCCGAGCCGCGCGGTGAACCAGGGCACCGAGTGCACACAACCGTCGTCGTCGATCGGGGGAGTGACCCCGTCCAGCACCACCAGCGTGCCGCCCTGGCCGGACGCAGGAACCGCCACGGCCGCCCAGTCCTCGTTGGGGCGTTCCGGCGAGCCCGGGACGGAGGAGATCTCGGTCTGCATGGGCCCAGTCTGCATGACTCCTTCACACCGTCCCCGGAAACCGGGAAGAGCCCCGTAGCGGCTGGTCAGCACCGGCCGAGCGGCGGAATCCGGACGTCCGGCGAGGTGCGGGCGGGCATCCTGCCAAAGCCCCCGTCGATCTTTCAACCCGTCCCCCCGCACGACCGCCCGGCACGTGCCCGGGAGAGTTGTTCGCCAACTCCGGAGTGTTGTTCACTCGTTCGGGTGGCGGAGTGGCCGACGTGTGCCTTCTTCGACGGCGGCGCTGGAATGGTCGGGGCCGTACCAGGGGTCGGAGGGCTGTGCGCGTGCGTGACCGGTCGTCACCTCTGCTTCATGGGCGGACGAGTTCGAGAATGTGAGCACCGGTGCAGAAGCGCAGTGAGACTCCCGGCGACCCCCAGGCACCGGGCGGCCGCCGCGTACGCGTACGCAGCCGGCTCGTCGCCGGTGTGGCGCTGGTCAGCATCACCGTCCTGGCGGCCGGAGCCCCCGCCGTCCTCACCGCCTCCGCCGACCTCAACGACTCCCAGCGGCTGGTGACCCTCGCCGAGCTCAACCGGCAGGCGGTCACCCTCGCGCATTCCCTCGCCGACGAACGCGACCAGGTCACCGCCTACATCGCCGCCGGCCGGGGCACCGGCGACGACGACCCGAAGGCCGGGGACACCCCCGCCGTCGACGCCGCCCACCGCGCCCGCGTCGACCGGCAGATCGACGAGATCCACGCCGAGGCCCCCGCCGGCCTCCGCCGCGACCTCGCGGGCCTCCCCGCCACGAGGCGCGCCGCCCTCACCGGCAAGGGCACCGCCATGGAGGCCCACCGGGCCTACACCGAGGTCATCGCCAAGCTCCAGGCCCTCGCCGCCGAACTCGCCGACAAGACGCCCGCCCGCGCCGCCGACGCGGGCGCCGGCACCCGCGCCCTCACCGAACTGGGCCGCGCCGTCGACCAGGCCTCCGCCACCCGCGGCCTGCTCCTCGGCGCCCTGTCCGTACCCGGCAGGAAGAGCACCGGTCCCGTCTACGACCCCGTCACCGGCCGGTTCGTCGAGCCGGAGGACCCCGCCGGGGACGAGGCCGACCGCGCGCGCGGCGTCCTCAGCGCCGCCGCCCAGACGGCCCGGGTCCGCGAACAGGCCGCGCTCGCCGACTTCGACCAGGCCGCCCCGCCCGCCGCCCGCGAGTCCCTCGCCGCCACGGTCACCGGCCCCGAGGTCAAGAGCGCCGAAACGTACCTCGCCCGCCTCACCGACCGGCCCGAGCTGTCCGAGGGCGACCGCAAGACCGACCGGGACAAGCTCCGGGCGGCCCTCACCGCCCGCATCGAGCAGATGCGCGGCGCCCAGTCCGCCCTCGCCTCCGGCGAGGTACAGCGCATGGAACAGCTCCGCGACGACGACGTCACCGCCCTCGAACTGCGCGTCGCGCTCCTCGGCGGCTGCCTGCTCGTGGCCATCGGCGTCTCGGCCGCCGTCGCCCGCACCCTCACCCGGCCGCTCGCCGTCCTCCGCATCGGCGCCGCCCGGATCGCCGAGGAGCCCGAGACCCAGGAGCCGGTCAAGTTCACCGGCCGCAACGACGAGTTCGCCCAGGTCGTCCGCTCCCTCAACACCCTGCACGGCAAGCTGCTGGAGCTCGGCGCCCGCGCCGGACAGCTCGACGCCGACCGCACGGACGCCGTCGCCGCCCGCGAGGCGCTGGCCGCCGAACTGGCGGGGCAGCGCGCCGAGCTGCGCGAGCGGACCGCCGAGGTCGGCGCCGAACTGGAGGCGCTGCGCAGCAGCGTCCACCACACGTTCGTCAACCTCTCCCTCCGCACCCTCGGCCTGGTCGAACGGCAGCTCGCGGTCATCGAGAAGCTGGAGGAGCGGGAGCAGGACCCCGAGCGCCTCGCCACCCTCTTCAAGCTCGACCACATGGCCACCGTCATGCGCCGGCACAGCGAGAACCTGCTGGTCCTCGCCGGCCACGAGCACAACCACGCCCACCAGGGCCCGGTGCCGCTGGTCGACGTGCTGCGCGCCGCCGTCAGCGAGATCGAGCGGTACGAGCGGGTCACCATCCAGTCCCTGCCGCCGCAGGCCCACGTGGCCGGGTTCGCCGCCGACGACCTCAGCCACCTGCTCGCCGAACTGCTGGAGAACGCCACCTCCTTCTCCCCGCCGGACGCCAAGGTCCGGCTCTCCGGCTGGCTGCTGGAGAGCGGCGAGGTGATGCTCTCCGTCGAGGACGAGGGCATAGGGATGACGGAGGGCCGGTTCGCCGAGCTGAACGCCCGGCTGGCCGACCCGGAGGCCGGGCCCGCGTCCGAGGAGGACCGGGACGGCGCGGGCCTCGGCATCCGGGTCACCGCGCTGCTCGCGGCACGGCACGGCGTACGGGTCCAGCTGCGCGAGCAGAAGCAGGGCGGTGTGACGGCGGTCGTCGTCCTTCCCTCCGCGCTGCTCCCGGAGGCCCCGCCCACCGCCCTGCCCCCGTCGGTCGCCGTCGCGGGCACGGCCCCCGCGCTGAACCTCCCCGGCTCGGCCGCCGAGGCCAACTCCAACACCCTGCCCGGCGCCCGTACGGCCCGCGACCCCCTGGTCGCCGCCGCCGAGGCGACCCTCGGTGCCCCGGCCGAGGGCGACGCCCCGGCGGACAGCGAGGCCCCGGCGGACGGCGACGCCCCGGCGGACGGCGACGTCCCGGCCGAGGACGCCGCGGCGCACGAGCGCCCGTCGGCGGACACGCCCGCGCCCGAGGCGCCGGCCCGGGACGTCCCCGCCGAGGTCCCGCCTGCCGCCGAGCCCGCGACGACCGGGCCCGAGTCGGCGTCCGGGTCCGAGCCGGAGTCCGGGTCCGAGGCGTCCGAGCCGGAGACCGCGCCCGAGCCGGAAGCCGAGCCCGGACCCGCCCGGGCCGAGACCACCCTCCAGGTACGGGCACCACGGCCCGCGCCGGAGGCGGAGCCGGCGCCCGCACCGGAGCCGGAGCCGGAGCCGGAGCCGGCGCCCGGGTCCGCGTCAGGGCCGGACGCCGCCGGCGCCGACGACCCGGAGACGCGGACCCACGAGCGAGCCGACGCCCACGGTCCGCGTGCCGAGGACGACGAGCCGCGTGCGCGGGAGCCCAAGTGGGAACGCGTCACCGACAAGGGCCTGCCCAAGCGGACGCCCAAGGTCGTCGAGCCGTCCACGCCGCCCGCCGGGCGCAAGGGCGGCCTCGACGCCGAGGCGCTGCGGCGCCGGCTCGGCGGGTTCCACCAGGGCGCCAAGGACGGCCGCCGCGACGCCGAGGCGGAGATCGCGGAAAGCACCCAGCAGGAAGAAGCGGTACGCAGCGAAGAGACGGGGGACACAGTCGAGGAGGCACGCAGTTGACTGCGACGACCGGCAGTACCACCGGCACGGCGACGTTCGGACTGAGCAGCGAGGCCAAGAACCTGCACTGGCTGCTCGGCAACCTGGTCGAGGAGGTGCCAGGAGTCCGCTCGGTCGCCGTCGTCTCGTCCGACGGACTTCTCCTGCTCTCCTCCGACCCGGCGGCCGGCAAGAGCGACAGGGACCGGACCGACCGGGCGGACCAGGGCCGGTCGGACGGGCCGCGCGGGGCGGCGGCCGACCTCGCCACCATCGTCTCCGGCATCGGCAGCCTCACCATCGGCGCCGCCCGGCTCATGGACGGCGGCGGCGTCAAGCAGACGATGGTCGCCATGGAGGAGGGCAGCGTCTTCGTCATGTCGATCAGCGACGGCTCCCTCCTCGGCGTGCACGCCACCGCCGACTGCGACATGAGCGTCGTCGCGTACCACATGGCGCTCTTCGTGGGCCGCGCCGGACACGTACTCACGCCCGAACTCCGCAGTGAGCTGCGCAAGTCGATGGAGAGTGCCGCATGACCTCCGTGTCCGCCGCCGGCCGGCTGCCGGTCCGGGGAGGCGGGCGGCGGCCCGCCCGCGTCCGCCCGTACTCGCTCACCGGCGGCCGTACCCGCTTCGGCCACGTCCTGCTCGTCGAGACGTTCGTCGCCGCGCTCGAAGCGCCGGAGGAGCGCAAGGAGCTCACGAAGGGCGGGCTCGCCCGGGTCATGCCGGAGATGCGGGCCATCGTGGACGTCTGCCGCCGCATGCGCACGGTGGCCGAGATCTCCGCGCTGCTGAAGATTCCGCTGGGGGTGGTCCGGGTGCTGCTCAGCGACCTGGCCGACCAGGGGAGGATCCGCGTGTACGGCACCGGTCACGGCACCGGCCAGCCCGACCGCGCACTGCTCGAAAGGGTGCTGAGTGGTCTCCGCCGTCTCTGAGATATCCCTGGACGAGCCCGAGGCCCAGGCCTGGCAGCTCGACCACACCCGCGCCCCCATCGCCACCAAGGTGGTGGTCGCGGGCGGCTTCGGTGTCGGCAAGACGACCTTCGTCGGGTCCGTCTCCGAGATCACCCCGCTCACCACCGAGGCGCTGATGACGCGCGCGAGCGAGGACACCGACGACCTCTCCGCGACGCCCGGGAAGCTCACCACCACCGTCGCCATGGACTTCGGGCGCATCACGCTCGACGACGACCTGGTGCTGTACCTGTTCGGCACGCCGGGGCAGCAGCGCTTCTGGTTCATGTGGGACGACCTGGTGCGCGGCGCGATCGGCGCGGTCGTCATGGCCGACACCCGGCGGCTGACCGACTGCTTCCCCGCGCTCGACTACTTCGAGAGCTGCGGCCTGCCGTACGTGGTGGCGGTCAACCACTTCGAGGGGACCGAGCTGTTCGAGGCCGAGGACGTGCGCGAGGCCCTCACGGTGCCCGCGGACGTACCCGTAGTGATCATGGATGCCCGGAACCGGATCACGGTGATCGAGTCGCTGCTGGCGCTCGTCGCCCGTGCCCTCGAGATATCCCCCGAGTAAGGAAGAGAGACCCTCGATGCGGAAGATACTCATCGTCGGAGCCGGGCAGTCCGGGCTCCAGCTCGCCCTCGGGCTCCAGTCGCGGGGGTACGAGATCACCCTGATGTCCAACCGCACGGCGGACGAGATCCGGGCCGGCCGGGTCATGTCGACGCAGTGCATGTTCGACACCGCACTCCAGCACGAGCGGGACCTCGGCATCAACTTCTGGGAGTCCCAGGCTCCGCGTATCGAGGGCCTCGGCGTCTCGGTCGCCGCGCCGGACTCCACCCGCGCCGTCGACTGGGTCGGCAGGCTCGACGGGTACGCCCAGTCCGTCGACCAGCGCGTGAAGATGGCCGGCTGGATGGAGACCTTCGTCCAGCGCGGCGGCCAGCTCGTCATCCACGGGGCGGCCGTCTCCGACCTCGACTACTTCTCCCGCACGTACGACCTGGTGCTGGTCTCCGCCGGCAAGGGCGAGCTGGTGTCCATGTTCGGCCGGGACGCGTCCCGCTCCCCGTACAGCGAGCCGCAGCGCGCGCTGGCCGTCGCGTACGTCCACGGGCTGGGCCCGCGCCCCGAGCACCCCGACTTCGACGCGGTCCGCTGCAACCTGGTGCCGGGGGTCGGCGAGCTGTTCGTGATGCCGACGCTCACGACGAGCGGCCGGGCGGACATCCTGTTCTGGGAGGGGCTCCCGGGCGGCCCGCTCGACGTCTTCCAGGGGGTGAAGGACCCCTCGGAGCACCTGGCGCTCACGCTGGAGCTGATGGAGAAGTACACGCCCTGGGAGTACGCGCGGGCCACCAAGGTCGAGCTGACCGACGCGGGCGGCACGCTGGCCGGCCGCTACGCCCCCACCGTCCGCAACCCGATCGGCCGGCTGCCCGGCGGCGGCCTGGTCCTCGGTGTCGCGGACGTCGTCGTCGCCAACGACCCGATCACCGGCCAGGGCTCCAACTCGGCCTCCAAGTGCGCGGCCTCCTACCTGGCGTCCATCGTGGAACACGGTGACCAGCCGTTCGACGAGAGCTGGATGCGCGCCACCTTCGACCGCTACTGGGACACCGCGCAGCACGTCACCAAGTGGACGAACGCCATGCTCGGCGTCCCGCCGGAGCACGTCCTCGACCTCATCGGCGCCGCCGGGCAACTCCAGCCCGTCGCCGACCGCTTCGCGAACGGCTTCAACGACCCGGCCGACTTCGAGAACTTCTTCTACGACCCGGAGAAGACCGCGGCGTACCTGGCCTCCGTCTCCGGCGCGTAGCGCACCGGCCACCGGCCGCCCCCTCGTGACTCCGTGTCCCCCCGGCCCCGACGGGCCGGGGGCACACACCTTCCCGCCTTCGCGCCTCGGCCCCGGCGCGCCTGGCGGTCAGGCGCCGTCCGCCGGGCGGCCCCGGCGGGTGCGGACGGTGAGGGCGGCGGAGGCGATGACGGCGAGGCCGCCGAGGACGGTGGGCCGAGTGAGCGGTTCGCGCAGGAGGAGCGCGGCCCAGCCGATGGTCATGACGGGCTGGACGAGCTGTATCTGGCTGACGCGGGCCATCGGGCCGATCGCGAGGCCGCGGTACCAGGCGAAGAAGCCGAGGAACATGCTGACCACCCCGAGGTAGGCGAACGCGGCCCATTCGAGCGGGCCACCGGCCGGGGTGTGCGACGCCATGGCGTGGGCGGTCAGGGTGACCATCAGGGGCGCGGACAGGACGAGCGCCCAGGAGATCGTCTGCCAGGCGCCCAGCTCCCGGGCCAGGAGGCCGCCTTCGGCGTAGCCGGTGCCGGCGGCGAGGACGGCGCCGAGGAGCAGCAGGTCGGACCAGCGCAGGCCCCCGAGGCCGCCGCCCTGCGCCGAGGCGAAGCCGATGGCGGCGACGGCGCCGACGGCCGCCAGGCCCCAGAAGCGGGCCGGGGGACGTTCATGGCCGCGCAGCACGGCGATCACCGCGGTCACGGCCGGCAGGAGCGCGATCACGACGGCGCTGTGACCGGCCGACGCGGTGGTGAGGGCGTACGAGGTGAGGACGGGGAAGCCCACGACCACCCCGCCCGCGACGACCGCCAGCCGGGCCCACTGGACGCCCCGGGGCAGCCGCTGCCGGGTGAGCAGCAGGGCGGCGGCCGCGAGCACGGCGGCGACGACGGCCCGCCCGGAGCCGATGAACAGCGGCGACATCCCGCCGCCCCCGACGGCGACCCGGGTGAACGGCACGGTGAAGGAGAAGGCCGCGACTCCGAGCAGACCCCATCCGAGACCGGCTCGGCTCGGGGATAGCACCGGGGCCGCGGGGAGAGTAGCGCTACTGTTGTGTGTCATGAACAACGATAGCAGTGCGCGGATCGTCGCGGGGCTGAGCGAGTGGATCTCCACGGCGGCGCCAGGAGCCCGGCTGCCGTCCACCCGTTCCCTGGTGGCGCGGTACGGGGCGAGTCCGGTGACGGTGCAGAAGGCGCTGCGGACGCTGGCCGCGCAAGGGACGGTGGAGAGCCGGCCCGGCGTGGGCACCTTCGTGCGGGCGGTGCGCGTGGCCCGCCCCCACGACTACGGGTGGCAGACCGCCGCCCTCGGCTCGCCGCAGCACCGCATCCCGCAGGTGTCGGCCGCGCTGCGGCCCGTCCCGAACGACGTGATCGCGCTGCACTCGGGCTACCCGGACCGGGAGTTGCTGCCCGAGCGCCTGGTCCGGGCGGCGTTCACCCGGGCGGCCCGGGGGGACGCCGCGGTCAGCCGTCCGCCGGCCGCGGGGCTGCCGGAACTACAGGCGTGGTTCGCCGCCGAGCTCGGATCCGCGACGCCGGCCGGGACCGCGCCGCCGGCCCCGAGCGACGTGGTGGTCTTCCCCGGCAGCCAGAGCGGGCTGAGCACCGTCTTCCGCGCCCTGGTCGGCGCGGGCCGCCCGCTGCTGGTGGAGTCGCCGACCTACTGGGGCGCGATCCTCGCCGCCGCGCTGGCGGGCGTGCGGCTGGTCCCCGTCCCCAGCGGGGCGGACGGCCCCGACCCGGAGGAGCTGGCCCGGGCGTTCGAGCGGACCGGGGCCCGCGCCTTCTACGCCCAGCCGAACTTCGCCAACCCCACCGGCGCCCGGTGGTCGCCCGGCCTGGCCGACCGGGTCCTCGACGCCGTGCGCGCGTACGGGGCGTTCCTGATCGAGGACGACTGGGCGCACGACTTCGGCATCACCGCCGACCCGGTTCCGCTCGCCGTCCGCGACGACAGCGGCCACGTCGTCCACCTGCGTTCGCTGACCAAGAGCGTCTCCCCGGCCGTCCGGATCGCCGCGATCACCGCCCGGGGCCCGGCCCGCGAGCGCATCCTCGCCGACGCCCAGGCCGAGTCCATGTACGTCAGCGGCATCCTCCAGGCGGTGGCGCTCGACGTGGTCACGCAGCCCGCCTGGCGCACCCATCTGCGCGGTCTCCGCCGCCAACTGGCCGCGCGCCGCGACCTGCTCGTCGGCGCGCTCGCCGAACACGTGCCCGACGCCCGCCTGGAGACGGTCCCGGAAGGAGGGCTGAACCTCTGGGTCCGGCTGCCGGACGCCACCGACCTGCCCCGGCTCGTCCGCGACTGCGAGAGCGCGGGTGTGGTCGTCGCCCCCGGCGGGGAGTGGTTCCCCGCCGAGCCGACCGGGGCGTACCTCCGCCTCAACTACTCCGGCCCCCACCCCGGCGCCTTCCCCGAGGGGGCCCGCGCCATCGGCCGTGCCCTCGCCGCCCAACGGGCGGGCTAGGGGGTGTCCGGAAAGTATCGGCCTCCCCCGGAGGGCGGGGGCCGCGGTGTCCGGTGCCGTCACCGGACCGTGAGCTGTGGCCGGCCCGCCCCCCGCCGCCCGGCCGTCAGCCCGCCCCGTACCCCGTGTCGTACCCCTCGTCGGAGCCGCCCGCCGCGCCGGTGGGCAGCCCGGGCGGGGTGTAGGAGCGGAGGGGGCGGGCCGCGGGGTCGGGGCGTACCGCGCCGAGGAGCGGGTTCGCGGCGATGGGGGACACCTTGACCCGGGCGCCGGGGCGCGGCGCCTGGATGACCTTGCCGTCACCGAGGTAGATCGCCACGTGGGTGGCCTTCGGGAAGTACACCACCAGGTCGCCGGGGCGCAGCGCGCGCAGCGGGACCTTGGGCAGGGTGCGCCACTGCTCCTGGCTGGTGCGGGGGATGGCGCGGCCCGCCGCGGCCCACGCCCGGGAGGTCAGGCCCGAGCAGTCGAACGACTCCGGCCCCTCGGCGCCCCAGGCGTACGGCTTGCCGATCTGGCCGGCGGCGTACGCCAGAGCCTGGTCGCCCAGTTCGGAAGGGGTGCGGGCGCCTTCCAGCCGTCCGGTGGCGAGGAGTTCCCGCTGGGCGTCGGCGGTCTCCGTCTCCTCCAGGGCGGTCAGTTCCCCGACCTCCTCGTCCGACAGTCCGGCGAGGGTCTCCTCGACCTCCTTCAGCCGGGCGGTGACGTCGTCCCGGGCCGCCCGCTGCTTCTCCGCCAGCGCCCGCTCCCGGTCCAGCGCCTCACGGGACGCCGCCGCCAGCAGGTCCGCCCGCTTCGTGCCCTTCTCCAGCCGGGCGACGGTGGCGGCCCGTTCGCGCGCCGCGCGCCGGAGCAGGTGGTGCTGGTCCAGGGCGTGGTCGGGGTCGCGGGCGAGGAGCAGCCGCAGCGAGGAGGAGAAGTCGGTGCGCCCCTGGTACTGGGCGCGGGCCAGCCGGCCCGCTTCCGCGCGGCTGCGGGCCAGGGCGTCGCGCGTCCTGGTCAGGTCGCCGGTCAGCTTCTTCGTCTCGGCGGCGAGCGCCTTCAGCTCCTCCTCGGTGGCGTTGTACGTCTCGGTCGCCTCTTCCGCCTGCTGGTACAGGGTGCGCAACCGGGTGAGCAGCTCCGGCACCCCGGCCGGGGCGGCCGGTTCGGGAGCGGCCGGTTCGGGAGCGGCCGGTTCGGGGGCGGCGGACGCGGGTCCGGCGGGCAGCGTGACGAGCAGTGCGGCCGCGCAGACCGCGCGCAGCAGTTTTCCTGACATGGCATCACCTCCGCCCCCATCATGGGGCGGTGGATCATACGACTAACGTATGAAATGCCCGAGGGGGCGGATCGGCCCAACGCGGTCACCCGTCCCGGTGGGGCGGGTCACTCCACCGGCAGCGCGTAGAACATCCGGCCCCGGCGCACGACCGCGCCCGCGGGCCCGGCGGCGAGCACCCCGTACGCGGCCGACTCCTCCCGGCCGCCCGGCTCCTGGACACCGGCGTCCTGGAACTTCCACAGCCGCCGCCCGTCACCCGCCGCGAACGCGGTGACCTGCGAGCCGTCCGCCACGAGCAGGGTGCGGCCGCCGGCGCCGACGGTCACGCCCGGGAGGTCACCGCCGGCCGCCGCCTCCGTGTCCCGCCGCCAGCGCGTCCGGCCGGTCGCCGCGTCGACCGCGTACACCGTCCGGGCGCCGTCCGCGACGTACAGCGTGCCGCCGACCACCTGGGGACGCCCGAAGGCCGCGCCGCCGGGCAGCCGCCACAGCGTCCGGCGGGTACGGGTGTCGAACGCGGACAGCCCGCCCGGGACCGCCGCGTACAGCCGCCCCGATCCGTCCCCCGCCACCGCGCCGCCCGGGAGCGCCCCGCCGAAGGACCGGAACCACCGCCGGGCGCCGGTGGCCCGGTCGTGCGCGTAGAAGACCGCGAGCCCCTTGGCGGCCTCGACCTGCGCGGCCGTCAGCGACTTCGGGTCCTGGCGGACGACCAGCGCGTCCGGCCGCAGCGCCAGCACCTCGTAGGCCGGGGCGTACGGGGCACGGCCGTTGGGGACCTGGACGCGCCACAGCTCCCGGGCCCGCTCGATGTCGTACGCGAAGAGGTACGTACGGGCCGCGAGCGTGCCGGTGAACCAGACCACGCCGCCGGACTGCCCGGCGACCGACGCCAGGCGGACGCCGGCCGGGTACGCCCGCCGCTCCGCGGTCGTGCCGTCCGTGGGGGACAGCAGCCGGAAACCGTCCGCGCCGGCCACCGCCGGCCGGCCGCCCGGCAGGGTCAGGGCGGGGTGGCCGGAGGCGGCGTCGGCCCGCTGCCACAGGCGCCGGCCGCCGGCGAGGTCGACGCCCGTGGTGTGGGCGCCGGTGGTGAGGACCAGCACCCGGTCCCGCCAGACCGCGGCGTTCGGCGACGGGCGTCCGTCGGCGGGGTGCCGGTACGCCCAGCGGGGCGTGGGCGGCACACCGGGAACCGCCGCGCGGGGGCGGGCGGGCGGCTTGGCGTCGGGCCGCCGCTCCTCGCCGTCACCGGGGGCGAGGGCCAGCACGCCGCCGCCCCCGAGGACGGCACCGGTCACCCCGGCGGCCAGCCCGGTGAGCAGCCCCCGCCGGGACGGCCCGGACGCGGGGGCAGCGGGCGCGGACGCGGGGCCCGGTACCAGCACGGGCGCCGGCCCGGCGGCCCCGCCGGGCAGGTCGGGAGCGGTGGACGGCGGCGGCGCGGTCGGCGGGGCGGGCGCGGTGGACGGCGGCGGGGCGGTCGGCGGGGCGGGCGGACCGGACGGGGTCGGCACGTCGGACGTGGCCGGCGGGGCGGGCGGGAGGAGGGCCGGCGGGGCGGCGTCGGGCGTTCGGGGCGCCACCACCAGGCCCGGGCCGGCCGGGTCGCGCCGCCGGACCTGCCGTCCCACCCGGACGGTCCGGCCGTCCCCGTCGGGCCCGGGCGGCAGCGGCGCCACCAGGGCGGCCACCCGTGCCGCCTGCTCGTCCAGCGCCCCGGCCACCCGGTCGGGCAGCCACCCGTCCCCGGCGAGCGCGGACGCGCCCTCCGGGGCGAGGGCCCCGGCGGCCTCCCCCGCCCCGGGCCGGTCCTCCGGCGACTTGGCGAGGCACCGGGCGATCAGCGGGCGCAGGTCCTCCGGCACGGCGCCGAGCGCCGGTTCGGCGTCCGCGATGGCCGCCGCGTCCGCCAGCGGAGGGGTGCCGGTCGCCGCGTACGCCAGCAGCAGTCCGAGCACGAAGACGTCCGACGGCGGGCCCGGCTCCTGCCCGGCGGCCTGTTCGGGGGTGAGGTAGCCGAGCCGTACCGACAACTGCCCGCCCGGCCGGGCCTCCGCCGACTCGGCGGCGCCCAGCGCCCCGAACGCGGTCAGCCGCGGCCCGTCCGGCGCCAGCAGGACGGTGCCGGGGGCGAGCCCGTGCAGCACGGCGCCGGTGGCGTGGACCCGGGCCAGCGTCTCGGCGAGCCCCGCGCCCAGCACCCGTACCGCCCGCCCGGGCAGCGGCCCGGCCAGGGCGACGGCTTCGGCGAGGGTGAGCGCGGGCACGTACGGCGTCGCGGTCCACGGCCTCGGCCCGTCCACGGCGCCCTCCAGCGCCGCGGGCACCCAGCCGCCGGCCAGCCGCTCGGCGGTGCGTGCCTCGGCCGCGAACCGGCGCCGGAAGGCGGGGAGTTCCGCGAGCGCGGCGGGCGCGGCGGTGACGACGACCACCGTGCCGGCGTCGTCCCGCGCCAGGTACCGCACGGCGCTCGCCGACTCCCGCGTCCGCGCGAGCACGGTGTAGGGCCCGCACCGGCGGGGGTCACCGTCCCGCAGCGGCTCGATCGGCTGAAGCGGCGACGACGGTTCCATACGGAAGCTCCCCCTTTGGCGGCGCGAATGCCCGTGATCCTACGACTTCTGTGACCACGGCCACTTCAGCTCGCGCCGCTCGCGGCCCTCGGGGGCGTACTCGTACTTCCAGCCGCGCTGGAGGCCCAGGCGCCTGGTGTAGCCGGAGGGGACCCGGCGGTAGGCGTGGACGGTGGGCGGGCCGCCGCCCTCGTCGGGCACGGGGACGGTGTACCACTTGGGCGGGTGGCCGGTCGGGCCGGTCAGCACCGGCAGGATCCGGCCGTCCAGCGGGCCGCCGTGGAATGGGGTGTTCTCGCTTCGCACGGCAGCCAGTGTCACAGCAGGTGCGCGGCCTCGCCCACCACGGGCACCACACGGCGTGCCAGGGTGCCGACCGGTCCCTCGGCCGTCTCCTGCGCCAGGAGCGCCGCCACGGCGCCCGCCGTCTGCTCGTCGGTGGCGGCGGTCGCGGTCAGCAGCGCGACCAGGTGGTCGACCAGCCAGGCGCGCAACTCGGCGGCGGGCGGCCGCTTGTCCTCGTCCAGCCAGATGAGGGACGCCGCCTCGACAGCCGCGATCCAGGTGCGCACCATCATCCGCAGCCTCGGCCCCGGGTCCGGCACCCCCAGGTGCAGCAGGATCTGCTCGGCGGCCGCGCGCCGCACCCCGTCGACGATCGCGGTGGTGCGGGACGTCTCGGCGACGCTGCCGCCCTGGAGCAGGGCGCTGAACCCGGCGTCGTGCTGGTCGACGAAGGCGAGGTACCGGTCGAGGACCCGGGTGAGCCGCTCGGTGGGCGGGCCCACCGGCGGCTCGGCGAAGCACAGCTCCAGCTCGTCGGCGGCCGACCACAGCGCGGCCTCGTACAACTCCTGCTTGCCGCCGGCGAAATAGCGGTACACCAGGGGCCGGGAGACCCCGGCCGCCTCGGCGACGTCGTCGAGGGAGACCTCCTCCGGCGCCCGGTGCGCGAAGAGCGAGAGGGCGACGCCGAGGAGCTGCGTACGGCGCTCCTCGACGCTCAGCCGTCGGTACGCGGGTGCGGGCGTCGCGGCACTGGTCATGACCGCAGCGTAACTCCGCCCCGTCCGGCGTGGTGCCGGGCTTCAGGCGAGGAGGCCGGAACTCTTCCAGAGCCTGCGCCCCACGCCCCGCAGCACCCCGATGTCGTCGAGGAAGTCCGTCAGCCGCCGGGCGCCCGACTGCATGACCTCGCGGCGGTGACCGCTGGCCCTGACCTGGGCGACGGCCTCGCGCCGGTCGAGGCCGACGTTCTCGTACACCTGGGGGTTGACGAAGCAGACGGAGAAGACGCGGGCCGCCTCGCCGCAGCTGATCCGGGTGAACTCCTGCTCCCAGCGCGGGGCGGTGACCATCTGGCGGCGCAGCTCCTCCCGGGCGTACCGCACGTGGCGGGCCTCCTCCACCACGTGGATCCGGGTCACCCCGCGCACCAGGGTCTGGACCCGCTCGTCGGGGAAGGTGAGGCGCTGCATCCAGTCGAGGATCTCCTCGCCGAGCAGCGTGGCGGCGAACGAACCGGGGGTCGTCGACACGGTCTTCAGCACCCGCGCCATGTTGTGGTAGACGCGCGGCACCTGGTAGGCGGGCGTCCCGCCCTTCTGGATCATCCGGGCGAACATCATCGAGTGGCGGCACTCGTCGGCGATCTCGGTGAGCGCGTACCGGACGTGGTTGCTGGTGACCGACTTGTCGTAGATGTGCCGCACCAGGAGCTGCATCAGGATGATCTCGAACCAGATGCCCAGCGAGGCGAGCGAGGCCGCCTCGTGCCGGGCCAGGTCCATGCGCTGCTCCTCGGACATCCGCCGCCAGAGCGGCGTGTCGTAGAGGGAGACCAGCTCGGGCGGCCAGAACCACTTGCCGTCCTCGACGGGGGCGTCCCAGTCCAGCTCCCTGTCGGGGTCGAAGGAGTGCTTGGCGGAGGACTCGAGCAGACGCTCCGCGACCTGTTCGCGGTCCCGGAGCGGGCCGAGCGCGTCGCTGAGCAGACGTATGTCGCGTTCGGACACGGTGGTCATCGGCGGGGCACCTCGCGCAGTTGGCGTTACTGGGGGTCATCCCTTATAAGACTGCTTGTCAGCAAGGCCGTCAATCCCCTGTGCCCGACTTGTTGACCCGGCGTCTACCAACGTGTGAGCCTGCCAACCACCCGTCAGCGCACAGGCGAAGGAGCCGTCGTGTCGTCGCATGACCTCTACAGCAAGGCCCCGGGAGACCCGATCTGGCAGGTGCCGGCCACCGGCGCGGCCCGCTTCAGCTGGGAGTACGACGACGGCCGCGACCGGCTGCTCGCCCTCTACCAGAAGGGCAAGGACAAGCAGTGGGACGGCGCCCGGCGCATCGACTGGGACCTCGAGGTCGACCCGTACGACCCCCTGGGCACCCCCGACGAGGCCCTGACGCTGTACGGGACGCGCCACTGGGCCAAGATGACCGACAAGGACAAGGGCGAGCTGCGCAAGCACTACGCCTCCTGGCAGTTCAGCCAGTTCCTGCACGGTGAGCAGGGCGCCATGATCTGCGCCGCCCGGATCGTCGAGTCCGTGCCCGACATGGACGCCAAGTTCTACTCCGCCACCCAGACGATGGACGAGGCCCGGCACGCCGAGATCTACGGCCGCTTCCTGCACGAGAAGATCGGGATGCTGTACCCGATCAACGACAACCTCCAGGGCCTGCTGGGCGACACCCTCCGCGACTCCCGCTGGGACATGCCCTACCTCGGCATGCAGGTCCTCATCGAGGGCCTCGCGCTCGCCGCGTTCGGGATGATCCGGGACACCACCGACAAGCCGCTGCCCAAGCAGATACTCGCCTACGTCATGCAGGACGAGGCCCGGCACGTCGCCTTCGGCCGCATGGCCCTCCGCGACTACTACAAGCAGCTCACCGACGCCGAACTGCGCGAACGCGAGGAGTTCGTCATCGAGGGCTGCTACCTCATGCGCGACCGGCTGCGGGGCGTGGAGGTGCTGGAGAACTTCGGGGTGTCCCGGAAGGAGGCCGAGCAGTTCTCCGAGGAGTCCGAGTTCCTGCACCTGTTCCGCAAGCTCCTCTTCAGCCGCATCGTCCCCTGCGTCAAGGACATCGGCCTGTGGGGCGAGCGGCTCCAGAAGGCGTACGTGGACATGGGCGTCTTCGAACTCGGCGACTCCAACCTGGACCTGCTGATGACCCAGGACGAGGAGATCGCCGAGGCGCTCGACCGCGAGCGCTTCGCGGCGGAGGAGGCCGAGCGGGTCGCCGAGGTGACCGAGGCGATCGCGGAGGGCGGCGCGTGACCGGGGCCTTCGCGGAGGGCGGCGCGTGACCGGGGCCTTCGCGCCCGTGACGTAGCCTGACGGCATGACCATGCCGCCTCCGTCCCCGCAGCAGCCCGGCCCGTACGGCGCCCAGCCCGGCCCCTACCCGCAAGCACCCGGGCCGGCTCCGTACCCCGGTGCGCAGCCGCCCGGCCCGCAGCCCGGCTTCCCGCAGCAGTACCCCGGGCCGTACGGCGGCGTCCCCTACGGCGCCCCGCCGCCGCGCAAGAAGCGCACCGGACTGGTCGTCGGGATCGTCGCCGGGTCGCTGGTCCTGCTCGGCTGCCTCGGCTACGGCGTGAAGATGGTCGTCGACGGCTCCGGCGGCGGCACGCCCTTCCCGGCGGCCACCCACAAGCTCGTGGTCCCCAAGACCCTGGTGGGCGGCGAGTACACGCTCGCCCAGGACATGTCCGGCACCGAGGGCAAGAAGCTGCTGGAGGACACCTACAGCTCCACCGTCCGCACGGACGGCGCGGCCGTCGCCCAGTACACCGCCCAGAAGGACGGCGCGGTCAAGGCGCTGGTCGTCTCCGGCTACTACGGGCAGGTCAAGCGCCCCGACACCGAGCGCCGCAGCCTGCTGCGCGGGGCGGGCACCGCGCAGAACGCCAAAATCGAGCAGCCGGCCAAGGACGTCACCCCCGCCGGCTCGGACGTCAAGGTCGAGTGCGAGGTGCTCTCCAACACCGAGGCGGGCAACGAGGTGACCTTCCCGATGTGCGCCTGGGGCGACGACAACACCGTCGCCGGGGTCGGCGTGGTCGACGCCTCGCGGCTCGACCAGAAGCCCGGCGACATCGACCTCGCGGCGGCCGCCGAGCTGACCCTGAAGGTCCGCGAGGAGATGCGCAAGCCGATCGGCTGACCCGGCCGGGGCGGTGTCACGGCCCGAACGGCCCGCCCGCCCCGTCCCGTCCGCCGAGGCGCCCGGGGCCGCGCCGCTCCTCCTCGCGCAGCGCGGCCTCCATCACCGCCCGGGCGACGGGCGCCGCGCTGCCGCCGCCGCTGATGTCCTCCCGGTTGGCCGACGCGTCCTCCACGACCACCGCCACCGCGACCGCCGCCCGCCCCGACCCCCCGGCCTGCGCCCAGCCGATGAACCACGCGTACGGCGTGCCCGTGTTGCCCAGCCCGTGCTGCGCCGTGCCGGTCTTTCCGCCGACCGTCGCACCCGGGATCGCCGCGTTGCTGCCCGAGCCGCCCTCGACCACCTCCACCATCAACCGCTGGAGCCGCAGCGCGGTCGGCGGCAGCATCGCCTGCCGGTAGCCGCGCCGGACGTGCTGCGTCACCGTGTCGCCGTCCGAGGTCGTCGTCCGGTCCACCAGGTGCGGCTGGACGATCTCCCCGCCGTTGGCCACGGCGGCCGCCACCATCGCCATCTGGAGCGGGGTGGCCGTGGTGTCGTACTGGCCGATGGCCGAGAGCGCGAGCCGGTCGGCGGACATCCCGTCGTCGAAGTTCGACCTGGCCACCACCGACGGGACGCGCAGCGAGGCGTCGTTGAACCCGAACCGCCCCACCGCCTCGGACATCCCGGCGGTCCCCACCTTCACCCCCAGGTGGGCCATCACCGTGTTGCAGGACCAGCGGATCGCGTAGGCCAGCGAAGCCCCGCCGCACCCCTTCGCCTCGTTGGGCAGCACGGTCCGGGTGCCGGGCAGCAGGTACGGGTCGGGCGTGCCGGTCGGGGCGTCGACGTCCGTGACCACTCCCGCGTCCATCGCCGCCGCCGCCGTCACGATCTTGAACGCGGAGCCGGGCGGATAGGTCTGCCGCAGCGCCCGGTTCAGCATCGGCTGCTCCCGCGCCGCGTTCAGCCGCCGCCACGCCGCCGCCACGCCCCTGCCCGTCCCGGACAGCAGCCCCGGATCGTACGAGGGGCTGCTCACCAGCGCCAGGATGCGGCCGCTGGACGGCTCGATGGCGGCGACCGCCCCCCGCCTGCCGTCGAGCCCCTCGTACGCGACGCGTTGCAGCGGCTCGCGGATCGTGGTGACGACGTTCCCGCCCGGGGGGCGGGTGCGGCTGAGGTCGTACCAGAAGGGGAAGGGCGTCAGCATCGGGCTCGTCCCCGACAGGACGGGGTCCTCGGCGTTCTCCAGCAGGGTGGTGCCGTACGTCTGCGAGGCGTACCCGGTCACCGGGGCGTACAGCGGCCCCTCGGTGTACGTGCGCTCGTGGCGAAGCTGCTCGCCGGTGTCCTTGGAGCCGGTGACGGGCCTGCCGTCGACCAGGATGTCGCCGCGCGGCTCGGCGTAACGGGCCATCACGGGCCGCCGGTTGCCCTGCTTCGCGTCCAGCTCCGGTGCCTCGACGATCTGCACACGGGCGGCGTTGACCAGCAGCGCGGCGAGCAGGAGCAGGCACAGGGCGGCGGCGTGCCGGATGCAGCGGATCACCGGACCTCCTCCACGGCGGGCAGCACCGCGCCCGGCTCGACGCCCGGCGGTTCGGGGGCGCGGGCGCAGTCGCTGACCCGGATCAGCAGGGCCACGATGATCCAGTTGGTGACGACCGACGAACCGCCCTGCGCCAGGAACGGCATGGCCATGCCGGTCAGCGGGATCAGCCCCATCACCCCGCCGGCGATGACGAACGCCTGGAGGGCCGGGATGGAGGAGAGCCCGGTGGCGAGCAGCCGGCCGAACGGGTCCCGCAGCGCGAGGCCGGTCCCGAACCCGCGCGCCACCAGCAGGGCGTACAGCAGGAAGACGGCCGTCAGCCCGACCAGCCCCAGCTCCTCGCCCGCCGTGGCCAGGATGAAGTCGGACTTCGCGGCGAACCCGATCAGCACCGAGTCGCCCAGCCCCAGCCCCGTGCCGAGCATCCCGCCGGCGGCGAACGCGAACAGCGACTGGGCGAGCTGACCGGGGCCCTGACCCGCCTCGATGGAGGCGAAGGGATGCAGCCAGTCCTCCACCCGGCCGTGGACGTGCGGTTCGAGACCCCCGACCACGAACGCCCCGGCCGCGGCGAGCAGCAGCCCGACGGCGACCCAGCCGGTGCGGCCGGTGGCCACGTACAGCAGGATCACGAACAGCCCGAAGAACAGCAGCGAGGTGCCGAGGTCCCGCTCCAGCACCAGTACGCCCACGCTCACCAGCCAGATCGCCACGACCGGCCCCAGTACCCGCCCGGCCGGCAGCCGCACCCCCCACACCCGGCGGCCGGTGTGGGCGAGGGCGTGGCGGTTGGCGGCGAGGTACGCGGCGAAGAAGACGGCCAGCAGGATCTTGGCGAACTCGCCCGGCTGGAAGGAGAGGCCGCCGATCCGGATCCAGATCTTGGCGCCGTTGACGGCGGGGAAGAAGATCGGCACGAGCAGCAGGAACAGGGCGGCCGCGACGGAGACGTACGCGTAGCCCTGCAACGTCCGGTGGTCGCGCAGCAGGACGACGACCGCGATGAACAGCCCGACGCCCAGGGTGGACCACACAAGCTGCGTGGGCGCGGCGTGGTCGGCGGGGGTCTCCAGGTCGAGGCGGTAGATCAGGACCAGGCCGAGGCCGTTGAGCAGCACCGCGATGGGCAGCAGCAGGGGGTCGGCGTACGGGGCGCGGAGGCGGACCGCGAGGTGCGCGAGCAGCGCGAGCAGACCGAGGCCGGCCCCGTAGGCGGCGGCGTCGGGGGGTACGGCGCCGTTGCGGGCGAGTCCGACACCGATGTAGCCGTGCACGGAGATGAGCACGGCGCCGACCAGGAGGGACAGCTCGACTCCCCGGCGCCCGGGCGCCCTCGTTGCGGTCATGCTCCGCAACGTAGCGCGGCGTATGTCCGTTATGTCGGACCTGGCGCCCCTCCCGGGCCCGGGTCGTGCCCCACCGCCCACCGGTGGTGACCGCCCCACCCGCCCCCAGCGAGGGGGTACGGCACCCGGCGGGGAGGGTCAGGGGTCCGGGCGGTATTCGGGGAGGGTCAGCCGGGCTTCGGCGCCGCCGTCCGGCGCGTTCGCGAACCGCAGCTCCGCGCCGATCACCGCCGCCTGCCCCGCCGCGATCGTCAGCCCCAGGCCGTGGCCCTTGCCGCCGCTCTCCGTGCGGAACCGCTGCGGCCCGTGCTCCAGGAGGTACTCCGGGTACCCCGCCCCGTGGTCGCGGACCGTCGCCACCGGGCCGTCCACCGTCAGGGTGACCGGCGGCCGGCCGTGCTTGTGGGCGTTGGCCACCAGGTTCCCGAGCACCCGCTCCAGGCGCCGTTTGTCCGTCTCCACGCGCGCGTCCCTGACGACCCGTACCTCCGTGCCGGTGCCCGACGCCCGCACCACCCGCCGCGCCAGCGGGCCCAGTTCGTGCACGTCGAGGTCGACCTCCGCGGTGCGCGCGTCCAGCCGGGAGATCTCCAGCAGGTCCTCCGTCAGCGCCCGCATCGCCTTCACGCGGTCCCGTACGAGCTCCGCGGGCCGGCCCGGCGGCAGCAGTTCGGCCGCCGCGGAGAGTCCCGTGAGCGGGGTGCGCAGCTCATGCGCCACGTCCGCCGTGAACCGCTGTTCGCTCAGCAGTTTGCCCTGGAGGCTGGAGGCCATGGTGTCCAGCGCCCCCGACACCGTGGCCACCTCGTCCTCCGGGTGCGCGGGGTCCCGGGTGCGGGGGTCGTTGACGCGCGCGTCCAGGTCGCCGGCGCTGATCCGCCGCGCGACCTGCGCGGTCAGGTGCAGCCGCCGCGTCACCCGGGTCACCGCGAACGAACCGACCAGCAGGGTCGCCCCGATGGCCAGCACCGACGAGCCCACGATCGCCTGGTCCAGCCCGCTGATGGTGCTCGCGCTCAGCGAGTAGTCCACCCGTACCGCCAGTGCCCGGCCGTCGGCGGGGCCGGCCGCCCACATGGTGGGCCGGCCCGCCGGGTCGTCGGCGACCAGGGTGCCGCGGTCGCCCCGGAGGGCGAGGGCGCGCAGCGGTGACGGCAGGCCGTCCGGGTCGACGCCCGCGTACGGCGGGAGCGGCTCGCCCGCCTCGTACGCGTGCGTCACCTCCTCCAGCCGGTCCAGCGCCTTCTCCCGGGCCGTGTCCACCGTCTGCCGGGTCACCGAGACGTGCACGAGGGCGCCCAGCAGGGCGGCCAGCGCGCAGCACATCACCGTGATGAAGAGCCCGGCCTTCCAGGTGAGGGTCGCCATCCAGGCGGGCGGCCGCGGACGCCGCATCACGCACCGCCCGAGGGTGACGGGGAGGGCTCCTCCGTGGCCTGCTCCGGCGGCACCGGCTTGACCCGCACGATCTCGTCCCTGGTCGGCAGCATCGCCTGCTGCTGGGCGTCCCACGACCAGGCGGTGCGGTACTCGTAGCCGGGGATGCCGGCCGAGACCACCCGGACGACCAGGTCCTTGCCGGCGAGCTGCACGCCCACCACCTGGTCGATGGTGGACATGATCCGGGTCAGGTCGTCCTTCCCGGGCATGTACACGCGGAGGCCGGTCTGCTGGTCGGGCATGCGGATGCCGACGACCAGTTCGTCCTTGCCGTCCCCGGTCAGGTCCCGGTAGTACGGCGTCATCACCGGGCACTCCCTCGGCTTGCGCCCGCACTCGCGGATCCGGACGACCGTCTCCTTGTACATGCCGTCCGGCCCGCTGTACTCGTCGGGATGGGCCGCCACCTCGGCCTGGACGACCGCCACCGGATCGACGCGGTGGACGTCGCCGCCGGGGACGCGGACGCCGGGCACCTTCGCGGTGTCGCTCTCGCCGTAGTCGTACGGGGGCGCCGTGACGGGCGGCAGGTCGGGCCACAGCCGCACCGGGCCGACGGCCGTCGGGGTGGGGCCGGCGCTCCGGAGCTCGCCCGCGTCGCCGCAGCCGGTCAGCAGCAGCGCGGCCACCGCGGTGCCGGGCAGCAGCAGTGCCGCGTTCACGGCCGGGCGGTGCGGGCTCACGGTGCTCCTGACGATGCCGCGGCGCGCGCGGCGCGGCCGGTGGTCGGGTCGGTCTTCGCCCACCTTATTCGGACGGAAGTCCCTTTTGTCGACCCGGCCCCCGACCGCCGACCCCGCCCCCGACCGCCGACCCCGCCCCCGACCGCCGGCCCCGCCCCAGGCCGCAGCGGCCCCCGGTTCCGGCGGCCCCGGCCCCAGCGGCCCCCGGCTATCCCCGCCCGCCCAGCGCCCGCCGGCACAGCGCCAGCAGCTTCTCGTCCTGGTGGACGTCATGGTCGCCCGCGGTGCCGTCCGACGCGTTGTGCCGACGGGAGCGGGCCAGCTCCGCCCGCAGCAGCGGGGCCGCCTCCGCCGGTACGGGTCCCGGCTCCCCGAGGCACCCGGCGATCTCCACCCGGGTGTGCTGGTTCTCCTTCCAGGCCCCCACCAGCACCGGCAGCGCCTCGCCCGCGGCCTCGCCGGTCACCCGGCACAGCGCCACGGCCGCGTCCACCCGCAGCCATACCCCGGGCGCCGCCAGGCACGCCCGCAGCTCCGGGACCGCCGCCGCGCCCGCCCGCCCCATCGCGCCGACCACCCTGGCCGCCTCCCGCCGGTGCGCCGCGTCCGGCGCCAGCAACAGCGCCCGCAGCCCGGGCAGGACCGCCCCGGCGTCACCCTCCACGGCCCACAGCGCCCGGGCGGCCGAGGCCGCCACCGCGACCGAGCGGTCCGCCAGCAGCGCCCGCAGATCACCCAGCGCCTCGCCCGCCGCCGGGCCGAAGGCGGTCAGCGCCCGCAGCGAGGACTCCAGCACCCACTCGCGGCGGAACGCGGGCGCCCCGCGCAGGACCCGCAGCACCTCCGGCAGCGCCTCCACCGCCCCCAGGCGCGCCAGGGCCAGCAGCAGTGGGCCCGCACCCTCACTGAGCCCGTCGTCCAGCGGCAGCGCGCCGAGCCGGTGCCGCAGCGCGGGCACCAGCGGGGCGGCGTGCCCGCCCAACTGCGGGATGGCGTAACCGAGCCGGCTGTCCAGCCCCGGCCGCTCCAGGGCGCGCGCGAGCGCCGGTACCGCCCGCGGATCACCGGTACGGGTGAGGGCCAGCAGCGCGCTGCCCGTTCCGGACCGGCCGCCCGCCCGCGCGGGCGCCCAGGGCACCGGGTCGGCCGCCACCCGGGCGGCCAGCGCGTCCGCCGCCGGACGGGCCACCTCGAACAGCTCGCCCAGCCACGCCACGGCCGCCTCCCGCAGCCTCGGCTCGGGGTCGGCGAGCTGCGCCCCGACGAGCCGCACCACCTCGTCGTACGTCCCCCGCCAGGTGCGCACCAGGCCGCCGCACATCCACACCGCGTCCGCCCGCCGGTCCCGGCCCGGGCTGCGCAACTGGGCGGTGACCAGCGCGATCCGGTCCTCGACGCGGTCGTCCAGGGCGCTGTGCAAGGTCCGCAACAGGTCGTCCGCCCACGCCGAGCCGCGGCCCGCCCGCTGTTCCTCGCGCACCTCCCGCACCTGCCCCACCAGGGTGGGCGCCCCGGGCCGCGGGTCGGCCGGCTCCGGGAGACCGGCGGGGCCCGCGAGGTCGGCGAGCTCGCACAGCTCGGCCAGACCGGTCGCGTGGGCCAGGCCGGGTTCGCTCACCGGACCGGCCGGACCCATGCCGGTCTCGGGCGCCGGGCCGGGCGGCCCGCCCGCGGCCGGCTGCCGGGCGCCGTCCCGCCCGGGGGCCTCCCGCAGCCGGTCCAGCAAATCCGTCACGGTCACCACCACGTCGCCGGGGAGCCGCCCGGGGGCGCACCGGGCGAGCTGGGCGAGTGCGGCCAGGCGCAGCGCCGGGTCCTGGGCGGCGCCCATCAGCCAGCCCAGCCAGTCGACGATCTCGTCGCGCAGCGACTCGTACCGCAGGGCGATCCGGCCCACCGCCTCCACCAGCGCCAGCCGCACCTCGGGGTCGGTCTCGACGGTCAGCCGCTCCCGCAGCAGGGCCAGCACCCGTGCCGGGTCCCCGTGCAGCGAGGCGAGCGCGCCGGGTGCCGCGAGCCGTACCTCCCGGTCGTCGTCGGCGACCAGCGCCAGGAACACATCGGCACCGGCGGCGACGGCGGCGGCCGCCATCGCGTAGTTCGCCGCGTCCTCGAACTCCTCGTCGTCGGGGTCGAGTTCGTCCAGCCCCTCGTCGCCGCCGAGGTCGATGCCGCCGATGCTGGTGAGCAACTCCACGACACACCCCCGGTCCTGCACCTCGGGGTCCGCCACCAGCTCCAGCAGGAAGGGGATGCAGGCGAGCGTCGCGTCATAGACCTCGCCCTGGTGGTGCACCGCGCCGTACATCCCGTCCAGCGCGACCTCCCGCTCCACCGGGTCGGGAGAGGCGAGCCCCCGCAGCAGCCCGGGCACGTCGTCGGCCGGACCGTAGGCATGACCCAGCGAGGCCCAGTCGACCTCGTCGATCCCCGTGAACATGCCGTTCCTCCCCGCGAAACACTGCACTTGGGGGCAATAGTGCACCACACCGGCGAGCGCGGTGCCCCGGCAATCGGACACGCTCGGCACCCCGTTCCCGACCGCCTCCCGTCCTTCTCTTGCCCCCGGACGGGCGGCCTGTTCCCATGGGCGTGGGGGTGATGGGGCATGACGGCACCGCGGGTCACACCGGTCGGTGCGGGAGGCCGCGGCCGGCTCCGCGTCAGCCTGCCGGACGGCCGTGACATCGCGTGGTACGACCCGGAGCGCGGCCGGATCAGTCTGTTGTCCGACGCGTACGAGGACGAGGCGCTGGCCGCGCTCGCGCCGTACATCACCGGCGAGGTCACCGTCGGCCCGCCACCCGTCCCCACCGCCTCCGACCTGGCCCGTCTCACCCTCCACCCCGACGACGACCTCGCCCCCAACCGCCCCGGCGAAGTGCTGCGCGGCGCGCTCGACGCGGTCGCCGGGCGGCGTTTCGCCGGGCTGGGGCGGCCGGATCCGCGCCTGGCCGAGCTGGCCGCGCAGCAGCACGTCGGCGACGCCCTCGACGCCCTCGACGCGCTGGACGGGGCGGGATGGCGGGTGCTGCACTGCGTGCCCCTGCCGGGCGCCGCCCTGATCGACCACCTGGCGATCGGCCCCGCCGGTGTGTTCGCGGTGCGTACGCTCGCCGGGCGGGGCCGCCGGGTCCGGGTCGCCGGGCAGGCGGTCGCCGTCGGCCGCGCCGAGCCCCGGCCGCACCTGCGCGGGCTGCGCCGGGACGCCGACCGGGCCGCGCACGCCCTGGCCACGGCGGTGCGCCCGGTCCTGGCGGTCGCAGGCCCGGCCCGCCTGGACGTGCCGCCCCGCCCCGACGGGGTGCGGGTGCTGCGGGACGGCGAGATCCCGTCCCTGGCGCGGCTCGGCGCGCTACTGAAACCGGCGGACGTGGACGCGCTGTACACGAGGGCCCGCAACCGCCGTACCTGGCTTGGGTGACTGTCGGGGGCCTCGCTCCGTTCGTCGGGGCGGTCGTGGCGTGCGGGCCGGTCACGCCGGCTCCTTCAGCCGGAGGACGGTGGTGACGGTGTGCCGGGTGGTGCCGGTGGCGACCTCGGCGGTCAGCTCCGGCGGTACGGACCGGTAGGGCACCTCGCCCAGGCCGGCCGCCATGGCGACGTCCTGGCCGCCGGGGGTCAGCGTGGCGAGGGCGGCGCCCGCGCGGGCGCGGAGGCGGGGCGGCAGGGGGCTGGAGACCACCGGGGTGTCGTCGTCGGGGAGGACCAGGACCAGCGAGGCGGGCCGCTGAAGGCTTCCGGTGAACCCGACCACCACCGCGTCCCGGGTGTCGGTGTGCCGCAGCTTGCGCCACGCGCGCGTGCCCGCCTTGTAGGGCTGGTCAAGGCGTTTGACGACCAGGCCCTCCACGCCGATGCCGGGCAGTGTCTCGTACCAGGTCGCCGCCAGGTCCGGGTCGGTGGTCATGGGGACGGGCTGGATCGGCGGGCCCAGGTCCGCGAGCAGGTCCACCAGCCGCTCGCGCCGCACCGCGTAGCGCCGGGGCCGCAGGTCGGTGCCGTCCGCCGCGAGGACGTCGAAGGCGGCGTACGAGGCGGGCAGCCGCCGCGCGAGCCCGGGAGCCCGGCCGGGGGTGGCGGCGGCCCGGCCCTGGACGGCGGCGAAGTCGATCCGGCCCTCCCGCCAGACCACCACCTCCCCGTCCAGCACCGTGCCGGCGGGCAACCGGCGGGCGGCCGCCTCCAGGTCGGGGAACGCGGCGGTGACGATCCGGCCCGAGCGGGCCTGGAGGACCACCCCGTCCTCCTCCCGGAACATCACCATCCGATGACCGTCGAACTTGGGTTCGTACGCCAGTCCCGCCTCGCGCGGCAGGCTGCCCACCGTCTGCGCGAGCGCCACCTTCAGCGGCGGCCGGAGCGTCACGGCAGCGCCCCCGCCCGGCCGGGGTCCAGCAGCGGGGCCAGCAGGTCCCCGTAGTCCTGGAGGCGCGGGGCCATGTCGGCCATGAGGAAGACCAGCCGCGCGGGGTTGCCGCAGGACTCCACCTCCTCCCAGGTCACGGGCGCCGAGACGGCGGGCTCGCGGCGGGCGCGCAGGGTGTAGGGGGCTGCGGTGGTCTTGGCGGCGTTGTTCTGGCTGTGGTCGACGAAGACCTTGCCGGGGCGCAGCGCCTTGGTCATCCGGTGCACGACCAGCGACGGGAGCTCCGCCTCGGCCTCCACGGCGAGCTGCTTGGCGTACGCCTGGACCCGTTCCGAGGGGGCCGGTTCGAGCGGGACGTACAGGTGGAGGCCCTTGGCGCCGGAGGTCTTGGCGTACGCCTCCAGGCCGTCGGCGGCGAGGCGCTCCCGCAGCCAGAGGGCGACCCGGCAGCACTCGACGACGGTGGCGGGGGTGCCGGGGTCGAGGTCGAGGACGAGGCGGTCGGCGAGGGCGGGGGCATCGGCCAGCCACTGGGGGGTGTGGAACTCCACGACCAGGTTCGCCGCCCACATCAGGGACGCGAGGTCCTCGACGATCACCTGGTGGGCGTTCTTGTCCTCCGATCGGGGCACGGAGACGGTTTTCACCCAGGAGGGTGTGCCGGGCGGCGGGTTCTTGGTGAAGAAAAGCTGGCCGTCGGGGCCGTCGGGGTAGCGGAGGAAGGACAGCGGGCGGCCCCGGAGGTGGGGCAGGAAGCAGGGGGCGGCGGTCGCGTAGTAGTGCAGGAGCTCGCCCTTGGTCGTCCCGGTGGCGGGATGGATGACCTTCTCCAGGTTGCTGAGCGCCAGGCGCCGCCCCTCCACCTCCGTGATCGGCGTCATACGATGAGAATCCCACGAATCCGGACGAAAGGGATGAACCGTGCGATCCATCTGGAATGGCGCCATCTCCTTCGGTCTGGTCAGCATCCCGATCAAGCTGGTGAACGCGACCGAGAACCGCTCCATCTCCTTCCGGCAGATCCACACCGAGGACGGCGGCCGCATCCGCTACCGCAAGGTGTGCGAGCTGGACGGCGAGGAGGTGGCGACGGACGAGATCGGCAAGGCGTACGAAGAGGCCGACGGGACCATGATCCCGATCACCGACGAGGACCTGGCCTCGCTGCCGCTGCCGACCGCCAAGACGATCGAGATCGTCGCCTTCGTGCCGGCGTCGCAGATCGACCCGCTCCAGATCGACACGGCGTACTACCTGTCGGCCAACGGGGTCCCGGCCGCCAAGCCCTACACGCTGCTGCGCGAGGCGCTCAAGCGCAGCGAGCGGGTGGCGATCGCCAAGTTCGCCCTGCGGGGACGGGAGCGGCTGGGGATGCTGCGGGTCGTCGAGGACGTCATCGCCATGCACGGGCTGCTGTGGCCGGACGAGATCCGGCGGCCCGAGGGCGTGGCCCCGGACACCTCGGTGACCGTCCGGGACGCCGAGCTGGACCTCGCGGACGCCCTGATGGACACGCTCGGGGAGGTCGACATCGAGACGCTGCACGACGACTACCGGACGGCGGTGGAGGAGATGATCGCCGCCAAGGCGGAGGGCACCGAGGTTGCCGCGCCGCAGGAGGAGAAGCCCGGCGGCCAGGTCATCGACCTGATGGCCGCGCTGGAGAACAGCGTCCGCGCGGCCCGTGAGGCGCGCGGCGAGGACGAGGCGGAGGCGTCGGTCCACGAGCTGCCCGGCCGGAAGAAGACATCCGCCCGCGCGGCGCCCAAGGAGAGCGGCGCCAAGAAGTCCACGGCCGCCAGGAGCCCGGCCAAGAAGGCCGCCCCCGCCCGCAAGTCCACCTCGAAGAGCGCGGCGAGCGGCAAGGAGGCCGAGAAGAGGACCACGGCCAAGTCGACGGCCAAGTCCACCGCCAAGAAGACCCCCGCGAAGAAGGCACAGCCCCGCAAGCGGGCCTCCTGACCGATGAGCCACCCGCGCCGGGCGGAGGCGGCCGCTCCGCCCGGCGGGGGGACGCGCGGGGGCGGAGCGATTGGCTAGCGTCCGCGACAGGGGGGACCGCGGCGGGGGGAACGACCGCCCCGCCGTACCGCCGCCGTGGGCCTTCCACCGGGGCCGCGCTCCGCACCGGGGCGCGGCCGCACCGTCTTTCAGGCCCTCGACGTCAGGAAGTACGCATGAATACGCCATCTCCCCGCACCCGGCCCTCGATACGCGTCGACCTGCTCACCAAGGAGTACCCGCCCGAGATCTACGGCGGCGCCGGCGTCCACGTCGGCGAACTGGCCGGGGAGCTGGCCGCGCTGGTCGACCTGCGGGTGCACTGCTTCGGCGAGCCGCGCACCGCCCCCGGGGTCACGGCCTACCGCGAACCCGCCCTGGCGGAGGGCGCCAACCCGGCGCTGCGCACCCTGGGGGTCAACGTGGAGATGGCGGCCCGCTGCGAGGGCACGGACGTGGTGCACAGCCACACCTGGTACGCCAACGCCGCCGGGCACCTGGCCAAGCTCCTGTACGGCGTCCCGCACGTGGTGACCATGCACAGCCTGGAGCCGCTGCGGCCCTGGAAGGCCGAGCAACTGGGTGGCGGGTACGCGCTGTCCTCCTGGGTGGAGCGCACCGCGGTCGAGGCCGCCGACGCGGTGATCGCCGTCTCGCGGGGGATGCGCGACGACATCCTCCGCGTCTACCCGGACGTCGACCCCGACCGGGTCCACGTGGTGCACAACGGCATCGACACCACCGTCCAGCGCCCCGACCACCGGGTGGCGGCCCTGGAGCGGTACGGCGTCGACCCCACCCGGCCCATCGTGCTGTTCGTCGGCCGGGTGACCCGCCAGAAGGGGCTGCCGCAACTGCTGCGCGCCGCCTTCGAGCTCGACCCGGCCGCCCAGCTCGTGCTGTGCTGCGGCCAGCCGGACACCCCCGAGATCGCGGCGGAGACCGCCGCCCTGGTCGACGAGCTGGGCCGGGTGCGCGGCGGGGTCGTCCGGGTGGACGGCATGCTCGACCCGGAGTCGCTGCGCCAGTTCCTCACCCACGCCTCGGTGTTCGTCTGCCCCTCGCTGTACGAGCCGATGGGCATCGTCAACCTGGAGGCCATGGCGTGCGGCACGGCCGTCGTCGCCACCGCCACCGGCGGCATCCCCGAGGTCGTCGCCGACGGGGAGACCGGGCTGCTGGTCCCGATCGAGCAGGAGCGGGACGGGACCGGTACCCCGCTCGACGAGAAACGGTTCGCCTCCGACCTGGCGGCCGCCGTCAACCAGCTCCTGGCCGATCCGGCACGCGCGGCCGCCATGGGCGCGGCGGGGCGCGCCCGGGCGGAGGAACGGTTCGGCTGGGAACGGGCGGCGCACCGGGTGCACGCCGTCTACCAGGGGCTGACCGGGGCGTGAACCCCCGCGCGTGAACCTCATGTTGTCGAGCCGGAACCTTTGACCCCGCCGTACCGGACGCCGTTAGCGTCGTCATCATGTCCCACGCGCCGCACACAATCCGCACCGCGCTGGTCACCGGCGGCAACCGGGGTATCGGCCTGGAAGCCTGCCGCCAGCTCGGCAGCGCGGGGCTCGACGTCGTCCTGGCCGCGCGCGACCCCGCGCGCGGCCGCGCGGCGGCGGAGAAGCTCACCCGCCAGGGCCTCTCCGTCCGGTTCGAGCAGCTCGACATCACCGACGGCGACAGCGTCACGGCGTGCGCCGCCCGGCTGGCGGACGACGGCGTCGAGGTCGACGCGCTCGTCAACAACGCGGGCGTCTACCCCACCGAGCCGTTCTTCTCCCTCAGCGAGGAGACGATGCGCCGGACGGTCGACATCAACCTGATGGGCGCCTTCCGTACCTGCCGGGCCTTCGTCCCCGACATGGTCCGGCGCGGCCACGGCCGGGTCGTCAACGTCTCCTCCGGCCTCGGCGCGATGACCGACAACGTCCCTTCCCCGGCGGCGTACGGCATCACCAAGGCCGCGCTCAACGCGCTCACCCTCGTCGTGTCCGCCGCCGTCCCGCCCTCGGTCAAGGTCAACGCGGTCTGCCCCGGCTGGGTCCGCACCGACATGGGCGGCTCGTGGGCGCCGACGGGTGTGGAGAAGGGGGCGGACACCGTCACCTGGCTGGCGCTGCTCCCGGACGACGGGCCCAGCGGCGGGTTCTTCCGCGAGCGGCGGCGGATCCCGTGGTGACCCGCCGCCCGCACCCCGACCCGTACACGAAGGGAAGAACGATGAAGCTCTCCTCCGGCCGCGGGCGCCGCACGGCGGGGATCGTGATCGCCGCCGTCGTGCTGTTCGGTGCCACGGCGGCGTTCAGCAGCGACTACGTGCAGGCGGCGGCGAGCGAGGCACTGCGCTCCACTCCCGAGGCGCACGAGCCGAAGGCCCTGTCCTCCCTCGACCCGGCCGTCCGCGCCTACGTGGACGCGGTGGACGACGGGGACGCGGACGCCCTGGCCGCCGCCTTCCACGAGGACGGCACGGTGACGGACACCGGGCGCCGGTTCCAGGGGCGGGAGGCCATCCGCGCGTGGGCGGCGGACGAGGTGATCGGCGGCAAGGTCACGGTGCTCGGCAACACCCCGGGCGCCAACGGCTCGACCGTGCTGCTGCGGTTCGACCCCGAGGGCCTGCTCGCCGGGTTCCGGGCCCGCTACGAGTTCACGCTCAGGGACGGGCTCATCCACGGCGTGTCCATGAGCTACGCCTGACCCCCGACCCTCCCAGGGAGGAACCCCATGAGAAAGCGCCTGACACCCCCGGCCGTCCTCACCGCCGCCCTGCTGCTGGGCGCCACCGCCACCGCCTGCTCCGACGACGGTGGCGGCGGCGACGCGACCGCGGACCGGCCCGCGGCGGCCGCCGCACCGTCCACCCCCGGCGGGACCGCGCCCGGGGCGGCGACGTCCGCCTCTCCCGCGGCCTCCAAGCAGGCGGCGCCCGACAACGATGCCGTCGACCCCGCCGCCCAGGCCTACGTCGACGCCGTGGCCGCCGAGGACCTCGACGCACTGGTCGACGCCTTCCACCCGGACGCCGAACTGACCGACGTGGGGCGGGAGTTCACCGGGCACGACGAGATCCGCGACTGGGCCCGCAACGAGGTCATCGGCGGCAGGCTCACCGTCCTGAAGAACACCCCCAAGAGCAACGGCACCACGCTCCTCGTCCGCTTCGCCCCCGGCGGCGACGGCGGCTTCGAGGCCACCTACGAGTTCGACGTCCGCGACGGGCGCATCGAGAAGCTGAACCTCCAGTACGCGTGAGCACACGCGTCCCCCCAGCCGAAGCACCGACGAACCAGAAGGGCTCCCGTATGAGCACCGCAACCGGAACCGGGCCCGGCCCGACCCGCAACAAACCGGCGCTGGCCGCGCTCGGCCTCGGCGCGTTCGTCATCGGGACCGCCGAACTCGTCATCGTCGGCGTGCTCAGCCTGATCGCCGGTGACCTGGACATCTCCGTCAGCACGGCCGGCCTCCTGGTCACCGCGTACGCGCTCGGCGTCTCCCTCGGCGGTCCGGTGGTGACGGCGGCGACCATCCGGCTGTCCCGCCGGACGCTGCTGCTGGTCGCGCTCGCCCTCTTCGTCGCGGGCAACCTGATCGCCGTGTTCTCCGCGGCCTTCGGCCTGCTGGTGGCCGCCCGCGTGCTGTGCGGCGCCATCCACGGCCTCTACCTCGGCGCCGCGTCCACCGTGGCGACCGGCCTGGTGGCCCCGGAGCACCGCGGCCAGGCCGTCGGCCTGGTCTTCGGCGGCATCTCCGTCTCGACGGTCATCGGCGTGCCGCTGGGCACCCTGATCGGGCAGGGCATGGGCTGGCAGGCCACCTTCGGCAGCGTCGTCGTGCTCGGTGTGCTCGCGCTGGTGGCCACCCTGCTGTGCGTGCCGCGGGTCGAGCACAGCACCGCCGACGGGCTCCGCGCCCAGGCCCGGCACGCCTTCCACCCGCGGGTGCTGGCGATGCTGGCGGCCACGGTCCTGCTGATGGGCTCGCAGTTCATCGCGTTCACCTACCTCACCCCGTTCCTGGAGGACGTCACCGGCATCTCCGGCGGCGCGGTGGGCGCCTTCCTGCTGATCTTCGGTGTGTTCAGCGCCATCGGTACGTTCGCGGGCGGGCGGTTCGCCGACATCAACGCCTCCGCCACCCTGCTGGTGGGCAACCTCGTCGTGATCGTGGCCATGGCCGCGCTGTGGGCGTTCGGCTCCAGCGCCTGGCTGGTGGGGCTGGCCCTGGCCGGCTGGGGCATCGTCGGTTTCGGTGTCACGCCGTCCTTCCAGCTCCGGGTCATCTCCCTCGCGGGTGAGGGCGCCGACCTGGCCGCCACGCTCGGGGCGTCCGCCGCCAACGTGGGCGTGGCGCTGGGCTCGGCGGTCGGCGGCTGGGCCCTGGCCTCCTTCGGCACCGGGGAGGTGCCGGTGGCCGCCCTGGTCGCCGCCGTCGTCGCGCTGCCCGTGGTGTGGGCCACCCGGTTCCTGAAGGCGCCGCAGGGGCCGGCGTCCGGGCCGCGCGCGGCGGACGGGGGCGGCGCGGGCGGCGCCGGGGACGTGCGGACCGTACCGGTGACGACCGCCGGCTGAGGCCGGGCCGCCGGGCCGGAGGAGCGGCGGGGGGACCGGGGCGGGCCCCCCGGTCCCCCCGCCGTCGGCCTCAGAACCCGGTCACGTCGGCGATGGTGAACGGGAGTTCGGCCGTACCGCCGGCCATCTTGTCGAACTGCGAACGCACCACGTACAGGTGGCTGTTGCGGCGCACCAGCGTGGTCGGCATGTCCAGCGTGGCATCGACGACCTGGCGCTCCACGGTGAAGGACGTGACGTCCGGGTTCAGCCGCAGCCGGGTCAGCGTGTCGTTGCCGTAGTGCGCGACCCACACCCGGCCGGACTCCAGGTGCAGTCCGTCGCCGTACTTGAGGCTGACGGTGCCCGCCACCTTCTGCATCGCGCCCGATCTCAGGTCGATCTTGTACAGTCCGCCGCCGGCCGAGTCGACCGTGATCAGGTAGCCGCCCGCGGCGTCGGCCTCGATGCCGTTGAGCGTCACCGTCTTCGCCGGCTGCGGCGGGATGACGCCGGTCAGGTTGTACGCGGTGGTCAGCGTCCCGCCGTCGCCGCCCGCCGATATCGCGGTCCGGAGCTGCGCCGGGGTGACGCGGTAGACCACCGCGAGGTACGAGTCGGTCACGTAGGCCGAGCCGTCCGGAGCGATGTCCAGGTCGTTGAGCAGGGACGCCTCCGGGGCGGACACGGCGAAGTGCGCGACGCGCTTGCGGGTCGCGAGGTCGTAGACCATCACGCCCTTGGGGTCGGTGACCCACAGCCGGCCGGCCGGGTCGACCTTGAGGCCGGCCGCGACGGTCCGTCCGTCGGTGCCGTCCGGGAGGAACACCTCGGCGGTCTTCTGGCCGGCCGGGGTGCGGTATATCGCGCCGGTGGCGTACGAGCCGACGTAGAAGTCGCCGTTCCTGGCGTCCACGGCGATGCCCTCGGGGAAGGCCCGGGCACCGGGCAGCGTGAAGGCCGTACCGGCCGCGTACTTGGCCTCGGCGCCGTCATCCTCGGCGGCGGCCGTGCCGGTCATCGCGGTCAGGGTGAGCAGACCGGCCAGCGAAAGCCCGGCGGCCATCAGGGAACGGAAAGGGCGAATGCGGTGCACGTGTGTCTCTCTTCTCTCGAAGGGCGGCTTCGGGCCAAGCCGCCCAGGTGTGGGAGACCTTATGTTTCGGACGGCGGCGGACCGCCGGGCCGAAATGCGCCCCCAAAAACCTTCCGGTCGACCGGAAAGCTGAGGTGGGACCGAGGGTGTGGGCGCAGAAAATCCCCCGATTTCGAGGCCCGAGGACAGGCAGACTTTCTTATGTCAAGGGCGGATTTTGCCGTTCCGTGAACATTCGGGCCGGTGTTCGGGCATCGGACCGGTGCGCCGGGCGTCCGCGCGACTTCATGATGTCGAGCCGATTTCTTCGACCCCCGCCCGAACCGGCCGTTACCTTCACGGCCATGTCCCTCGCACCGGAACTCACCCGGGAAACCGGCGACGACGCGCCGCTGGATGACAAGGCGCGGGTCACCACCCTGGAGTTGTTCTTCGACCTCGCGTTCGTCTTCAACTTCACCCAGCTCGCCCGCGTCTTCAGCGACCGCATGAACCCCGAAGGGGTCCTCCAGGTCCTGCTGATCTTCTGGCTGCTGTGGTGGATGTACGGCGGCTACGCCTGGCTCACCAACCACGTCCCGCCGCACGGCAAGCACCAGCGGCTGCTGCTGCTCCTCGGCATGGCCTCGTTCCTGGTCATCGGGCTCACCACGCCCAACGCCTTCCACGGCGACGGCGTCGCCTTCGGCGTCGGCTACCTGCTGATCGTCAGCGTCCACGCGGCCCTGTTCGCCTTCAGCGGCCCCAAGGCCGCCCGCAACATGCTGCGCATCGCGCCCTTCCACGTCACCGGAGCGCTCCTGATCATCCGCGCCGGCTTCCTCGACGGGCCGCCGATGTACACGTGCTGGGGCGGCGCCGTGCTCCTGGAGATCCTCGCGCCGATCATCACCGGCGTCTCCGGGTTCGACCTGAAACCCGGCCACTTCGTGGAACGCCACGGGCTGCTGATGATCATCGCGCTGGGCGACTCCTTCCTGGCGCTGGGCATCGGCACCGACGGCGCCCCGGCCGGACTGTCCGTGGTCACCACGGCCGTACTCATCTTCATCATCCCGGCCTGCCTGTGGTGGGTGTACTTCAACGAGTCGGAGAAGGCGCGCCGCGCCGAGGTCGCCCTGGAGCGCCAGGACTCCACCACCCGCTCCCGCATGGCGCTGTCCGCCTTCTTCTACGCGCACGTCCCGATGCTGCTCGGGCTCATCCTGATCGCCGCGGCCGTGAAGAAGACGATCGTGCACCCCTTCGCCGAGCTGCCGCTCGCCCCCTCCCTCGCCCTGGCCGGCGGCGTCGCGCTCTACCTGGCTGGCATCGCCTGGTTCCACGGCATCCTCAAGATCGGCCCGCAGCGGTTCCACTTCGCGGCCGCCGCGCTGGCCTTCCTCACCGTGCCGGCCGGCCACTTCGGCGCCGCCGTCGGCGAGGTGATGTCCCTCGGGGCCCTGATCGTCTGCGCCCTGTTCATCGAGCACCGGTGGACCAAGCAGTCGGGCCACACCTGTTACGCACCCACGGAGAATCTGGAGGTGGTCGGCCGATGAGCACCACGGCGGACCGACTTGACGTCATCGACACCTGCACCCGCATGGGCTGGTACACCGACCAGCGCGACTGGGAGGCACTGGAGCGGGTGTTCACGGACGAGGTCCGGCTCGACTACACCAGCCTCAACGGCGGCGAGCCGGCCGTCGTCCCCCGCAAGGGCCTGGTGGCCGCCTGGTCCGGGCTGCTCGGCAGCTTCACCGCCACCCAGCACGTGTTCAGCAACTTCCTCGTCGACCTCGACGGCGACACCGCCGTGTGCACCGCCATGTTCCAGGCCACGCACCGGCTGCCGAACGAGCACGGCGGCCCGCTGTGGACCCTCGGCGGCCACTACCGCTTTGCGCTCGTGCGCACCGACAGCGGCTGGCGCATCTCCGACATCGTCATGACGGCGACCTGGGCGGACGGGAACCAGCAACTGCTCACCATGGCCGCGAAGTCACAGGAATCCTGACCCCAGAAAGTACGCGGCACATTGTTGGCGAGCAGCCGAAAACGGAACCACTATCTTCTGGGAATTCTCTCGGGCTTATCGAGGAGTACACATGAGTGACCTCACGGCAGCGACGCGCATCGTCGCCCAGCGCTGGTTCGACGCGCTCTCCTCCGGGGATTTCGAGACGTGTCTCGGACTGCTCGCCGACGATGTCGAGTGGATCAACTACACGCCGGTCCCCGGCTACAACGACGACATGAAGTGGATCGGCACGATCCGCGGCCGCGACGCGGTCCTCGCCAGCCTCCAGATCTTCTCCGGGGAATGCGAGATCAAGTTCGAGAAGCTGGTCAACCTGTCGGTCGACGGCGAGAACGCGGCGGGCGTCATCCACGAGCTGTCCGTGGTGCGGAGCACCGGGCTGGAATTCGAGATCGAATTCGTCCAGTGGCTGACCGTGCGCGACGGGCGGATCGTCCGCTGGAAGTCCTACACCGACCCGTCCACCATCATCCGCGCCCTGCGCGGTGACACCTCCGGGCAGGTGGCCGCCTGATGAGCGCCGACCTCGTCGCGGCGGTCCGCGACCGCGACACCGCCGACGTGGCGGGGCTGCTGGCCGCCGGCGCCGACCCGTCCACCCGGGACACCGCCAGCGGGCTGACCGTGCTGATGATCGCCGCCGGTCAGGCCGACGCCCCGACCGTCCGCGCGCTGATCGGCGCGGGCGCCGACGTCCACACCGCCGACACCCGCGCCGGCGCCACCGCCCTGCACAAGGCCTGCCAGGGCGGCAGTCTCGACGTGGTGCGCGCCCTGGTCGAGGCCGGCGCGTTCGTCGACGCCGTCGCGCCCACCACCGGGCACACCGCCCTGATGGACGCCCTCTGGTACAAGTACCCGGACATCGCCGCGTACCTGCTCGACCGGGGCGCCTCCCTCAAGGTGTACACGCACTACGGCTTCTCGCTGGAGCAGCACTTCCAGTACGAGCTGAACGTCAACACCTTCGGCAAGGACAAGCTGCTGGAGGCCGAGCGGCACCTCGACGCCCGGCGCGCGAGCGACGAGGCGGCGGTGGCCCGCCAGGAGCTGATGGCCGCCACCGCCGACGGCGACACCGCCCGCGTCCGCAAACTGCTGGACGCCGGCGCCGAGGTCGACGAGCGCTTCCCCTTCCTGGGCGGCTTCAACGACTGGCACACCCCGCTGCTGGTCGCCTCCCGCGACGGCCACGGCGAGATCGTCGCCCTGCTGCTGGAGGCGGGCGCCGACGTCAACGCCGTGGAGCCCACCTTCGGCGCCGTACCGCTGCACAAGGCGGTCTACAACGGCCACGCCGACATCACCGCGCAGCTCGTCGGCCGGCCCGGCATCGACCTGGACTTCCAGGGCGCCACGAACGGCTACACCCCGCTGCACGACGCCCTGTGGCACGGCTACGAGGAGTGCGTCCGCATCCTCGTCGGCGCCGGCGCCCGGCTCGACCTGGTCGGGCACGACGGCAAGACGCCGCTCGATCTCGCGGTCGAGGTGTTCGGCGCCGACCACGCGCTCACCGCACTGATCCGCGACACCGACGGGAAGTGACCCCATGCTGTTCTACGTCCAGATGAAGTGGAAGCACGAGGGCCGGCTCACGCTCGACGAGCTGTGGGAGCTGGAGCAGGAAGAGGCGGTCCACGCCCAGGAGACGGTCGACTCCGGCTTCTGCGTGGGCATCTGGAAGGTGGCCGCCCAGAAGCGCGTCATCGCCATCATCGACTCCCCGGACGCCGAGGAGCTCGACCGCACCGCCCTGGGCCGCCTGCCCATGCGCGAGTACCTGGAGTTCGAGCAGGTCTGGCCGCTGCGGGACTACCTCGGCTTCGCCGAGGACGTCAAGCAGCGCTACAAGGTCTGAGCGGAGCCCGCCCGGCCCCGGCCGGCGGCCCGCGCCCGCCCCCCACACCACCACCCCCACACCACCACCCCCACACCACCACCCCCACCCCCACACCACCCCCACCCCCACGCCGTCCGGCCGCCGCCGTCCTCGCGCGGCCGGGCGGCCGCGGGGCGTGCGCACACACCGTCCGAACGGAAAACGAAGGAGGGGCTCGCGGATGAGCGGGACCCGCAGCAGTACCCACGCACTGGCCGCCCTCGGGCTCGGCGCGTTCGTGATCGGCACCGCCGAGCTGGTCATCGTCGGCGTCCTGAGCCTCATCGCCGGTGACCTCGACGTGTCCGTCGGCACGGCGGGCCTCCTCGTCACCGCGTACGCGCTCGGCATCTCCCTCGGCGGCCCCCTCGTCACGGCCGCGACCATCAAGCTGCCCCGCCGCACCCTGCTGTGGCTCGCCCTCGCGGTCTTCGTCGCCGGCAACCTCGTCGCCGTCTTCGCCTCCGCGTTCGGCCTGCTGCTCGCCGCGCGGGTCGTCACCGGCGCCATCCACGGACTGTTCATCGGCGTCGCCTCGGCCGTCGCCGCCGGACTCGTCCCGGCCGAGCGCCGCGGACAGGCCGTCTCCATGGTGTTCGGCGGCATCGCCGTGTCCACCGTCATCGGCGTCCCCCTCGGCACGCTCGTCGGCCAGTCCATCGGCTGGCGTGCCGCCTTCACCGGCATCGTGATCCTCGGCGCCCTCGCCCTCGTCGCCGTCCTCGCCCTCGTCCCCCCGGTCGACGGCAGCGGCTCCGGCGGGCTGCGCGCCCAGGCGCGGCACGCCTTCGCGCCCCGCGTGCTGGCCATGCTCGGCATCGGACTGCTGCTGCTCGGCGGGCAGTTCACCGCCTTCACCTACCTCGCCCCCTACCTGGAGGAGGTCACCGGCATCTCCGGCGGCGGCGTCAGCGCCTTCCTCCTGGTCTTCGGCCTCGCCAGCGCCATCGGCACCTTCGCCGGCGGGAAGTTCGCCGACCGGAACGCCGACCTCACCCTCCTCGTCGGCAACACCGTCCTGGTCCTCGCCCTCGGCGCGCTCCACCTCACCGGCTCCAACCCGGTGCTCGCCGCGCTCGCCCTGGCCGCCTGGGGCCTCGTCGGCTTCGGCATCGTCCCGTCGCTCCAGTTGCGGATCATCTCCCTCGCCGGCCCCGGCGGCGACCTCGCCGCCACCCTCGGCGCCTCCGCCGTCAACGCGGGCATCGCCGCCGGCGCCGCCATCGGCGGCTGGGCGGTCGCCACGTACGACGTCGGCCGCGCCCCCCTCGTCGCGCTGATCGTCTGCGCCCTCGCCCTCCCCGCCACCTGGGCCGGGCGCAAGCTCACCCTTCCCACAGTCGTGGCAAGCCCCGCCAACTAACCCACCCCCGTCAGGAGAATGACCGTGACCGAGGCAACCGGCCACCGGACCGTACGCGACGAAACGCTGGACGTCCTGCGCCGACTGGGTCTGACGACCATCTTCAGCAACCCCAGCCACACCGAGATGAAGCTCTTCGAGGCCTGGCCCGAGGACGAGTTCCGCTTCGTCATGGGCCTCCAGGAGGCCTCCGTCGTCGGCATGGCGGACGGCTACGCCCAGGCCACCGGTGAGCCCGCGCTCGTCATCATCAACGGCGGCCCCGGCCTCGCCAACGCCATGGGCAGCGTCTACACCGCCGCCTCCGCCAAGACCCCCATGGTCATCCTCGGCGGCCAGCAGGCCCGCAAGATGCTCCTCGGCGACCCGTTCCTCATCGCCAAGGACGCCACCCAGCTCCCCAAGCCGTACATCAAGTGGGCCGCCGAACCCGCCCGCCCCCAGGACGTCCCGGCCACCATCGCCCAGGCCTACCGGATCGCCAAGCAGGCGCCCCAGGGGCCCGTCTTCGTGGCCGTCCCCGAGGACGACTTCGTACGCCCCGCCGACCCCGACCCGGTCCGCATCCCCACCGTCGAGGACGCCACCGTCCCGTCGCCCGCCGCCCTGGAGCGCATCGCCGCCGCCCTCAACGGCGCCCGCCGCCCCGGACTGATCGCCGGCGGCCCGGTGGACGCCCAGGGCGCGCGCGGCGCGCTGGTCGAGCTGGCCGAGAAGCTCAACGCCCGTGTCTGGGGCGCCCCGGTGTGGAACCGCGGGGCGTTCCCGGAGGACCACCCGCTGTTCGCCGGTGTCCTGCCGCCCATCCCGGAGCTGATCAACGAGCGGCTCGCCGCCCAGCACGACGTGGTCGTCGTCCTCGGCGGGCCCGCGTTCACCCTGTTCACCGCGTGGGACCTGTTCTCCACCGCGCCCGCCGACCTCGACCGGAGCCCCCGCCCCACCCTCACCGCCGACGTGCGGTTCCTGCACGTCACCGACGACCCGCAGGCGGCCGCCGCCACCTTGGCCGACGCGGCGTTCATCGCCCGGCCCGGCGACGTCGTCCGCGGCCTGGTCCCGCTGGTCGAGCAGCGCGAGCGGGTCGAGCTGGCCCCTGTGCGCGAGCCCGTCGCCGTACCGGAGCCGTCCACGCCGCTCACCCAGGCGTACCTGTTCCACCTGCTGTCGAAGGAACTGCCCGAGACGGCCGTCCTCTTCGAGGAACTGCCCATCGCCCGCGCCGACTTCCACGAGCAGATCCCGCTCGGCGCCGGCAACGGCTACTTCGCCACCGCCAGCGGCGCCCTCGGCTTCCCGTTCGCCGGCGCCGTCGGCTACGCGCTGGCCCGGCCGGACCGCCGCGCGGTCGTGGTCGTCGGCGAGGGCTCGGCCCAGTACACCCTGCACTCCCTGTGGACCGCCGCCCAGCACAACCTGCCGGTCACCTTCGTCATCCCCGACAACGCCGGCTACCTGTCGCTGAAGTACTACCTCCAGGACCAGAAGTCCTGGGAGAAGGGGTACGACCTCAGCGGCGTCGACATGGCCCAGCTCGCCCGCGGCTTCGGCGTGCGCGGCGAACGCGTGGAGACGCCCGAGGGCCTCCAGGCGGCGCTGCGCGAGTCGCTGAGCGCCGACGGCCCGGTCCTGCTCGACGTCGTGGTCGCCGACCCCGGCCTGTTCCGCCTCTGACCCTCCGGGAGACCCAGATGACCACCACCGCGCAGCCCACCACGGGGGCCACCGGCCCCCACCCCGAGGGCGACGTCGTCCACCACCCGGCGGGCACCGGCCCGACGTACTGGTTCGGCGACGCCATCTACACCTTCAAGGCCACCCGCGAGAACACGGGCGGGTCGCTCACCTTCGCCGAGGCGTCCGTCCCGCCCGGCGGCGGCCCGCCGCCGCACATCCACCCGCACGCCGACGAGGCGTTCTACATCCTCAACGGCGACATCGAGTTCCTCAACGGCGAGAAGACCTTCACCGCCCACGACGGCGACTTCGTCTTCGTGCCGCGCGGCACCCGCCACCGCTTCCGCAACGTCGGCCTCCACACCAGCCGGATGCTGTTCCTGTTCACCCCGGCGTACCTGGAGAAGTTCTTCATGGAGATCGGCCGGGAGGCGCGGGCCGGCGAGGCCCCGGTCCCGCTCACCGACGAGCAGAAGCGGCAGATCGTGGAGTTCGCCCCCAAGCACGACCTGCGCCTGGCGCCGTGACGGGGACCATGCGCGCCGCGGTCGTCGACGCCTTCGGCACCCCCGGCACCCTCCACGTGCGGGAGCTGCCCGTCCCGGTGCCCGGCGAGGGCGAGGTGCTGGTCCGCGTCCACGCGGCCGGCGTCAACGCCATCGACTGGGCGACCCGGGCCGGGCGGGGCGTCGGCGTCGAACGGTTCCCCGCCGTGCTCGGCTGGGACGTCTCGGGCACGGTGGCCGCCACCGGCCCGGGCGTCCGGCGGTTCACCGAGGGCGACGCCGTGTTCGGCATGCCGCGCTTCCCGGCCCTGGCGGGCGGGTACGCCGAGTACGCCGTCGCGCCGGAGGGGGAACTCGCCGCCAAGCCGGACGGGGTGGACCACGTGGTGGCCGCGTCGCTGCCCATGGTCGGGCTCACCGCCTGGCAGACGCTCTTCGAGCACGGCGCCCTGAAGGCGGGCGACCGCGTCCTGGTGTCCGGCGCCGCCGGGGGAGTGGGGCACATCGCGGTGCAGCTCGCGGCCGGCGCCGGCGCCGAGGTCATCGGCACCGCGTCCCCCGCCAACCACGACTTCGTCCGCTCCCTCGGCGCCCAGCGGGCCGTCGACTACCGGACCGTGCCCCTGGGGAAGGAGGTCACGGACGTGGATCTGGCGGTCGATCCCATGGGCGGGCCCGAGTTCCACCGGCTGCTCGACGTGGTACGGCCCGGCGGCACCCTCGTCACCCTCAAGGGCGAGGGCCCCGATCACCGGCGGACCGCCCAGGACCACGGCGTGCGCGCCGCCTTCACCTACGTCCACCCCGACGGCCCGGTCCTCGACCGGCTCGCGGGCCTGCTCGCCGCCGGGAGCATCCGCCCCGAGATCCAGCGGACCTTCCCGCTTCAGGAGGTGGCAAAGGCGCACGCACTCGGCGAGCAGGGCCACGTCCGCGGCCGCCTCGTCCTCGACCTGACCTGACCTGACCTGACCTGACCTGACCCGATCCGATCCGATCCGACCTCACCCGACCCGAGGAGCCCCCATGATCCTGGTGACCGGAGCCACCGGCCACGTCGGCGGCGAGCTGACCGCGAGGCTGGCCGGCTCCGGCCGGCCGGTACGCGCCCTGGTCAGGAACGCCGCCGAACCCCCGGCCGGGGCCCAGGCGGCCGTCGGGGACCTGAACCGCCCCGCGTCCCTGCGCGACGCGCTCGACGGCGTCCGGGCGGTGTTCCTGCTGCCCGGGTACGCCGACATGCCGGGCCTGCTCGCCGAGTTCGCCCGTGCCGGGGTCGAGCACGTGGTCCTGCTCTCCAGCATCGCCGCCCCGGACGGCGACATGGACAACGCCATCTCGCGGTTCATGATCCTCTCCGAGGAGGCGGTACGGGACTCCGGACTGCCCTGGACGATCCTGCGGCCCAGCGGCTTCATGTCCAACACCTTCCAGTGGACCGCGCAGCTCGCGGCCGGCGACCTGGTGCGCGCCCCGTTCCCGGACGTGGCCGTCGCCATGATCGACCCGTACGACATCGCCGCCGTCGCCGCGCACGTCCTGCTCGACCCCGGCCAATTCGGCCGCGCCCACGCCGTCAGCGGCCCCGAACCGCTGCTCCCCGCCGACCGGGTGCGGATCCTCGGCGAGGTCCTCGGGCGCCCCCTGCGCTTCGAAGGCCTGAGCGACGCCGAGGCCCGCAAGGAGATGGAGAGCGACGGCACGCCCCCCGAGTACATCGACGCCTTCTTCCGCTACTACGCGGACGGCACCCTCGACGACTCCCGCGTCCGGCCCACCGTCGCCGAACTCCTCGGCCGGCCGCCCCGCACCTTCGACCAGTGGGCCCGCGCCCACGCCGACGCCTTCCAGGAGGACTCGCCATGAGCACCATAGAGACCGTGCAGTTCAAGCTCGTGCCCGGCACCGAGACCGCCGTGTTCGAGGACCTCGACCGCAAGGTCGAGACCGAGTACATGGCCCGGCGCCCCGGATTCGTCTCCCGCGAGGTCTCGCGCAGCGAGGACGGCGAGTACCTGGTGATCGTCCACTGGGCCACCCCCGAGGACGCCGACGCCACCATGAACGGCTTCTTCGGCGCCGCCGAGACGCAGGACTTCCTGGCCGCCGTCGACAAGACCACGGTCCGGTCGGCGCGTTACGCCAAGGTCGTCCGCTGACCCCACCGGGTCCACCGCACCACCCCCAAGGGCGCCCGGCCTGCCCGGGCGCCCTTCGCTCTGCCGCCACACCGACCGAAGGGGCACATCCATGAGATCCACTTCGCTCAGCACCGCACCCGGCCGGGAACTGCGGACGGTGATCCGCGGCGCCGTCCACCTCCCCGGCGACGCCGCCTACGACGGCGCCCGGCGGATCTGGAACGGCGCCGTGGACCGGCGGCCCGCCGCCCTCGTCCGCTGCGCCGACGAACGGGACGTGGCCACCGCCGTCCGTGTGGCCCGGGCGCACGGCCTGCCCCTGTCGGTGCGCGGCGGCGGCCACGACTGGGCCGGCCGGGCACTGTGCGACGGCGGCGTCGTCGTGGACCTCCGGGCGCTCGACGCCATCACCGTGGACGCGGCCGCCGGCACCGCCGAGGTCCAGGGCGGCGTCCGGGCCGGGGGCCTGGTCACCGCGGCCCACCGGCACGGCGCGCGGGCCGTGCTCGGCACGGTCAAGGCCGTGGGCGTGGCCGGGCTCACCCTGGGCGGCGGGTACGGGCTGCTCACCGGCAGCCACGGCCTGGCCGCCGACAACCTGCTCGGCGCGCACGTCGTCCTCGCCGACGGCACCGAGGTCACCGCGGACGCCGAGGAGCACCCCGACCTGTACTGGGCGCTGCGCGGCGGCGGCGGCAACTTCGGCGTCACCACCCGGCTGCGCCTCCGCGTCCACCCCGGCACCACCGTGGTGTCCGGCCTGCTGCTGTTCCCCCTGGACCAGGCCGCGTCCGTGCTGCGCGCCCACCGCGAGGTGCTGGCCGGCGCACCGGACGGACTGACCGTGATGGCGGGCTTCTTCACCGGCCCGGACGGCTCCCCGGTGCTCTTCCTGCTGCCCCTGTGGAGCGGCGACCCGGCGCGGGGCGAGGAGGTCACCGGCGCGCTCGCCCGGCTCGGCACACCGGTGTTCAACGGGCTCGCCCCCATGGCCTACCAGGACGTCCTCGGCCTGTTCGACGACACGATCGTCGACGGCCGGCACAACGAGATGCGCACCCGCTGGCTGCCCGGGCTCACCGACACCACCACGGACCTGCTCGTCTCGGCGGCCGCCCGGATGACGTCCCCGTACTCCGGGATCTTCCTGCACCACTTCCACGGCGCCGCCGCCCGCGTCCCCGCCGACGCCACGCCGTTCGCGCTGCGCCGGGACCACCTCCTGGTCGAGATCGCCGGGTCGTGGGTGCCGGAGGGCGACACGGCCGCCGACGTCGCCCACCGCGAGTGGGCCCGCGGGGTGTCCGCCGAGCTCGCCGGGCACGCGCTGCCGGGCGGCTACCCCAACCTCCTCGGCGCGGACGAACGCGACCGCGCCCTGCTCGGCTTCGGCCCCAACGCCGCCCGGCTGCTGGACGTCAAGCGCCGCTACGACCCCGACGGCGTGTTCAGCGCCGTACCGGCCCTCGCCCCGGCCCGTCACCCCTGACGGCCCGCCGCCCGGCCCCACAACGAGGCCGCCGCCCCGGCGGACAGCCGGGGCGGCGGCCTCCCCGCACGGGCGGCGGCCCGACGAGCGGGTACCGGCGGCCCTCAGTCCGGCACCGGGACCGGCTCGGGCTCGGCGCCCGCCACCGGGGCCGCCGCCACGCCCCGCCCCCGGCCGCGCCGGGCCGTCACCCACAGCGCCACCGGCTCGGTGAACCGCGCCGCCACCGGCCCGAAGACGACCAGCAGCAGGACGTACGCCGTCGCCAGCGGCCCCAGCGCCGGTTCCACGCCCGCCGCGACCGCGAGCCCCGCGATCACGATGGAGAACTCGCCCCGCGCCACCAGGGCGCCGCCGGCCCGCCACCGCCCGCGCTCGCCGATGCCCGCGCGCTTGGCCGCCCAGTACCCCGTACCGATCTTCGTCAGGGCCGTCAGCAGCGCCAGCACCAGCGCGGGCGCCAGCACGGGCGGGATCGTCGCCGGGTCCGTACTGAGCCCGAAGAAGACGAAGAACACCGCGGCGAACAGGTCCCGCAGCGGCATCAGCAGGTGGTGGGTGTTCTCCGCCACCTCGCCGGACAGCGCGATGCCCACCAGGAACGCGCCGACCGCCGCCGACACCTGGAGCTCCTGGGCGAACCCGGACACCAGCAGCGTCAGGCCCAGGACGACCAGCAGCAGCTTCTCCGGGTCGTCGCTGGAGATGAACCGCGAGATGTGCCGCCCGTACCGCACGGCGACGACCAGCACCACCCCGACCGCGCCCAGCGCGATGGCCAGCGTGACCCCGCCGGCCGCCCAGCCGGCGCCGGCGAGCAGCGTCGTCAGGATCGGCAGGTACACCGCCATCGCCAGGTCCTCCAGGACCAGCACGCTCAGGATGGCCGGCGTCTCGCGGTTGCCGATCCGCCCCAGGTCGCCCAGCACCTTGGCGATCACCCCGGACGACGACACCCACGTCACCCCGGCCAGCACCACCGCCGCCACCGGGCCCCAGCCCAGCAGCAGCGCGGCGGCCGCCCCCGGCACGGCGTTGAGCACGAAGTCCACGGCACCCGCCGGGGCGTGCGTCCGCAGATGGCCCACCAGGTCACCGGCCGTGTACTCCAGCCCCAGCATCAGCAGCAGCAGGACGACCCCGATCTCGGCGCCGATCTCGATGAACTCCTCACTGCCGCCCAGCGGGACGATCCCGCCGTGCCCGAAGACCAGCCCGGCCAGCAGGTACAGCGGGATGGGGGAGAAGCGCACCCGCGCGGCGAAGCGGCCGAGCAGGCCCAGGGCCAGCACGACCGCACCGAACTCGATCAGGAAGACGGCGGAATGCACGGCATCACTTCCGTTCGAGGATCGCGTGCGCCGCGTCGACGCCCTCGCGCGTCCCGACGACGATGACCGTGTCCCCACCGCGCAGCCGGAACTCCGGCCCCGGCGACGGGATGGGGTGCGCCCGCCGCATCACGGCGACGATCGACGCGCCGGTCGCCGTCCGCATCCGCGTCTCGCCGAGCTGCCGCCCGTTCCAGTACGAGTCGCCGGTGACCGTGACCCGTTCCGCCAGCAGCCCGAAGTCACTGGTGTGCAGCAGGTTCGGGTTGTTGTGGCCGGGCAGCAGCGCCTCGGTCAGGGTGAGCGCCTCCGCTCCGGTCAGCCGCATGGACAGACCGCACGAGTCGGGGTCGTCGTCGTGGTGGACGTTGAGCGTGCGGGTGCCGTCGCGGTGGGCGACGACCGACAGGGTGTCGTGCCGGCGGGTCGTGAGCTCGTACTGCACGCCGATCCCGGGCAGCGGGGTGGTCCTCAGTCGCGGTGCGGGCATGGCGGGTCGCCTCCCTCTCAGTCGTAGTCAGCGGTGCGGGCGGAGCCAGACGGCACCCAGCGGCGGCAGGGTGAGCTCCGCGCTCGCGGGCAGCCCCTGCCAGGGCACCTCCCCGGCCCGGACCGGCCCGGGGTTCGTCGCACCGCTGCCGCCGTAGGCCGCCGCGTCGGTGTTCAGCACCTCGGTCCAGTCGCCCGCCGACGGCAGACCGACCCGGAAGCCGGGGCGCGCGGCGGGCTGGAAGTTGTAGACGCACACCAGCGGCCCGCCCGGTCCGCCGTACCGCACGAACGAGTACACGTTGTCCTGGGCCGCGTCGGCGTCGATCCAGCGGAAGCCCTCGGGCCGGCAGTCCCGGCTCCACAGCGCCGGGTCCGCGAGGTAGTGCCGGTTGAGGTCGCGCACCAGGTCGCGGACGCCCGCGTGCGGGGCGTGCCCCGTCAGCGACCACTCCGGTCCCCGGTCGTGGGACCACTCGCCCTCCTGGGCGAACTCCTGCCCCATGAACAGCAGGTGCTTGCCCGGGAAGGCCCACATCCAGGCCAGGTAGGCCCGCAGGTTGGCGAACCGCTGCCAGGGGTCGCCGGGCATCTTGCCGAGCAGCGACCCCTTGCCGTGCACCACCTCGTCGTGGCTGATCGGCAGCAGGTGGTTCTCGGCGTACGCGTACATCATCGCGAACGTCATCGCGTGGTGGTGGTACTGGCGGTGCACCGGGTCGTGGGCCATGTAGGCCAGCGAGTCGTGCATCCAGCCCATGTTCCACTTGAGGTCGAAGCCCAGCCCGCCGTGGTCCGTGGAGCGGGTCACGCCGTCCCAGGCCGTGGACTCCTCCGCGATGGTCACCACACCGGGGCAGCGGCGGTGCACGGTGGCGTTCATCTCCTGGAGGAACTCCACCGCCTCCAGATGCTCGCGCCCGCCGTAGGCGTTGGGCAGCCACTCGCCGTCCCGGCGCGAGTAGTCCAGGTAGAGCATGGAGGCCACGGCGTCCACCCGCACCCCGTCGACATGGAACTCCTCGCACCAGTACACGGCGTTCGCGACCAGGAAGTTGCGCACCTCCGTGCGCCCGTAGTCGAAGACGAGGGTCCCCCAGTCGGGGTGCTCGCCCCGGCGCGGATCGGGGTGCTCGTACAGCGGGGTGCCGTCGAACCGGGCGAGCGCCCAGTCGTCCTTTGGGAAGTGGGCCGGCACCCAGTCCACGATCACCCCGATGCCCGCCTGGTGCAGCCGGTCCACCAGGTACCGGAAGTCGTCCGGGGTGCCGAGCTTCGCCATGGGCGCGTAGTAGGAGGTCACCTGGTAGCCCCAGGAGCCGCCGAAGGGGTGCTCCGCGGGCGGCAGGAACTCCACGTGGCTGAAGCCCAGCCCCTTGAGGTACGCGGGGAGTTCGCGCGCCAGCTCCCGGTAGCCGAGGCCGGGCCGCCAGGAGGGCAGGTGCATCTCGTACACGCTCATCGGCGCCTCGGTGGCGTCCCGCTCCCCGCGCCGGCGCATCCAGTCGCCGTCGTTCCAGCGGTACGCGGAGGCGTGCACCACCGACGCGGTGCCGGGCGCCGGTTCGGCCGACGAGGCGAGCGGGTCGGCCTTCTGTATCCAGCGGCCGTCGGGCGTGAGGATCTCGTACTTGTAGCGGCAGCCCGGTTCCGCCCCCGGGACGAACAGCTCCCACACCCCGCTCGCGCCCAGCGACCGGAGCGGATGGGCGGCGCCGTCCCAGTGGTTGAGGTCGCCGACCAGACGGACGGCGCGGGCGTCGGGCGCCCACACCGCGAAGGCGGTGCCGGGGACCGGCCCGTGGCCGGAGTCGTGCTCCCGGACGTTCGCCCCGAGGACCCGCCACAACTGCTCGTGCCGGCCCTCCCGGATCAGGTGCAGGTCGAGCTCGCCGAGCGTGGGCAGGTAGCGGTAGGGGTCGTCGTAGCTGTGGACCTCGTCGCCGTACACCGCGGCGACCCGGTAGTCGGGGACGTCCGCCCCGGGGACCACCCCGGAGAAGACGCCGCCGTCCTCGTGGCGCAGCTCGGCCAGCGGCTCGCCGGCCGGTGTGGTGAGCGTGACCCGGTCGGCCAGCGGGCGCAGCACGCGCACCGTCACGCCGGCCGGGCCGGGATGCGGTCCGAGCAGGGCGTGCGGGTCGCTGACCTCGCCGGTGGTCAGCCGCCTGAGGTCGGTGGCGGCCAGTGGGGTGGTGGTGGTCAGGTCCCTGGTCACGGTGTGCTGTCCCCGTTCGTGAAGACGTGCGCGACCTGCCGGCGCGGGTCGAGGCGTACGTAGTTGGTGCGGCCCCAGGTGTAGGTGGCGCCGTCGTCGGAGAGGGCGTCGCGGACGGTGAAGGTCTCGGTCCGCTCCAGGCCCAGGGCGGGCAGGTCCAGCGAGACGGTCGTCTCCCGGACCCCGTGCGGGTCGAGGTTGAGCACCACGAGCACCCAGTCGTCCCCGTGCCGTTTGGAGAAGCAGACCACCGCGTCGTCCTCGGCGCGGTGCAGGCGCAGGTTGCGGAGCTGCCGGAGGGCCGGGTGGGCGCGGCGCACCTCGTTGAGGGTGCGCAGCAGGGGCGTCAGGGTGGTGCCCGCGGCCTCCTCGGCGGCCCAGTCACGGGGCCGGTACTGGTACTTCTCCGAGTCCAGGTACTCCTCGCTGCCGGGCCCGGCGGCCACGTTCTCGCACAGCTCGAACCCCGCGTAGACGCCCCACGAGGGGGACGCCGTGGCGGCGAGGACGGCCCGCACCTCGAAGGCGGGCCGGCCGCCGTACTGGAGGTAGGCGTGCAGGATGTCCGGGGTGTTCACGAACAGGTTGGGGCGCAGATAGGCGGCGCTCTCCTGGCCGTCCAGCCCCGCCAGTTCGGACAGGTACGACTCGACCTCGTCCTTGGAGTTGCGCCAGGTGAAGTACGTGTACGACTGGTGGAACCCGACCCGCGCCAGGGCGTGCAGCATCGCCGGGCGGGTGAAGGCCTCGGCCAGGAACAGCACGTCGGGGTCGGTGGCGTGGACCGCCTCGATCAGCCGCTCCCAGAACGCCACCGGCTTGGTGTGCGGGTTGTCGACCCGGAAGATCCGCACCCCGTGCGCCATCCAGTGGCGCAGGATCCGCAGGCACTCCGCGTGCAGCCCCTCGGGGTCGGTGTCGAAGTCGATCGGGTAGATGTCCTGGTACTTCTTGGGCGGGTTCTCGGCGTACGCGATCGAGCCGTCGACCCGGTGCCGGAACCACTCGGGGTGCTCCTTCACCCACGGGTGGTCGGGGGAACACTGGAGGGCGAAGTCCAGCGCGACCTCCAGGCCCAGCTCGCGGGCCCGGCCCACGAAGGCGTCGAAGTCGTCGAGCGTGCCCAGGTCCGGGTGGACCGCGTCGTGGCCGCCGTCGGCCGAGCCGATCGCCCACGGGGAGCCCGGGTCGTGGGGCCCCGGCGTGAGCGTGTTGTTGGCGCCCTTGCGGTGGGAGGTGCCGATCGGGTGGACGGGCGGCAGGTACACCACGTCGAAGCCCATCGCCGCCACCGCGTCCAGCCGGTGCGCCGCCGTGCGGAACGTGCCCGAGCGGGGCGGCTCCGGCTGCCCGCCGGGGCCCGGCTCCGTGGGCACGACCGCGCCCTCGGAGCGCGGGAAGAACTCGTACCACGAGCCGAACAGGGCGCGTTCGCGGTCCACCCGCAGCGGCAGCTCGCCCGACGGGGTCACCAGCTCCCGCAGCGGGCGGGCCGCCAGCAGGCCGGTCACCACGGGGGCGAGGGCCGCGGCGTGCCGTTGCGCCACGGGCAGGGAGGTGTCCCGCAGACGGGCGGCCGCCTCCGTCAGCACGCCCGCCTCGGCGGCCGGGAACGCCTCCGCGGCCCGCTCCAGCAGGACGGCCCCCTCGGCCAGGACCAGTTCCACGTCGATCCCCGCCGGGACCTTCACCTCCGCGGTGTGGCGCCAGGTCGCCACCGGGTCGGTCCAGGCCTCCACCCGGTACGTCCAGTCACCCTCCCGGTCCGCCGACACCGGCGCCGCGTACCGGTCGGTGCCGGGCGCGGTCGGCCGCATGGGCGTCCACGGGCCGGTCTCCCCGTCCGGACCGGTCAGCACCACGTTGGCGGCCACCGCCTCGTGCCCCTCGCGGAACACGGTCGCGCTCACCTCGAACACCTCGCCCGGCACGGCACGGGCGGGGCGCCGCCCCCCGTCCACACAGGGCCGCACGTCCACCACCGGGATCCGCCCGACGGTGGGCGCGAAGGTCCGGGGCGGGGTCGCCCGGGTCGCCTCGGGGCCGCCCGCCCGGCGCGCGGGACCGGCCGCGCCGGCCACGCTCCGGGGAGCGCCGGCACCGGCGGGCCGGGCCGCGCCCTTCGGCGTGGCGTCGCGCTCTCTGGTCCTGCCGTGCATCGTCATGCCTCCTCGCACCCGGGGTGCAGTCGCTGGAAGGGCGCCGGTGTCACCGGCGTATCGCGGTGGTGCCGTTGCTCACGGCGGAGATGATCCGGCGGTAGCCGGCGACCAGCGGGTGGTGCGGGTACGCCGGGCTGAAGAGCCGCTCACCGGCGAGGGACGCCATCTCCGGGGCGTACGGCAGGACGGCCGTGATCCGGGTGGCGTACGCGGACTCGACCTCCCGGCGCATCCGCTCGTGCACCACGCCGTCCGGGACCATGCTGAGCGCCACGCTCACCCGTACGCACCCGAGCCGGCCCGCCAGCGCCATCGTCTCGGCGGCGCCCGCGAGGTCCAGCCGGTCCGCCCGGGTGACGATCACCAGCGCGTCGGAGCTGGCCATCGCCGTCACCGTCTCGTTGTTGAACCCGGCGTGGGTGTCCAGGAGCAGCACGTCGAGGGCCAGCAGGTCGATCAGCCGGTCGAAGCCCTCCCGCAGCAGGCCCACGTCGTAGCCGCGCCCCATGATCTCGTTGATGCCGGCCGCCCCGCTGCGGGCGGGCACCAGGAAGACGCCGTCGTGGCCGGTGTCCGCCCGGCAGGGGTAGGCGGCGTCCTCGATCTCGCAGTGGCCGACCAGGTAGTCGGCGAGCGAGCGGCGGGCGGCGGGCGGCACGGTGTCACCGAACATCAGGTCCAGGGCGGGCGTCTGGATGTCCGTGTCCACGAGCGCGACCCGGCGGCCCCCCGAGGCCAGGAGCAGCGCGAGGTTCGCGGCCGTACTGGACTTCCCCGTGCCCCCGCGGTAGGAGTGCACGGTGATGATCTGCGACATGGATCCCATCCGGTGGATTCGGTCTAGTGGTCGTCCTGGTCGTCCTGGTCGTCCTGTGTTTCCCGTACTTCGCGCGCCCCGCCGGCCCGCCGGTCCCTCCGGTCCTCCTCGGGCAGGCGCCGGTGGACGGCCATCATGGTGATGTCGTCCGACTGCTCGGAGGGGCCGACGAACTCGCTGAGCACGCCGTCCATGTGGTCCAGCAGCTCCTCTCCGCGCACCGCCGCCCGGGCCAGCTCGGCCAGCAACCGCTCGTCGCCGAAGAACCGGCCCGACATCGAACGCGCCTCGGTCACCCCGTCCGTGTAGACGAAGAGGGTGTCGCCCGGGCCGATCTGCGCGTACCCCAGGGAGAAGGTGCCGTCGGGGATGACCCCGACGGCCGGTCCGGTCGGCTCCAGCAGTACCGGGTCCTTGCCCTCGCCGCTCACCAGCACCGGCGGGTTGTGGCCGCCGTTGATGTAGACGAGGTTGCCGGTGAGCGGGTCCAGGACGCCGAAGAACATGGTGGCGAAGTAGCCCTGCCGGATGTGGTTCCTGGTCAGGTAGTTGTTGGTGCCCACCACGGCGTTGAGCAGCGGGGTCGCGCCGACCACCGGGATGGCCCGGCTCTGCTCCCGCCAGCCGGTGTCCTCGCCCAGCAGGTCGGCGGCGATCAGGCTCTGCAGCCCGCTCTGCTCGGCGGTGTGCCGCAGCAGGCTGCGGATGAGCGCCATGAACAGCGCGGCGCCGACGCCCTTGTCGCAGACGTCGGCCACGACCAGGGCGAGGCGGCGGTTGTTGACCAGCTCGAACACGTCGTAGAAGTCGCCGGCGACGGTCCGGGCGGGCCGGAAGCGGACGTGGATCTCCCAGCCGTCGGGGTTGGGCAGCGACTCGGGCAGGAAACCCATCTGGATCTCCCGCCCGATCTCCAGCTCCCGCTCGTAGCTGAGCAGTTCGGCACGGGCGGTGACGTCCTCCATGGTCCGGGTGAAGTTCGCCCGCTCGTGGCAGTCGCGCAGCCGGGCCCGTACGAGGTCGGGGTAGAACGGCGGCACCAGGTAGTCCGACCCGGCGTGGACGTGGCTGCCCAGCAGGTGCAGGTCGTGCTCGGCGAACGCCACCACGGTGGGCCGCTGGCCCTCGTCGTCCAGGCGGCGGGCCACCGCGCGGACGGTGTGCGGCGACAGGCCCGCGTACGCCAGCAGGACCTCGGTGGCCGGCAGTTGGCCGTGCCCCACGACCAGGACGTCGGCGGGGGTCCGGATGCGCACCACGGCGCCCACGCTGTCCAGGGCCTTCAGCAGCTCCGGCGGGGCGCTGCGGTGCTCGTCCAGCAGCAGCACATTGGTCTGGAGCATGTCACCTCATCCCGTCCGGGGGCCGGCGGCCGTGGCCGAGCGGCGCATCACGAGCGTGCTCACGTTGCGGCCCGCCACCAGCTCGTACTCGAAGGAGTCCACCGCGGTGAAGGCGAGGAAGACCCCGAGGCCGCCGATCTGCCGCTCCGCCAGCGGTACGTCGAGCGCCGGGGCGCGCATGCCCTGGCGCGGGTCGAAGGCCGGGGCGTCGTCCTCGAAGCGCACCCACACCTGGTCCGGGTCGATGCCGCCGTCGACGGAGATCTCGCCGGTGGCGCCCCGGTAGCCGTGCATCACGATGTTGGTCGCCAGCTCGTCGGCGGCCAGCCGCAGCCGGTACAGGGAGCTCTCCGGCAGCCCGGCCCGCGCCCCGAGCCCCAGCACGAACTCGGCCACCCGGTCCAGGCAGGCCAGCCGCGCCGGGATGCGCAGCGCGTCCGGCGCCCCGGCGCCCCACGGCCCCGGTGCCGCGCCCTTCGCGCCGCCGGGCGTGGCGTGGGTGCCGTGGGTGGCGCGCGTGCCGCGCGTGCCCGCGCGGTCGGCGCCGTCCGCCGGTCCGCCCGACCCGGGTGCCGGCGCCGGGACCGGCGCGAGGCCGGAGCCGGACGAGCCGCCCGAGCCGGACGAGCCGCCCGAGCCGGACGAGCCGCCCGAGCCGGACGAGGCGCGCGAGCCGGACGTGGCGCCCGAGCCGGACGAGGCGCGCGAGCCACTCGGTGCGGCCGGGGCGCAGGTGGCCGGCGCGCAGCCCGCGGCGGCCCCGGCGCCCACGGCGGCGACCGGGGACGCGGCGGCGACCGGGGGCGCGGGCGCGGCGGCCGCGGTCACGCGCGTACCGGCGGTGGCCGGCGCGCCCGGACCGGACGGGGCGGACCCGCCGGCCGGTGACGCGGCAGCGGAGTCGAGCGCCATGTCTCCTCGCCCCCTCAGGCGTCGATCAGGTCGATGCTGTGGTCGAACCCGGCCAGCCTGATCGTGTGGGCGACCGGCTCGGTGGCGCCGACGACGGCGATCCTGACGTCGTCGCCCATCTTCTGGCGGGCGAACACCAGCGACCGCAGGCCCGCGCTGGACATGTACGCCAGCTTCTCGGCCCGGATCACCAGCTCGATCGCCCCGGTCGCGGCGGCCTCGTCGATCGTCTCGTGGAACCGGCCGGCGCTGGAGGCGTCCAGCTCGCCGCCGATCTCTATCGTCGCGACCCGGTCGTTGACCCTGAGCCTCACGTCGAACGTCACGGTGCCATCTCCTTCAGCGTGGTGGGTACGGGGCGGCCGACGAGGACGACCGCCGAGTGCGGCCCCAGGTGGTAGCGCCCCGGGTGTTCCAGCGGGGGCTCCTGGCCGAGCGGGTGCATGCCGTACGGCATCAGGGCCCCCGTGTCGGCGAACAGGTGCCAGGCCTGGCCCTCCGGGAGCTGGGGGAGCTCCAGGTCGTGCGGCTCCCAGTGGGCGTTGACGGCGACGTACACGTGGTCGTCCGGCACCCCGCCCTTGGCGTGCCGGCCGCACCGCATCAGGGCGACGACCCGGCAGTGGTCCGCCCAGTCGGGGTGCCAGGCGCGGACGCCGTGCCAGCTCACGTCCGGGTAGCCGCTGCCCATCGAGTCGACGCCGCGCGGGTGCTCGGTGTTGCGCAGCACCGGGTGCGCGTGCCGGAAGGCGATCAGGCCGCGGGTGAACTCCAGCAGCTCGGCGTTGGCCTCGACGAGGCCCCAGTCGAACCACGACAGCTCGTTGTCCTGGCAGTAGGTGTTGTTGTTGCCGAGCTGGGTGCGGCCCACCTCGTCGCCGGCCAGGATCATCGGGACGCCCTGGCTGGTGAGCAGGATGGCCAGCATGTTCTTCATCTGGCGCATCCGCAGGTCCCGTACGTGCGGGGAGGCGCTCGGGCCCTCCTCGCCGCAGTTCCAGCTGTAGTTGTCGTTGGCGCCGTCGTTGTTGCCCTCGCCGTTGGCCTCGTTGTGCTTGTCGTTGTACGAGACCAGGTCGTTGAGGGTGAAGCCGTCGTGCGCGGTGACGAAGTTGATCGACGCCGCGGCCCCGCGGCCCCAGTACAGGTCCGGGGAGCCCGCCATCCGGGTCGCCAGCTCCCCGGCGACCCCCGGCTCGCCCTTGACGAACCTGCGCACCGCGTCCCGGTACTTGCCGTTCCACTCCGACCAGCGCCCGTAGTTGGGGAAGTGCCCCACCTGGTAGAGCCCGGCCGCGTCCCACGCCTCGGCGATCAGCTTGGTGTGCCGCAGCACCGGGTCGTACGCGAGCTGTTCCAGCAGCGGCGGGTTGGGCAGCGGAGTGCCGTCGGGGGCCCGGTCGAGGATGGCCGCCAGGTCGAAGCGGAACCCGTCGATGTGGTACTCGGCGACCCAGTGGCGCAGACAGCCCAGCACGAAGTCCCGGACGACCGGGTGGTTGCAGTTGACGGTGTTCCCGGTGCCGCTGAAGTTGTAGTACTGCCCGTCCGGGGTGAGCATGTAGTACGTGGCGTTGTCGAGCCCGCGGAACGAGATCGTCGGCCCGTGCTCGTTGCCCTCGGCGGTGTGGTTGAACACCACGTCGAGGACGACCTCGATGCCCGCCCGGTGCAGCTCCTTCACCAGCGACTTGAACTCGTCCGCCTGCATGCCGAAGCGGCCCGTGGCCGCGTAGCCGGCCTTGGGTGCGAAGAAGGAGACGGTGTTGTAGCCCCAGTAGTTGTGCAGCCGCTCCCCGCTGACCGGGTTGGTGCGCGGGTTGTCCAGCTCGTCGAACTCGAAGACCGGCAGCAGCTCGACGCAGTTGATCCCCAGCTCCTTGAGGTACGGGATCTTCTCCCGCAGCCCCGCGTACGTGCCCGGCGCCGTCACCCCCGAGGAGGGGTGCCGGGTGAAGCCGCGCACGTGCGTCTCGTAGATGACGAGGTCCTCGGTGGGGATGCGCAACGGGGTGTCGTCGCCCCAGTCGAAGTCGTCGTTCACCACCTGGGCGCGGTAGGGGTAGACGTTGTCCCAGTCGGGCTCCTCGCCCCACACGTTCCGGCCCGAGACGAGCCGGGCGTACGGGTCGCTGAGCACCCTGCGGGCGTCGAAGCGGTCACCGCTCACCGGGTCGAAGGGCCCGTCGGCGCGGAAGCCGTACTCCAGGTTCTCCAGGTCCAGCCCGAACACCGTCATCGCGTACACGCTGCCGGTGCGGAACTCGGCCGGGAAGGGGAGCTCCGCGGTCGGCCGGGGCGCGCCACGCTCGAAGAGCACCAGGCTCATCGAGGTGGCGCGGTCCGAGTAGACCGAGAAGTTGACGCCGCCGGGCACCGGGGTCGCGCCGTACGGGAAGGGCCGCCCGGCCCGTACCCGGTGGCCGGCGATCCGGTGCGTCGGGTAGGCGTCGACGCGTTCGCGCATCTCCGTCACGTCCCGGGGGCTCATCGTGCCGCCCGCTCCAGCTCGGAGTCCACGTCCTCGCCGATGTCGAAGAAGTCCAGGAAGCCGGTGGCGTTCATGACGAACGTGACCTCCTCCGACAGCCCGACGAGGGTGATCCGGGCGTCCACCTGCTGGGCGCGCCGGTGCACGATCAGCAGGGTGCGCAGTCCGGCGCTGGAGACGTAGGACACCCCGGTGAGGTCGACCAGCACCTCGGCGCCCTGCCGGATGAAGGGCAGGAGCTGGGCCTGGAGGCCCCCCGAGGTGGTGCTGTTGATCTCTCCGTCGAGGGCGATCACGGTGATGTCGCCCTCGGAGCGCGAGTTGACCTTGACGGTCATCCGGACACCTCCGTACGGCCGCGGGGAGCCAGGCGCACCTTGACCTTCACGCGGCCCGAGGTCTCGGGGAGCGTCACGGTCAGCGCGTCGGCGTCGAAGTCGGTGTGCGGCTCGCCCTCGACCTCGACGGACTCGACGCGCACCGAGCCGGCCGGCAGCAGGTCGGGCGCGACCCGCAGGACCCGGCCGTCCAGGTCGGACGGGTCGGGCTTGAACCAGAAGTCCATCGGCTTGCCGTTGACGAGCAGGTTGTTGTAGACGGCGGCGAGGTAGCACAGCTCCGCCGAGTGGTACATGCTCATCGAGTGGCTGCCCTTGAGCCGCTCGACGCCCAGCAGGTAGGGCAGGCCGCTCGCCAGGGTGTTGAAGTAGACGGCGCCCTCGTCGTGGTCGAGGAAGAAGGCGTTGTAGAACGACTGGGCGTCGCGGGCCTCGTCGCGGAAGTCCTCCCGCCCGGTGATGCCGTGCAGGATGAGATAGGCGAGGATCGCCTGCTCCTGCTGCCACCAGGCCTTGCGGTCGTGCCAGGCGAAGCGGAAGTGCTCCTCGCCGTCCACCTTGATCCGCTCGACCACGTCGTACCAGCCGCCGCGCTGCCGGTCGGCGCCGACCTCGGGCATGGTCTCGCCGATGGAGGCGGCCATGTCGAGGTAGGCGGCCTTGGGGCGCAGGCTGTGCATCCGCATCAGGTTCCAGGCGATCTTCAGGTTGTGGCCGACGACCGCCCGGTTCTGCTGCCAGCCGTGCGTGGTGTCGTGCGACCAGTCCTGGTGGAACCGCTCCTGCACGAAGGGGCTGTTCTTCGGGTCGGGGAACCGCTCGACGATGGTGTCGAAGGTGTACTCCAGCATGTCGGCGTACCGCTGCTCGCCCGTCGCCAGGTAGAGGTTGATCAGATAGGCGGGGGCGTGGTCGCCGACGGAGTTCCAGTTCTTGCGGGCCTTGTTGGGGCCGAGGGACTCGTGGTGCGGGCTGAGCAGGATCGGGTCGATGTGGGAGAAGTACCCGCCGTGCTCCGGGTCCAGGTAGAACCGGTCGAACAGCCGGATGGTGGCGTCGGCGTCGTCCTTGATGCGCGGGTCACCGGTGACCCGGTACGTCTGGACCGGCCCGGCGAGCGCGTAGATCTGCTCGTACGCCGGCAGCGCGTCGTAGTCGTCGGAGAACTCCGAGGTGAACAGCTTCTTCTCGATGTCGCCGTCGATCGACAGCCCGTGGTACCAGTACACGACGTTCTCGTCGGTGTCGACGAAGCGCATGTGCTCGCGCAGGTACTCGGTGCCGCGCTCGGCGACCTCCAGGTACTCGTCCTCGCCGGTCAGCAGGAACGCCGACGCCATGCCGTACACCAGCCGGGAGATCGTGTCGGTCTCCTGGACGTGGCTTGCGGTCTTCTCGCCGCCGAGGCGGATCTCGGTGCGGTACTGCTCGAAGTCGACCGGCCCGTCGCCGAACTGGGCCTTGCGGTAGAACGCGGCGATCTCCTGGATCTGCCGCACCCACCAGCCCGCCTCCTCGAAACGGAAGTCGTCGCCCTGCCGGCCCACGAAGACCAGCCGCTTGGCCTCGAACCGCAGCCGCTCACCCGGGTAGAACACGCCGTAGGCGAGGACGAACGTGCCCTCCCGCAGCATGTCGTCGATGTGGCCCGAGGCGTCCTGGTACGGCTCGCCCAGGTTGTGCAGCAGCTCGGCGCTGGGACCGCCGTCCAGGGATATCCGGAACTCGCCGCCGCCCGGGGTGACCACGGTCACCACCCGGGCCTCGCGGTCGAAGCCGGTGACCCGGCCGGCGATGGTGTCGGAGAACGTGAAGTTCACGGTGTCGGAAGTGGTGGACATGGCTTCACGCCCCTCGCAGCACGAGCTCGTCGATGATGGTCCTGGCGAACAGATGGCAGTGGTCGCCCGTCCGCGCGGTGACCAGATCCCCGTCCACGACGACGTCCTGGTCCACATAGTTGGCGCCCATGTTGCGGACGTCGCCGATGAGGTTGTTGTGGCAGACCACCTTGCGGCCGCGGACCACGTACGGGATGGACGCGGCGAGCCACATGCCGTGGCAGATGATCCCCTTGACCACGCCCGACCGGGCGAACGCCCGGCGCAGCAGATCGGTGGCCGGCGCCAGCCGCTCGATGTCCTCGGTGTAGCGCAGCCGGTCGGCGACCATGCCGGAGGGCACGATCAGCGCGCTGTACTCGCGCAGCCTCCGGTCGTCCAGGTCCTCCAGGCTGCGCGTCACCGTCAGCGGCGCCCGGTACTCGTGGCCGGTGAAGGTGATGGCCTTGTTGCCCCACAGCCGGGTGAGGAAGTCGACGCGGGCGCCCTCCTCGGCGAACCGGCGCTGGTAGTAGGCGATTTCCGGCTCGTAGAAGTCGCTCTCGGCGAGGATCGCGATCTTCCGGCCGGTGAGCACACCGTCGCGTGACGGCGTTTCAGCGGTGTTCGCCACGGGTTCCCCCTTCAGTGGTCCGCAGGTCGATGAGGAACGGCTTGTCGTCGCTGAGCATCCGCTTGACCGCGTACGCCACCTGTTCGTGGTCGTCGACCCGCAGCGCGTCGACGCCGAACCCCTGGGCGATCTGGCTGAAGCCGAGGTCGGGGTGGGACAGGTCGAACGGGGTGGGGTGGGCGTGCAGGGGGATGTCCCGCTCCCGCCAGTACTGCTCGATGTTGAGGTCGAGCAGCTTGTAGCTGCGGTTGTTGCAGATCACGAACTTGGCGCCGATGTCGTGCCGGACCGCCGTGTACAGCGCCTGGAACGTGTACATCGACCCGCCGTCCCCGGTGAAGCCGATGACGGTCTTGTCCGGGTGCGCCAGCTTGATGCCCAGCGCCCCCGGGATGCCCACGCCCAGCGACCCGCCGCGCGTGGAGAACCAGTGGCCCGGCAGCCGGCCCGGCAGGTAGGCGTTGAGCGGCCCGGCCGCCGTCAGCGCCTCGTCGAAGACCATCAGGTCCTCGGGCGCCTGCCCGGCCAGTTCGGCCAGGAAGTGGTGCAGCAGCGAGCCGTCGTCCTCCGGCCCGGCCGGCCGCTCACGTCGCCGGGTCTCCAGCCGGCCGGACGCCAGCGCCCGCGCCTCCGCGGACAGCCGGCCGTCCAGCTCGGTGGCGAGCGCGGCCAGCGTGGCCTTGGGGTCGGCCACCAGGCCGAGGGTGACCGGGTGGTTCTTGGCGATCTCGTAGCCGTCCAGGTCGATGTGGACGATCTTCGCGTCCGCGCGGAACGGATCGTCCAGGACCGGGAACACCTCGGGGAAGACGTACGTGCCGACGATCAGGACGGCGTCCGCGTCCTTCACCGCCGCCCGGCTCACCTCACCGAACATGTGGCCGAGCTGGCCCCGGTACAGCGGGTGGCGGGCGTCCAGGTTCACCTCGGAGAAGTCCACGCCCCACACGTCGGCGCCCAGTTGCTCGGCCACCCGGACCAGCTCCGCCTGCCCGCCGGACGCCGAGACGCCGTCGCCCACCAGGACGATCGGCTTCTCGGCGCCGGCCAGCAGCCGCGCCGCCTGCTCCACCAGGGAGGGCACCGGAAGCGCCCGGGTCTCCAGGAACGTGCTCGGGACGACCGGCTCGGTGTTGACCGCGTCCAGGACGTCCATGGGAAGGGAGACGAAGACCGGGCCGCGCGGCGGTGTCATGGCCATCTTCATGGCCCGCCGCAGCACCCGCAGCACCGAGCCCGGGTCGGTGACCCGGGTCGCGTACTTGGTGACGGGCTCCGCCATGGCCACCAGGTCGGCCGCCATCTGCGCGTCCATCGCGTCGTACCGGACACCCGCCTCGCCGGCGATGACGACGAGCGGCGAGTGACCGCGCTTGGCCTGGTAGAGCATGCCGATCGCGTTGCCGAGGCCGACGCCGCTGTGGAGCTGGAGCAGCGCCGGGCGGCCGGTGGCGCGGGCGTACCCGTCCGCGATGCCGGCGGCGACCGTCTCCTGCAGGGTGAGGATGTACTGGAGGCCGTCGTACTCCTCCAATGCGTCCAGGAATCCCTGCTCGACCGTTCCTGGATTGCCGAACATATAGGGAATTCCATCGGCGAGGAACTGCTCGATGATCGCCGCATTGCCCTGCCTGGCCATGTCTTCCTTCTCTCGTCTCTCGGCGATTAGCTCGTTGGATTACCAGCCGAAGCGGCGCAGCCCGTCCTCGAGGACCTCGACGATCTTCTCGCCGGTGAGATACGAGTCCGGCGTCGAGCGGCCGGTGATGAACGGGTAGTCCACGATCACCGACGTTTCCTTGCCGAAATTGCCGTGGTACCGGCCGTCGGGGCCCGTGGCGTCACGCAGGATGTATTCCAGCGGGTACGGCGGCGGCCCCATGACGAAATCGGTGCCGAGGAAACCGGTCCCGTCCTTGTAGTCGTACTCCTTGCAGTGACCGGTGACGTGCTTGCCCCAGATGATCGACTTGCGGTCCTCCCAGTCACGGGCGAACGCCAGCGGGGTGACGCCGTAGCACTCGGCCGCGATCGGCTTGCCGGCGCGCAGGAAGGACAGGATGATCTGGTGCACCCGCTCGTTGTTCGCCAGGTCCACGATCGGGCCGGAGCCGCCGACGATCAGCAGCGCGTCGTACTCCTCCAGCTCCTGGGCGACCACGTCCACCGCGCGGTGGTAGGCCTCCAGCTTGCGCAGGTAGTCCTCGTCCGCGGTGTACGGGCGCTCCGGCACCCAACTGGAGATGTCGATCGGGTCGTCCAGCCTGTCCGACTCGTCGACCTGCCGGGTCAGCTTGGCGACCTCCTCGGAGGTCACCGACTTGCCGAGCGGCGGGTCGATGTACGCGGGGTCCATGCTCGGCGGCAGCGCGTGCGCCCGCCCGCCGGTCGGGGTGGCGAACACGACCTCGTAACCGCGCTGGTCGAAGTGGTGCAGCGGCCCGACGAGCTCCTCGCCCCAGTAGCCGTACTCCGACAGAATCACGAGGATCTTCTTGGCGTTCCTTCTGGCCACGCCTGCTCCTTCGGTAATCGGTGGGCGGATCAGCGGCGGGTGGCCGGTCAGCGCGGCTCGGGGCCGATGATCCAGTTCTCCTTCACGGCGAGGGAGAACACGTACTTCGGGTCGGCCACCTCGTCACGGGCGGCCGCCACCTGGCCGGTGAAGTGCGGCGAACGCAGCGCCTCCGTCAGGGCGTCGACGTCGTCGAACCAGAGCTGCTCGACGCTGTCGAAGCCGGCCTCGCCGAAGACGTAGGCGCCGTCCACGGTGTGCGCGTGCAGGTAGCGGCGCAGCCCCGGCGTGGCCCCGACGACGGAGGCGTAGCCGCCGAGGGTCCGCTTGCGGTACTCCTCCAGGTCCAGGCCCGGCCGCCGCTTCATCAGGACGGTGAGCTTGACCCGGTCCTGGCCCTTGGCGAGCGCCGGGCCGGGGACGATCTCGTACGCCGTGGTGTCGACCACGATGGTCTGCCAGAAGGCGGCCCAGTTCGGCTCGTCGAGGCGGGCGCCCTGGAGGAACTCCTCCGTCTGGAGCGAGGCGAGCTGCTCCTCGCCGTTCGCCAGCCAGATCTCGGCGATGCCCTGGTGGGGCAGGGCCGGCGTGCCGAGGTCGGCGCCGGTCTCGACCCGCGTGTCGACCATGTATTTGCGGATCTGCGGGATTTTCGCGGCGTACTTCACCGCGTGGACGTCCACCCAGTAGTCCTGGAACTCCTGGGTGGCCATACCCGGCTTGGGCGCCGCCAGAATGAACTGATGAATCATGGAACTCTCCTTTTCGGCCCCGCGCGGCACGGCGCATGGAAATGCCACATTTCCGGGATGGTGCTCAGCCATCATTGGCGGCCGTCCGGGGGCGCGGCAAAGAACCTCCGCCGACTTCCTGAACTGACGTGCGATCCGTGCGATCAGTCGGCTTTGAGCTCGGGCGGATGGAGGAAGTAATGCGCCGCGGAGGCCGCTTGGGCGCCCTCGTGCACGGCGGCGGCCACCTGGTGGGAATGCAGGGAAGTGACGTCCCCGGCCGCGTACACACCCGGCACCGAGGTCTTCTGCTCGGAGTCGACCGCGATGTAGCCGGCGTCGTTGAGGCGCACGCCGAGGGAGCGGGCGAGCGCGGTCTCGGGCGTCGCGCCCTGGATGGAGAACAGGGCGTCGAGCCCGAGGCGCAGCCCGCCCCGGGTGACGACGGTACGTAGCTGTCCGTCCGCCCCCTCGACCTCCTCGATCCGGTCGTGGACCACCTCGACGCCGGCGTGGGCGAGCCGGCGGCGGAACGTTTCGCTGATGTCGTCGCGATGGCTGTTGGTCAGCAGCCGCACCCGGTCGGTCAGGGCGTGGAGCTGCATGGCCTCACCGGCGGCCGCGTCGGTGTGGCCGACCACGAGGATGCTGCGGCCCCGGTTCTCGTACCCGTCGCAGGTGATGCACCAGAACATTGAACGGCCCACGTACGAGCGCCAGTCGGGGAAGTGCGGGAAGTGGTCCAGCACCCCGGTCGCCAGCAGCACCGCCCTGGCCCGCCAGTGGTGCCCCTGCGAGCGCAGCGTGAAGCCGCGCTCCGCGTCGCCCTCGACGGAGGTGATCAGGTGGTGGACGATCCGCGCCCCCTCGTACCGGGCGAGCTGCTCGACGGCGAGCTTGCGCAGGTCCACGGTGGCGATGCCGTCGGGGAAGCCCAGGTAGTTGTGGTTCACCTGGTGGTGGGTGGACCGGCCGTGTCCGGTGTCGAACACCAGCACCCGGCGGTTGTACCGCGCCAGGTAGATGGCCCCCGACAGCCCGGCGGGGCCGCCCCCGACCACGGCCACGTCCGCGTCCACGCCCATGTCCGCACCCGTGTCCGCACCCGCGTCCACGTCCATGCCCGCACCCGTGTCCATGTCCACCGCCCGTTGTGTCCCCGGGGTTCGTGTCCCCGGGGTGTGCGTCGGTCCCGTCATGGCCCGGCCCCCGTCGCTCACCCGGCCGGGCGGTGCCGGCCCGCCAGGCGGCGCACCGCGGCCATGGGGATGGTGAGCCACTCGGGCCGGTTGTGGGCCTCGTACACCGCCTCGTAGACCGCCTTGTCCGCCTCGAAGGCGCGCAGCAGCAACGGCTGGCTGCGCGGGTCGGTGCCGCTCCCGGCGGTGTACCCGGCGCAGTACGCCCGTCTGTTGTGCACCGCCCACGCCGAGGCCCGGCGGGCCAGGCGCGTGCCGTGCACGTTCTGCGGCGACTGCTCGCCGGGCGGTACGCCCAGGACGGCGGCCAGCGCGTGGTGCGCGGCGTAGTCGAAGGACCGCAGCATCGCGGCGACGTCCCGCAGTGCGGGCTGGAGCCGGCGGCGCTCCGCCTCCGGCCGGCCCGGCTCGCCCTCGAAGTCGATCACCACCCAGCCCCGCTCGGCGCGCAGCGTCTGCCCGAGGTGCAGGTCGCCGTGGACGCGCTGGACGAGCAGCGGGGCGTTGCCGCGCTTGGCGACCTCCCCGAGGTCCTGGTGCACGGCCCGCAACTGCCGGGCGAACGGCAGCAGCGCCGGCACCTGGTCCAGCGCCGCCTCCAGCCGCCCGGTCAGCACGCCCACGAGCCGGTCGACCCGCGGGGCGTCGAGCTCCAGGGTCGGCAACTGCTCGGCGAGCGCGGCGTGCACCCGGGCCGTGGACCGGCCGAGGGCGTGGGCCTCCTCCGCGAAGCCGCCGAGCGGGGCGACGCTCTCGCACTCGCCCACGATGCAGGCGCGGGCCTCCTCGACGGCGATCGCCCAGCCGTCGCCCCGGTTGGGCACGAACTCCTGGAGGATGCCGAGCGTGATCTCCCCGCCGGGTGCCGCCGGCGAGGTCCGCACCCAGCCGAGCGGCGCCGCGCTGGGCACGTCGCCGGCCCGCCGCAGGGCGGCGAGCATCTCCACCTCCGCGTTCGGGCCGGGCACCACGTGCCGCAGCACCTTGAGCATCATCCGGCCGCCGAACGCGATGGACGTGTTGGACTGCTCGGCCGTGAGTACCGCCGCCGGCAGCCCGGTGGGGATGTCCGCGCCGGGCACGGGGTGGAACTCCACCGCGCCCGCGGTCCCGCCCGCCGCGATCCGGGCGAGCAGCCGCCCCATCAGCTCGGGGTCCTCGGTCGCCTCGTACAGCAGCGCGCCACCGCTGGGCCCGATGACCGCGTCGGCCAGCCCGTCCGGCACCGTGTCGCGCACCCCTACCAGCAACTGGTACCACTCGTCGTGCTCGGTGCGCACGACGACCAGGAGCAGCCGCGGGCCGTCCGCGCACACGGTCTCGACCAGGACGGGCACCACGTCGGGCGCGGCCCGGTCCTTGCCGCCGAACCAGCGCCGGCGGGCCAGCCAGCCGGGCAGCAGGCGGTGCAGGTCGGCGGCGATCCGCCCGGTCTCGGTCACGTCCGGGGACGGGGACACGGTCATGCGGCGGTCACCTTCGCGTTGCGGGGGACGGCGGACTCCGGGACGGGGCCGCGGGCGGCCCGGGAGAGCATGGTGACGGCGTGCGCGAGGGACACCATGGTCATGTGGTGGTGCCAGCCGCGGAACGAGCGCCCCTCGAAGTCGCGCAGCCCCAGCCGGTCGCTCACCTCCGCCTGGTCGCGCTCGACGCGCCGGCTGAGCATCGCGGTGCGGTAGACGGTCCCGAGCCGGGGCCGGGACAGGTTGGACAGCCAGTACTCGCTCGGCGCCCGCCGCCCCGGCTCGCCCCACGCCCCCAGGAGGACCAGGTCCTGCCGGCCCTCCCGGCCGCCGCCCGGGGAGCGCAACCGCACCCGGGCGGAGCCGACCGAGGTGGCGCGGACGACCCCGGTGCGGTGGTCCAGCCATTCGACGGGCATGCGGTTGCGGCTCAGTGCCCCGGTGAGGCCCGCGTCCGGGCCGGCCGCCGAGGCGGGGGAGTGCCCGCGCTCGGCGGGCCGCAGCGGTTCGACGCTCGTGTGCGACATGGCCGGATCCACTCGTACGACGAAGGGGATCTGGCGGTCCATCAGTTCCGCGCACACGGGGTGGGGCGCGGTGTCCCGGAGGTCCATCACCACCGGCCGGGCCGGCATGCTCCACTCGTCGGTCATCCGGGCGACCGAGCCGATCGCGCACTGCTCCGGCGGACAGGACCCGACGTGCTCCGGGATGGAGGCGCGTCGGCGCATCTCCGGCTCGTCCGTCCAGCACTCGGGCAGCGCCAGCCACCAGTCGACGGGGCTGCTGACCTGGTCGGACGCCAGCCAGAGGCCCATGCCCTGCTGGCAGTTGACGATCCGTCCGAGCTGCGCCACGAACTGCCGCTCGACGCCCACGGAGTGCTGTCCCACCTTGGTGATCACCAGCGGGCGCACCACCCAGGCGCGCGGCTCGGTGTGCTCATGGAGGTGCCGGGCCATTTCCCGCCGTACCGGCACACAGTCCCATGGGGACTTCGTAATGAATTGGTACAGGCTCTGTTCGACGCCGCCGCCCGCGTTGCTCGCGAGGGCCCGCATGGTCTTCTTTCCGTCGACCGAGAGAAGGCCCCGTACGTACAGTTCGCCCCAGCGGCGCTGATCGCTCCGGGGAATGGAAGCGAGCGTCCGCGTGAGGAACTCGGCGAATACAGCGGGGGAATAATCCTCGGGCATATTCAGGTCTGGTTCCACGACCGTTACCCAGCTCTCTCCACAGAAGTCTATGTCGGTCCGGAGGAAATCGGCCAGCCGGTTTTTTCCTCTCATTCACGCCGCGCGGGACCGGGACCTCCGGAAAGAGGGCCCGGGAGCGGAAACCGTGAAGCGGACCCCGGGGCCGGTGCGCGGGTGCGCCGGGGACGGCACCACCACGCGCTTCCGGCCCCGGGTCCGGCCCCGTCGCCTCGGGGGATGTGGGCGGCGGGGGTGATGACGGGGGCGGGGGACGGATCCGGCCCGCCCACGTCGGTCTCGGGGAGCGGCGTCCCGGGGGCCTCCGGGAGCGGCCCGGCCGGCCGGCCGCGCCGCCACCGCGTCCGGGCCGCCCGGCCCCGCGGGACCCGGCAGGTCCGCGGGGGGACGCCGCTGCGGTGCGGACGCGTCCCGGGCCGCGCCGGCTAGCGGCTGCGCTCGAGCTGGCGGTCGGCGCCGAGCCGGGCGAAGAGCGGCGCCCAGTCGGTCGGCGTCTCGCCCAGTTCGTTGTACATCTCGAAGGTGCGGCCCACGGCCGCCGGTGAGGCGAGGGCCTGCACGCAGGCCTCCGCCACCGCCGTCCGGGACACCCAGCCGTCCCCCCGGTCGCCCTGTTCCAGGCGCACCCGGTTGCCCGCGAAGCTCTCGTCGGTCAGCCAGCTCGGCCGCACCACCGTGTAGGGCAGCCCGGACTCCCGTACGGCGTCCTCCCCGCGCAGCCGCCAGTCGAGCAGCCGGCCGTACGCGTTCATGGGGTGCTCGCGCCGGGTCACGAAGATCTGGCTGACCAGGACGAAGTGCGGCCGCTCACCGTGCTCGGTGGCCGCGGCCAGTACGTTGCGCACCCCGTCGTACATGGTCGTCTCGGGGCTGTCCGGACCGGAGTCCGCGGTGCCCGGCTCGACGCTGAACACCACCCCCGCGCAGCCGCGCAGCGCGATGGCCAGCGAGTCGGCGTACCGCACGTCGGCGCGGTGTTCCTCCACTCCGAGCGGCAGCCGTCCCCGTTCGGGATGCCGGCTCACCACCCGTACCCGGGTGCCTTCTTGAAGCAGGCGGCGGGTCACCAGACTGCCCAGCCGGCCCGCGCCTCCGATAACCGCAATGGGACTCCGCATGGTCCCCTCCAGGAGTGATCCCCGCCGCTACACCCAGTTGAGGATGTCGTCGGCGCTCTTGAGTTCCGTTTCCGCGGGCACCCCGGTCATCGCGGGCACCCTGAGCCGCGGGTAGACGCTCACCCCGCAGAACCGTGACCCCGGCCAGAGCATCGCGCCGTCGCCGATGGCCGAGTAGCGTTCGAGCCGTGCGGGCCGGGTCCGCTCTGAGCAGACCTCGGCCATGGGGCCTATGTAGGAGTCCTCGATCTCGGCGTACGCGCCGACCACGGCGGACTCCCCGACGGCCGAGCGGACCACGGCGGCGCCCTCGCGGACCTCGGCCCCGTCGCCGATGTCCGCGTGGTCGAGCCGTACGCCGGGCCCGATCTCCACCTCGCGGCCGATCCTGACGCCCGGTCCGATCACCACCGAGCCCTCGTCGATCTTCTGGGCCAGGGTGGTGCCGGTGACGTCGTCCTTGGTGCGCAGGCTGCTCTCGTGGATCCAGCAGCGCGGCGAGGCGACGTCGGGCCGCCTCATCAGCCGGTTCATCTGCTCGTACGCGCCGTCGAGCACGAGCCCCAGGGTGTGCAGGTAGTCGGGCACGTTGCCCAGGTCGCCGAGCCGCCCGATGGAGTGGGCCGCCACCGGCAGCCCGCGGGCGGCGAGCCAGGGCAGCAGGTCCTGGCCCCAGTCGAGCCGCTGGTAGCTCTGCCGGAACAGCTCCGGTTCCCTGGCGAGCAGCCGCAGCCGTGCGCAGTCCACCAGGTACATCCCCGCGTTGGTGGGGAGGGTGACCCCCGGGTCCACCGTGGTGCGCGGGAAGAGCTCCCCGATCCGGTCGGGGCCGGGCTTCTCCACGAAGCCCTGGACCAGGCCGTCGTCGTCGGTGCGCATCACCCCGTACTTGCCGGCGATCTCGTCGGCCGTGCGCCGTACGGCGGCCACGGTCACCAGGGCGCCGCGCTCGGCGTGCGTCGCCTCCATCGCCTTCAGGTCGAAGTCGAAGAGGGAGTCGACGGGGAGCACCAGGGCCCGGCCCTGGAGGTCCCACTGCTCGAGGTTGTGCAGGGTGGCGCCGGCCGAGCCGACGTTGTACCGGTCGAAGCGCGAGCGCGAGTAGGTGACGTCGACGCCGTAGCGCTCGCCGTGCCCGAGCAGGAGCTTGATCTGGGTACGGTTCTCCAGGCCGTGGGTCACCACGTAGAAGCGGCGGATGCCCTGCTCACGGCAGGCGTCCACCACCCACTCCACGAGGCGGCGCCCGGCGAACGGGATCAGCGCCTTGCTGCGGATGTGGTCCGGGGACTTGAGCGTGATGGGCTTGGCCCGCTCGCCCCGGCCGCCGGCGAGGAGTATGCCGACCGTTTCCCCGTTCTTGTCCGTACTCATCGAACAGAGCCCCCTCGACTCGGGTGAATCACCGACTCCCCGAATTCGTCCTCCGGAAAACTGACGCCCTGTCGGGCCGCTGGTGCTTTACGGGGACTCAGGGGCCCCATTCGTCGTCTTCGGTGGAGGCCACGATCTGGCCCGTGGCGGAAATGGATCCCTCGCCTCCGCCCTCCGTGGCGGATGCGAAGAGTCCGAGGAGCAGTATCAGAGCCGGAAGCCCGAACAGGCGCCCGGCCTCTCTCGTGCGGTTCACAATCCCTCCCCTGGCCGAAAGGCTCTTTGCCCTTCCGCCTTCAGAAGAATGCCGTACCTCCCCACAGGAAAGGGTCGTTCAGTAGCATCATGATCACGCAATGCGAGAATCGGAAGGAGTGGCAAATGTGCAGGAACTCGGACTTAGCCCCTCATTCGAACGTCGCCAGCCTGTGTGACCGGGGCCTGGAGGCCTACCGTCGTGCACTGGCGCATGGTCCGATATCGGGGGATGTGCCCGAATGTCTGCTCCGCTTGGGTCTCCTACGGCCATTGGCCGAAACCCCGACACTCATGGCCGCCGTGCCCCCGGACATCGCCGGCCGCGAACTCACCCGCCCCATCGAGCGCGCCATGCTCGCGCACCGGCAAACGCTGGCCGCCATCGGTGACTCGATCGCAACGGCCGAGGACATCTACTCCGCGACCCGCCAGGCCGTGTCCAACGCCCCCGTACGTCTGCTCCAAGGAGAGGACGTCATACGTGCCGCGCTCGAACAGGCCGCGGACGACTGCCGCGAGGAACTGCTGACCTGCCAGCCCGGCGGCCGCCGCGACCCGGCGTCCCTGGCCCGCTCACTGTCCCGCGTCCTCACCATGCACCGGCGCGGCGTCAAGCAGCGCACGCTCTACCAGCACACCGTGCGCGCCCACGGCCCCACCCTCGCCTACATCGAGCAGGCCACCGCCTCCGGCGCCCAGTTCCGCACCCTCAACGAGGTGTTCGACCGGCTGATCATCTACGACCGGACCACGGCCTTCATACCGGACCCGCGCCACGAGCTGAGAACCGCGGCCCTGGCCATCGACCACCCAGCGATAGTGCACTACCTCGCCAAGGTCTTCGACCACGCCTGGGCGCGTGGCGAAGCGGTCAGCATCACCCAGGAGTACGTCCGCCCCCCGCTCATGACCGACGAGACCCGTCGCGCCGTGCTGCGGCTGATGGTGGAGGGGTACACGGACGCGGCGATCGCCTCACGGCTGGGCATCAGCCCGCGCACCGTCTCCACCCACATCAAGAAGGCCTCCGACCTCCTGGGCGGCCGGAGCAGGGCCCACCTGGCCTACCTCCTGGCACGGTCCGACCTCCTCGACGCCGGACACGGCTGACGGGCGGGGCCGCCGGCACGGCGGCGTCCGGACCACACCCCCCACACCCCACACCCACGCCCCGCACATCCACCCCCCGCACATACACGCCCCCGCACATCCACGCGCACGCGCACCCGCACCCATACCCGCATCCGCATCCGCATCCGCATCCGACCCCCGTCCCCCGTCCCCCGTCCCCCGTCCCCCGGGACCCGACACCCCGTCCGCCCCGCCGCCTCCCCGCGCAGTGGCCCCCACCGGACGGCCCCACGACCCGCCGAACGGTACGGTGGCGGTCAAGTGGCGGCGCCCGCACAGGAATTCCCCAGGGCCCCGTCGCCGACGACAAGGCGTACGGACGACAGGAACGGTGGACGAACAAGGTGTCGATGCAGCGGATGAGGCCGGACGACCCAGAAATCCGGTCCCTCGACCTGGTGGACGAGAACATCACGCAGCTCAAGAAGCTGTTCCCCAGCGCCTGCACCGAGGACGGTATCGATTTCGACGCCCTCCGTGAACTCCTCGGCGGCACCCTCGCCGAAGGCCAGGAAAAATTCGGTCTCTCCTGGCACGGAAAGAAAAGGGCGGCCGAAGTGGCCAGGCGGCGCAGCAACGGCGCACTCCTGCCGCGCCCCGCCGACAGCGTCGAATGGGACACCACCGCCAACCTGATGATCGAGGGCGACAATCTCGAAGTCCTCAAACTTCTCCAGAAGAGCTACGCCCACAAGGTCAAGCTCATCTACATCGACCCGCCCTACAACACCGGCCGCGACTTCATCTACCCCGACAACTTCCAGGACGGCGTCCGCAACTACCTGGAGCTCACCGGCCAGCTCGACGGCGAGGGAGGGCGGCTGAGCAGCAACGCCGAGACCTCCGGCCGCTACCACAGCGCCTGGCTGGACATGATGTACCCGCGGCTGTTCCTGGCCCGCAACCTCCTCAGGGAGGACGGGGTCGTCTTCGTCTCCATCGACGACCACGAGGTGCACAACCTGCGGGCGGTCATGGACGAGATCTTCGGCCCGGAGAACTTCATCGCCTCCGTCATCTGGCAGAAGGTCTATTCCCCCAAGAACAGCGCCCGGCACTTCTCCGAGGACCACGACTACATCCTCGTGTACGCCAGGGACGCCGACGCCTGGACACCGGGACTCCTGCCGCGCACGGACGAGCAGAACGCGGCGTACAAGAACCCCGACAACGACCCGCGCGGCCCCTGGAAGGCCGATAACTTCACCGCCCGCAATTACTACAGCAAGGGCACCTACTCCATCACCACGCCCGGCGGCCGGCTCATCCCGGGCCCGCCGTCCGGCACGTACTGGCGCTACTCCGAGCAGACCATGCGGGAAATGGAGGCGGACAACCGCATTTGGTGGGGGAAGGACGGCAACAACAGCCCCGCCGTCAAGCGCTTCCTCTCCGAGGTCAAACAGGGCCGCATTCCCCAGACCTTCTGGCCCTACGGGGAGGTCGGCCACAACCAGGACGCCAAGCGCGAGCTGCTGGAGCGGGTCACCTTCGCCTCCTCCGACAGCGTCTTCGACACCCCCAAGCCCACCCGGCTCATCCGCCGCATCCTGACCCTGGCGACCCGGCCGGACACCGAGGACATCGTCCTCGACTTCTTCGCCGGGTCCGGCACCACCGGCGACGCCGTCCTCCAGGCCAACGCCGAGGACGGCGGCAACCGGCGCTACATCCTCGTCCAGATCCCCGAGCGGACCGGATACCCCGACCACCCCACGGTCGCCGACATCACCCGCACCCGCCTCCGCGCCGCCGCCGCCGCCCTCCCGGCCGCCCCCGACCGGGGCTTCCGGTCCTTCGCGCTCGGCGACTCCAGCGTGCTGCGCTGGGACACCTCCCGCCAGGACGTCGAGCAGCAGACCCTGGAGGTCGTCGACAACATCGTCCACGGCCGTACCGACGAGGACGTGCTCTACGAACTCCTCCTCGGCCGCGGCCTGGACCTCTCCCTCCCGGTCACCACCCGCGTCTTCGGCGGCATCGCCGTCCACAGCACCGGGGGCGGGCGGCTGTTCGCCTGCCTGTCGGAGGCGGACAGCATCGGCAGGGACCGGGTCGAGGCCCTCGCGCACGGCATCGTCGACTGGCGCAAGGAGCTGGAACCGGCGGGCGAGGTGTCCGTCTACTTCAAGGACGTCGCGTTCCGGGACGACGTGGCCAAGGCCAACATGGCGGCCATCCTCGACCAGTACGGCTTCCCCCTCGTGAAGAGCCTGTAGGTGAGCTGACCAGATGACCGACCTCCGTCTGCACTTCGACGCCGAACTGGAGCACCAGCGCAAGGCCGTCGCCGCCGTCCGCGACCTCTTCCAGGGGCAGGAGACCGGCCAGGGCCTGTTCACCGTCACCGAGCAGCGCGCCGACCTCTTCACCCCCGGCACCGGACTCGCCAACCGGCTCACCCTCGGCGCCGAGCGGCTCGGCGAGAACCTCCGCGCCGTCCAGCTCCGCGGCGGCCTGCCGCCCTCGCCCGACCCCGACCCCGACGACCTCAACTTCACCGTCGAGATGGAGACGGGCACCGGCAAGACCTACGTCTACCTGCGCACCATCCACGAGCTCCACCAGCACTACGGCTTCACCAAGTTCGTCATCGTCGTCCCCTCCGTCGCCATCAAGGAGGGTGTCAACAAGTCCCTCCAGATCACCCGGGAACACTTCAAGGCCCTCTACGACGGAACCCCCCTGACGTACTTCATGTACGACTCCGCCCAACTGGGGGAGGTGCGGAACTTCGCGTACGCCACCGGCATCCAGGTGATGATCACCACCGTGGCGGCCATCAACAAGAAGGACACCGCCCTCATCTACCAGCCCAGCGAGAAGACCGGCGGCGACGCCCCCATCGACCTGATCCGCCGCACCCGGCCCGTGCTGATCGTCGACGAACCGCAGAGCGTCGACGGCGGCCTGAGCGGCAAGGGCCGGCAGGCCCTCGCGGCCATGGACCCGCTCTTCACCCTCCGCTACTCCGCCACCCACGTCGACACGTACGACATGGTCTACAAGCTCGACGCCGTCGAGGCCTACCAGGCCGGACTCGTCAAGCAGATCGAGGTCGCCGGCGGCTCCGTCGAGAACGCCCACGGCCGCCCGTACGTCCGCCTCGAATCCGTCAGCACCCGCAAGAACGACTTCTCCGCCACCGTCGAACTCGACGTCGCCGCCCGGAGCGGCGGCGTACGCCGCACCAGCGTCGTGGTGCGCGACGGCGACCTCCTCGACGTGGTCACCGGGCGCTCCGTGTACGAGGGCCTCCAGATCGGCGAGATCGACAAGACCCGGGGCGCCGAGTTCCTGCACCTGCGCGGCGCCGGCGTCAGCCGCTACCTGCGCCTTGGCGAGGCCCACGGCGACATCCCGCCCCTGGAGAAGGCCCGCCAGCTCATCCGCCGGACGATCCGCGAGCACCTCGACAAGGAGGTCCTGCTGCGCCCCAAGGGCATCAAGGTGCTCAGCCTGTTCTTCATCGACCGCGTCGACCGCTACCGCGCGTACGGCGACGACGGCAAGCCCGTCAAGGGCGACTACGCGCGGATCTTCGAGGACGAGTACCAGCGGCTGCGCAATCACCCCCGGTACGCCACCCTGCTGGGCGAGGCTGACCTGGAGTCCGAGGCAGCCGCCGTGCACGACGGCTACTTCGCAAGCGACAAGAAGGGCGCCTGGAAGGACGTCACCGAGGGCCGCGGCCAGGAGGGGGCGGAGGCCCAGCGGGCGTACGACCTCATCATGCGGGACAAGGAACGCCTGCTGAGCCTGGACGAGCCGCTGAAGTTCCTCTTCTCCCACTCGGCGCTCCGCGAGGGCTGGGACAACCCGAACGTCTTCCAGATCTGCGGTCTGCGCGAAATGGGCACCGACCGCCAGCGCCGCCAGACCATCGGCCGCGGCCTGCGCCTCGCGGTCGACCGGACGGGCCGCCGGGTGCAGGGCTCCGACGTCAACACCCTCACCGTGATCGCCACCGAGAGCTACGAGCAGTTCGCCGCCGAGCTCCAGACGGAACTGGAGACCACCGAGCGGATCCGCTTCGGCGTCGTGGAACCCCACCAGTTCGCCGGCCTGCCCTCCCCGGTCGACCCCGCCGTCCCCGTCGGCTTCGACACCTCCGAACGGATCTACGCCCACCTGTGCGCCGAGGGCTACGTGCACCACACCGGGAAGATCGACGCCGAGGCCCTCACCCGGGCCCTCGCCGACGGCACCTTCGCCCTCCCGCCCGAACACTCCGCGCTGACCGCCGCCGTGGCCGACCTGCTCACCCGGCGCGCCCGCGGGCTGAAAATCAACAACCGGGACGAGAAGCACACCGTCAAGGTGCGCAAGCAGGTCTTCGAGAGCGAGGCCTTCCGGGACCTGTGGGAGCGGGTCAAGCACCGCACCACCTACCGGGTGGACTTCGACACCGAGAAGCTCGTCGCCGAGTGCGTCCGCGGCGTCCGCGAAGCCCCGCCGGTGACCCCGGCGCGGATGCGCTGGAGCAAGGCCCGCGTCCTGATCACCGAAGCCGGCCTCACCACCACCGACGGGACGACCTCGGCCCCCGAACGCGTCGACCAGGGCGACCTGCCGCTGCCCGACCTCCTCGGCGAACTGGTCGACCGCACCCGGCTCACCCGCCGCACCGTCCGGCGCATCCTCACCGAGAGCGGCCGCCTGGCCGACTTCCGCGCCAACCCGCAGGAGTTCATCGACCTCGTCGCCACCACCATCACCGCCCGCAAACGCCGGATGCTCGTCGACGGCGTCAAGTACGTGCGGCTCGGCAGCGGCGACTTCTACGCCCAGGAGCTCTTCGAGGAGGAGGAGCTGCACGGCTACCTCGACAAGAACCTCCTGCCCGCGCAGCGCAGCGTGTACGAGGAGGTGCGCTACGACTCCGACACCGAGCGCCGGTTCGTCGAGGACATGGAGAAGGACGAGAGCGTCGTCCTCTACACCAAGCTGCCCGCCTGGTTCCGCATCCCCACCCCGCTGGGCGCCTACAACCCGGACTGGGCCATAGTGCGCGACACCCCCGACGGACGGCGCCAGCTCTACCTGGTGATAGAGACCAAGGGCACCCCCCAGGAGCATCTGCTGCGCCCGGAGGAGGCGGACAAGATCCGCTGCGGCAAGGAACACTTCACGGCCCTCGACACGGGCGTCACCTTCACCCACACCCACACCTGGCAAACCGCCCCCGCCGACTGACCCCCTCACCGGGCCGGCCCCCCCGGCCGGCCCGGCCATCGCTTACCACCGCCGGCGCGCCTGCCGCACCTCTTGGTGGTCAGCCCGCCGCGCGTCCGGCCGACTGCCATGGCAAACGCGCCGGCACGGCCAGGCCATCGCCTGCCTCTGCCTCTGGCTCCCATGGCTTTCCGGACAGGACCTGGGGCGAAGCCGTGCCCTTACGCAGAGGACGAGCAAGCGAGCTTTGCATGCTCGTCCTGCAGCGGCTCCTCCGATTGGGCAGGGACGAGCGGCCGTTGTCACGAGCCACAGGGGGCGGGTCACTTCATGGCCATGGGGATCTGCCAGGCGACCATGCCGGATGCTCCCGCGTCGGCCGTGATATCGATGGGCAACTGGCCGGGCGCCCGCTCGATGCGCTGGACCCAGGGCACTGCGTCGCAAGACAGTTCCCCGTCCCTGCCCTGGACCGCGATCTTCAGGGTGCCTTGGCCGACGCACCCACTGAGAGCTCGTATTCCTTCCCTGGAGTCAGTACCGAGTGCCGGTGCACCCCGTCGGCCACGCGCTCCAGACCGGACTCTACGAAGGTCGGGTCGTCCGGCGGGACGATTTCCACCGCGGTCTTGGCACGCCGGCCCTGCTCGCCTTCCTTGGCCGTTGGCATGGGGGACGAGGGTGACCCGCTGGCTGATGACGGTGGGGGGACGGAGACGTTTTGGGGGTCTGACTGTCCGTGCAGCCGGTGGCGGCCAGGGTGAGGAGGCAGACGGCCGTGCCGGCGAACAGGCTCCGTGCCACTGTCATGACGCGGTCTCCCAGTACTTCCGTCCGACCTCCCGGGTGGGCACCTTCGCCGATCCGCTCTTGATGACCCTCGCACGGCACCGGTCAGGGGTGGTTTCCCACTTCTTCCACCCCACCACATATCCCCAGGATCCGTACTGGGGGTGGCCGTACTTGGCGTTGGTGGCGTTGCGGCGGTATTCGTGCCCGAGGGTGATTCCGACCTCGGCACCGATGGTGGCGTCCACCTTGGCCTTCGCGGACGCGATCACGCCGCTGAGTTCAGCCTCGGCACCCACGGTGATGGAGGCCGAGATCTTCCCAGCTTTTCCACCCGCACGACCATGGTGCCGCCCGGGCCGTCCTTGTACGACGTACCCCTCCAGTTGGCCGGAGTGAGGGCCATGACCGGGACAGCAGCCGCCTTGTTCATCGTTTTCCTCATCGTTCCCCCTCCATAAGCAGCACGGATGACACCGCTCGCATGGTCAGCGCGGCGGGCCGCGTCAGAACCTATGGCCATCCGCGCCCCACCGGGCAAGAAAGATCCACATTCTGAGGAAACGTTGAGGGATCCCCGCTGATATCGGACGGAACTCACAGTTCAAGCCACACATATCATTGATTCGTCAATCATTTTTGGTTGACGCTGCACAGTCGAGCTTCGAAAATGCGTGCCGCACGGATCACCGCCCCTGTGACGGGTCCGGATGGCCTTACTGGCCAGGCCGGCAGTGGTTCTGACGCGACTTCCGTGAAGCGGTCACGCCGAGTGATCAGTGGGTGTTTCGAGTGCTTGGAGGACCTGTCGCACTTCCTGGCGCCCACTCGTCGGCGTCGGCGCTGTCCCCCAGCCGGTTGCCACTTCTGATCCGTGCTGGAGAACCCGGCCCAGTGCGAGTCTCGCCGCCGTGCGAAGCGAGGCCGGCAGTCTGGGCAGCGGTTCCCTGGCGCAGCCATCAGGGTCGATCACGTCGACTCGTCCTGGCCGGAGCCGCGCAAGAAGCTGCCACACGACACGCCTCAACCAGCGTTCATCGGGTCTCCATCCCGGATGTGATCATCCGACCATCGTCATGATTACCTGAAGGGTGACACCGAACGGGGGATCACACATGAGCGACGGCAAGGCCACAGGGGACGACCGTATTCCGGAGCCGGACGGGGCGAAGCTTCCGCTGTCCCCGGACGAACTCGAGCGGCACAAGGTCCTCCCCGGATGGGAGGGCCACTACAGCGCGCCGCCCGCGGACAGCACCGCCGACCCGCTGGACCGGCCGCAGCTGCGCCCGGACCCTCCTGGCTTCCTGAAGCCGCCGCCCTCTGGCGGACGGCCGGTCGACCTGAAGATCGCACCAGGTGTACTCAAGAAGGCCGCCGGCCAGATCGACGATATCTACACCCACTTCTACAAGCCGGCCGCGTCGCTGGAGGAGCCCGCGCTGAAGGCAGTGGGCGCGCTGGAAGGCCTGGAGTCGGCACGAGCGGTCCGGCTCGCCCACCGGCAGTGGGAGCGGCAGGCCGGCACGGTCACGGCCTGGCTCGCGCACATCGCCGAAAGCCTGCGGTCCAGCGACGGCACCTACACCCGGGCGGACACCGCCGTGGGCCAGACCGCCGGCCAGGTGCGGATCCGCTCGGCGCTGGAGGACTACTGATGGCCGAGACCTTCTACCTCTCCCTGTTGGCAGTGGACCCGCTGGCGGTGGACGGCCTGGCGGACCGCTGGAAGAGCATTCACCAGGACATCAAGCACCTCGGCAAGCGCATGCACGACGAGGTGCTCACGCCGCTGCGCGACAAGGGCTACTGGGAAGGGGCGGCGGCCCCGTACGCCTGGAAGATGATCGACGACATCGAGCGCCAGCTGGAGAGTGCCGCGAAGGTGGCGGACGCGGCCCGGCGCGTTGTCGAGGACGGCGTGGGCGATCTGAAGTCCGCCCAGAATGACCTCAAGGACGCCACGCGGCGGGCCAAGGAGAAGGGCCTGCACATCAACGCGGACGGGACGCTCTCCCCGGACGTCATCCACGGGGTCTGCAAGGTCGAGCTGACCGACGAGGAGAAGAAGACCATCGAGGCGGCGGATCGGGAGATCGCGCAGATCCTCAAGCGGGGGGTCACGGCCGACCGTAACCTCGCCTACAGCCTGATGGCGGACATCGGCCTGGGCCAGTGGTTCAACAGCGATCCGGGGCTCACCGACATCGACTCCACCAAGAAGATCAGCGAGGACGCGTACAACGCGCTGGACCTCGCCCTCCAGGGCAAGGAACCCTATCCGGGGCTCAGTTCGCACGATCCGTACTCGCTGGGGTGGGACTGGGTGACCGGCGACGGCCCCCGGCACCGCGACTACTACTACGGCGACGAGATGACCGAGCTGATCCGGTCCAGCGAGAGCATGGAGCAGCTGCGGCTGGACACGCTGGAGCAGTGGAGGTCCACCGGCCAGCCGCAGGGCAGCGTGGCGTACTCGATCTCGGAGAGCGGCAAGCTGGGCGCGCTCAAGAAGCTGATCACCACGGATCTGCCGGCGATCGTCACCGGGAACGAGGACCATCTGGGCGAGGCGTTCACCGGCTCGTACAACCTGAATTACACAGTCAAGGGCCAGGACCCCGACGGTTCGCTGGTGGTCGAGTACGCGCTGAAGAACAACACCAGCAATGAGTCGCTGCTGCACTACATCGGCTACTACGACTGGCTGGAGAAGTTCAACCGCGAGGAGGGCGTCTTCTCGTCCGTGGACCAGAAGATCGTCTGGACCGAGCGTATTCCGGCGAAGGGGAAGTGAGTCGGTGTTCCGAGTACGTCTGCCGGTGGCCGCCGTGCTGGCTCTGCTGACCTGCCTGCCAGGCTGCTCGTCGGCGTCCACCGCTGTCGGGGGCTGCATGGGGCAGCAGGCGGTCGGAGCGACCTCCGGGGAACTCACGGGCGCCTACCGGGGCGAGGGCGACGCGGAGGGCGTGACGCTCACCCTGAAGGCGTCGGCGAGCAAGCCGGGCAGTGGCACGGTCACCGTTCACGACTGGCCGACCGGTGACTGGTACCGGAGCGAACTCGGCGAGACCTTCGACGGGTCCGGCACTTGGTCCGTGGTGCAGGGCGGCACCTCGGCCACCGAGTTCGCGCACCTGTCTCTCTCCTTCACCGCACCGGAGCGCTTCCTGAATGGGGACACACTCGACTCGCTGTCGATCGCCGAAAGCGACGGACGCACCTATCTCTACGCGGACGACGACCCGGACGTCTGCCCCGCTTTCCGGCTGCGGCTCCAGGGCGGCTGAGCCCGTCGCGACGCGCGGCAGCCGGTGAGTGCGCCCTGTCCCTGCGGAGCCCTCACCGGCTGCTGGCGGTGGCGGAGGCGTACGTCAGCACGCACCAGCTCCCGGTCCTCGTCCGGGTCCCTGCGGTCGTCGCCGTCGGTCACGGTACGTAGGCCCTCACCCTTGACGTCAACGTTGGGCCCGGTCCAGCAACTGCGGCCATGGACTCGCCGGCCGGGCCGAGACCGCGCCGACCACGAAGATCGGTTCGGCATCATCGGCATGACCGGTCCGGTCTCCTCGACGGCCATCAGGCCGGCCAACCCTCACTGGAAGACGGCGACGACAGCGCCTCGCGCTGGCACGACGCTAAGCAGGAAGCCGGAGGCCGCCTTCAGCGGACCGATCGACCGGATGGCTCCCACCGTTGGACGACACAACCTCGGCCCAGGCGACAACGGACCATCGCCCCGCCCAGAGTTCCTCCTGCGGTGATCAGCGGCAACGGCCACATCGGATAGATCCATGAGTCCACCCAACTCGTCTGTTCGCCTTTCTGGAGCCGGCGACCGATGGCGGCTTCGGCAGCTCCCGCCGCCAGCCTGGCGTCCCCGCCGCAGCGGGCCAAAAGGCCGGAACGACGAGAACTAGGAGCAGGCCTGCTCGGCTCAGATCAGGCTCACTACCTGCGGGGATGATCCGAGATCACGCCCACGCCTCGTCCCCGGACCCCGACATACGGCCGCTCCGGGCCGCACACGCCTGCACATACGCGAAGACCCCGGCCTCAGCGTTTCCGCTGGTGACGGGGTCTTTGGGCACCTCATACTGGGTGCCCCCGGCAGGATTGGAACCTGCGCACACGGCTCCGGAGGGCATTGGTGGTCAGCACTTGGGGATGGTCTTGACCTGGGTAAATCTGTCACCCAGGCCAAGAGTCCACGCGCCTCACACGCTACTCACGCGCCCGATGCCGGATGACAGATGGCACGCAACCCGCTTCACCCTCTCTCCGACGCTACCTGCACGCTCGGGTCACCGCTTGCGGCCCCTGTTGGCTTTCTTCCGCTCCGCTTGCCCCCGCTTCGTCCAGTCCCCCTGGTGTCGCCAGCATCGGGAGGTGTTCTTCATGGTCAAGTTTGCGCAGCGGCCTCCATGCTTCAGGGGCCACCCGCACTTGCTCTGCTTCCAATCACTCACGACGCCCCCTGTCCCTGACTTCGGACTCCACAGGGTGGGCCGGCGGTCATCCATGCGGCTAGAGCGCACGACCGGCGCCCCGAGACATTCCGGGCGCGCGGGAACCCACACGCTTTCCAAGTCTGTTTGACCAGCTCAGGGCCGTATTCACGGACGTCCGCCCGTGTTCAGTGGCGTTCACAGCCCTCTGGAAAACCACAGCCCGTACGGCTATGAACGCCAGCGTACGGAGGTGAATGAGACGGAAACTGAGACGGTCTGTAGCGCTGGGCTGCTCAACCTCCGTGGACGTGGCGGGCCCCTAGGGGGCAGACGAGTGGCTGGCAAAGGCGATGGCGCGGGGCGGAGGGGGTGGGGCCGGAGCGGCGGCCGACTCACGCGGACCACGCCGTTCCCGCTGCTGAGAGGTCACTCTTTTGGCGCCTTGAACCTGAGATCGATGTAATCGTATGGTCCGATTCATGTACCGGATCTTCCTTGGGCGTGTAAACGTTCGTTCATGGCCTGACCCTCATCGTCGAGCCCTTGCGCTGTTTCATGCCTTTTTGCACGTTGGTAGAGGTTCGGAAGTTCAGGAGCACAAGAAGTTCTTCGGTGAGCTGACCTCTGCACTCTCCGAATACGAAGTTGATTCGTCGAGCCCTGTCGGTGATTCCGAGGTGAGCGCCTCGTTCCGCCTGGCGTCTTCTGTCGCGGAAAAGAGAAACTTCAAGGTCTATGGTTCCAGGTCGGGCTGTTTCTTTGCGTTGGATGTTGACAGGCAGTGGATTTCTGTAGCTGTACCGAATGAGACCGAGCCGCGTGCGGCCGCCTCTAACGTCGAAGGCTTCTTTCGTGAACTTATGGGGGGGAGGGAGGGGGCGGGTGGGATTTCACTGAGCGTCGACCTCGTCTCCGCTCCCGGGTCCGTAATTAAGTCACTTGATGAAATGACGCCGCTCGTGAAGCTTGAGCTTACGATCCGGTTGCCGAATGATCACAGAAGTCTGTACGAGGCCATCGCGGACATGGCGAGATACGGCGAATATATTCGGGATGAGCGGTACTATAATAAGCGCGGTTTGTGGATGACGCGCGCCGAGGCGGAACGTCTCGATAGTGAGGCGAGCCGGGGGAGGATTGATGTGAGGGCGGTATCGGCGAACGATGACATCTACGACTCCAGAGATAATCCAGCGGAATTCGAGCCATCGTTCACAGTCACCGGAGAACGAGTGGCTATCGCCCTCCTTCTGGCTTTGGTTTGGCTTGCCGAGAGGTGGCCGTCTGGGGGGTCAGGTTCCGCATGAGCATCGAAGGTCCTAAGGGTGAGAACTCGAGATCGACCGAGCCCACAGGGTGGACACCTGGCAACAAGTACTTCAAAGAATTTGTGCGGGTTCTCCATGTTTGGAGTACATGGTGGGGGGTCCACATTGTTGCTCTGCTCGGGGCGGCAGGGGGAGCGTGGATGGGGCGTGAGTGTCCCACTGGGTTGGAGGCTGCGGTACGAGTCGCAGCTTCACTGGTTGGCGTGATCATCGGTGCGGTACTGGCGGCACTTGCAATGATTACGAGAGCCAGTGACACAGAGTTTCTCAAGAAAGCAAAGGGGGCTGGGATTTTGCCGATCTCCCAATATCTAACCCCCTTCTTTACTGTTATTTTTTTCGGTATTCTTTCGAGCGTTTCTCTCATCTTGGTGGCAGCAGTAGGGGGGTTCGCGTCGACTGGATGGCGCACTGGCCTTGGCGCCGCTGCGGGTTTCTTCACATTTTGGACCTTGGCGGGCTTGCTGCCTGCTTTGGGGGCTCTCGTGGTATTCACTCGACTTGTCGAGATCGCTGCCGCCATTCGCCTCCCAGATGAAAAATAGGGGAACCAGCCAGGAGCGGGCTGTCTTCTCTCAGTCGGTGCGCCGCCCATAAACTCCCTAAGGGCTGTCCCGTAATGATTTTTTGGCCGTCTCAAGCGTGGTGGGCCGCCGTGCGGCCCGCTTCCCTATCCGGCGAGGGCGAGGTTGTGCATCCGGGCGATGCCGAGCATGGCGTGGTGGACGCCGTCGCCCTTGAGGCGGCAGTCGCGGAGGATCTTCCAGGTCTTCATGCGGGCGAAGACGTGCTCGACCCGGGCTCGGACCTGTTTGTGGGACTTATTGTGTTCCTCCTTCCAGTCCGGCAGTTCGGTCTGGCCGGGCTGCCGGCGGTGGGGGATGACGAGGCCGGTGCCCGGGTAGCCGCCGTCGGCGATCGTGACGGTGTTGCCGACGGCGGCCTTGGCACCGGACTCCTCCCACGCCTTGCAGTCGTTGCGGTTCCCGGCCAACGGCCTGCCGACCACGACGACCAGGCGGGTGTCGGCGTCGATGACGACCTGGTGGTTGGTGGAGTACCGGTAGTTCTTCGACCGCTCGGCGATCGTGTGGTCCCGGGTGGGGACCAGGGTGCCGTCCACGATGAGCACAGCGTCCTTGGCGAACCGCTTGCGGGGCTGGAGCGCGAGCATCGGCCCCAGGTGGTCGATGATCCGGCCCACCGCCGACTTCGACACTCCGAACAGCGGCGCGAGTTGCCGCACGGTGAGGTTCGTGCGCCAGTACGCAGCGACCAGCAGGGCCCGGTCCTCCAGCGGTCCACGGCCTGCCTTTGCGGACCGCGTCCGCACCCCCACGTCGCAGCACCGCCACCAGCTTGCCGAACTGCCGCGGGCTCAGCCCGGTGAACGGGGCTATCCAGGACGGCTCCGACGCCGTGATCACACCAGCCACACCAAGATCATTCCAGTTGCAGGGGCTGCCCAGCGTCCTCGATCCTGTGTGCTCGGCAAGCAAGGAGGGCACATGGGACTGGTCCTTTTCCCTGGCGACGGAGACAACAGCAGTCCGGATGTCTCCTGGTCCTACAGCGGCTTCGCCGCGTTCCGGCGGCGTCTGGCCGAGGCCGAGGGGTTCGTCCTCTCCGAGATGTCAGGCTTCGGCGGCGAGCGCCCGTGGAGCGAGGTGTCCACTGTTCTGGAGCCACTCCTCGATCATTCGGATGCCGGCGGCGACGACCTTTCGCCTGCCGAGTGCGCGTCGATTCTGGTCCGGCTGGAAGCGATCACCGACCAGTGGACACGGGAGGGCGGCGACCAGCTCTTCCAGCACATCGAGGACGCCCGCCAGCTGGCGGGCGTCCTGCGGCTCTGCATCGAGAAAGACGTCCCGCTGGGCTTCCTCTGAAGCCCAGACTGCGGAACCCGCTTACGGGACAGCCCTTAGCTCGATACGAGGCGGAGCTGAACCATTTGGATCAGGCGGCGGATGTGTTGAGAGTGAGTCTCGACGCCTTCTCGGTCGTGGCTGTCCAGGCGCTAGACGATGACGGCACACAGCTGAGGGGTGAGATTCCATCCTCGCCAGGTGCAGGATGGCCCCACACGCCACTCACACGGGACCAGTGATAGACAGCGACAAAGAGCCGGACCCAGTGGGACTGGGTCCGGCTCTCAGCGTCTGGCACATGTGCTGGTCAGCGGGATGATCACGCTGTTCCGGCTTCTGTGCCCCCGGCAGGATTCGAACCTGCGCACACGGCTCCGGAGGCCGTTGCTCTATCCCCTGAGCTACGGGGGCGTGTCCGTCGCGGTGGTGTTGCTCGCGGCGACGGGTAGAACACTACCAGCTCCGGGGCGGTGCCTGTGAACAGGTATTTAGGGGCGGCCGGGAGGGCCGGGTCGCCCGTGTGGGGCGGAAGTGGGGAAAACCCGGACGCAGGGCAGCGGCTCGACCTACTCTCGAGTTGTGTCAGGCGTGTCCGGCCGGGTGCTCGTCGTGGACGACAACAGGGTCATCCGGCAGCTGATCAGGGTCAATCTCGAGCTGGAGGGCTTCGAGGTCGTGACCGCGGCCGATGGTGCCGAGTGTCTGGACGTGGTCCATGACGTCCGGCCCGACGTGGTGACCCTCGACGTCGTCATGCCCCGCCTGGACGGTCTGCGGACCGCCGAGCGGCTGCGGGAGGATCCGCGGACCAGACACCTGCCCGTGGCGATCGTCAGCGCGTGCGCGCAGTACGAGGTGGAGAGCGGGCTCGCCGCCGGGGTGGACGCGTTCCTGGCGAAGCCCTTCGAGCCGGCCGAGCTCGTGCGGCTGGTGCGGCAGCTCATGCACCGGGAGACGCCGCCCGTCGACGGCCGCAGCGGTGCCGGACATGCCGGGAGTGCCTGGAGCTGACCGGCCGGTCGGGTGGCGCTGCCCGGATGGCGAAACCGGTTCCGTCCGACGGGGCCTCCTCCCATACGCTTGTCCCGTGACCCCCGCAGACCTCTCGCTCACCGTGCTGCACGCCGTGCGCCGCGCGGTCGGTGAGGGCGCGCTGGGGGAGCGGGCGCGGGTGCCCGAGCGCGTGAAGGTGGAGCGCCCGCGGCCCGGCGGGCGCGGGGACTGGGCCACCAACGCGGCGCTCCAGCTCTCCCGGGAGGCCGGGATGGAGCCGCTGGGCGTCGCCCGGGTCCTGGTGCCGCGCATCGCGGAGGCCGAGGGCATCGCGCGCGTCGAGATCACCGGGCCCGGGTTCCTGAACATCACCCTCGCCGACCGCGGCGGCCACGCCCTGGTGCGGGAGGTCCTCACCCGGGGGCGGCGGTACGGGCACGGCACCACCCTCCAGGGGCGCGCCTTCCGGCTGAGCCACCCGGACCACGTCCGGGCCGTCGTCCTGGCCGGCGCCGTGGGCGACCTGCTGCGCGCCCAGGGCGCCGACGTGACCGACGTGACCGACGCCGCGGACGTACCCGACGTACCCGACAGCGGCAGCGCGGCCCGCGCCGAGACCGTCGCCCGCGCCGAGACCGTCGCCCGCGCCGAGACCGTCGCCCGCGCCGAGACCGGCGCCCGCGCCGAGACCGTCGCCCTCCACCCCCTCCCCGTCACCCACGACGTGCGCGCCCTCGGCCCCGACGCCGCCCGCTGGGCGCTGCTCCGCCCCGCCGCGCACGACCGGGCCCTGGCGCCCGACGGGCTGCTCGTCCAGAGCGAGGCCAACCCGCTGTTCACCGTCCGGTACGCCCATGCGCGCGCCCGGGCCCTCCTCCGCAACGCCGCGCAGCTCGGGATCGGCGCCGCGTACGAGGAGGAGGTCGACGCCCCGCGTCTCCTCACCGTCCTCGGCGACCACCCCGCCGTCCTGGAAGCCGCCGCCCGCCACCGCGCCCCCGACCGGGTCGCCCGGCATCTGGAGGCCACAGCCGACGCGTTCCTGGGGTTCCAGCACACCGTGCTGCCCCTCGGCGACGAGAAACCCTCGGCCGCCCACCGCTCCCGGCTCGCCCTCGCCGAAGCCGCCGGGACGGTGCTGGCCGGCGGCCTGGCCCTGCTCGGCATCAGCGCCCCTGACTACTTGTGAGAGAGAAATGAGCCGTTCCGCACACCCCGCCGGGCCCCGTCACGCCGATGTCCTCCCCGAGGGCCACTACGCCGCCCCGCCCGCCGACCTCAACCGCCTGGACGAGAAGGTCTGGGCCCGGACCGTCACGCGGAACGAGGACGGGGTCGTCACCGTCGGCGGGATCCCCGTCACCACCCTCGCCGAGGAGTTCGGCACCCCCGCCTACTTCCTGGACGAGACCGACTTCCGGGCCCGCTGCCGCGCCTGGGCGGAGGCGTTCGGCAAGGACGCGGACGTCTTCTACGCCGGCAAGGCCTTCCTCTCCCGTGCCGTCGTGCGGTGGCTGCACGAGGAGGGGCTCAACCTCGACGTCTGCTCGGGCGGTGAGCTGACGACCGCGCTGGACGCCGGGATGCCCCCCGAGCGGATCGCGTTCCACGGGAACAACAAGTCCGCCGCGGAGATCGAGCGGGCCGTGGCGGCGGGCGTCGGGCGGATCGTGCTCGACTCCTTCCAGGAGATCGTCCGCGTCGCCCACATCGCCCAGTCGCTCGGCCGGCGCCAGAAGGTGCAGATCCGGGTGACGGTGGGCGTCGAGGCGCACACCCACGAGTTCATCGCCACCGCCCACGAGGACCAGAAGTTCGGCATCGCGCTGGCCGGCGGCCAGGCCGCCGAGGCCGTACGGCGGGCGCTGAAGCTCGACGGGCTGGAGCTCATCGGCATCCACTCCCACATCGGGTCGCAGATCTTCGACACCTCCGGGTTCGAGGTGGCCGCCCACCGGGTCGTCGGGCTGCTCAAGCAGGTCCGCGACGAGCACGGCGTCGAGCTGCCCGAGATCGACCTCGGCGGCGGCCTCGGCATCGCGTACACCCCCGACGACGACCCGCGCGAGCCGCACGAGATCGCCAAGGCGCTCGGCGACATCGTGACGCGGGAGTGCGAGGCGGCGGGGCTGCGCACCCCCCGGATCTCCGTCGAGCCGGGGCGCGCCATCGTCGGCCCCACCGCCTTCACGCTCTACGAGGTCGGCACCGTCAAGCCGCTCGCCGGGCTGCGGACGTACGTGAGCGTCGACGGCGGCATGTCGGACAACATCCGCACCGCCCTGTACGACGCCGAGTACTCGGTCGCGCTGGTGTCGCGGACGAGCGACGCGGAGCCGATGCTCAGCCGGGTCGTCGGCAAGCACTGCGAGAGCGGCGACATCGTGGTCAAGGACGCGTTCCTGCCGGCGGACGTCGCGCCGGGCGACCTGATCGCCGTCCCGGCCACCGGCGCGTACTGCCGGTCCATGGCCAGCAACTACAACCACGCCCTCCGGCCGCCCGTCGTCGCGGTGCGGGACGGGGAGGCGCGGGTCGTCGTCCGGCGTGAGACGGAAGAAGATCTTTTGCGTCTCGATGTCGGCTGATGAAATAGATGTCTCATAATCCGGACGGAAGGGAGAAACTTCCGTCCGGTGAGTGAGACTGGTCCACACCGTAGAAGTATGAGAAACGAGGTCGGATGATGCGTACGCGTCCGCTGAAGGTGGCGCTGCTGGGCTGTGGAGTGGTCGGCTCAGAGGTGGCGCGCATCATGACGACGCACGCCGACGACCTCGCGGCGCGGATCGGCGCGCCCGTCGAGCTCGCCGGTGTCGCCGTCCGCCGGCCCTCCAAGGTGCGCGAGGGCATCCCACAGGAGCTCATCACCACCGACGCGACCGCCCTGGTCAAACGCGGGGACATCGACGTCGTCGTCGAGGTCATCGGGGGCATCGAGCCCGCCCGTACGCTGATCACCACCGCGTTCGAGCACGGCGCCTCCGTGGTGTCGGCGAACAAGGCGCTCCTCGCCCAGGAGGGCCAGAGCCTGTACGCGGCCGCCGAGCAGCACGGCCGGGACCTCTACTACGAGGCGGCCGTCGCCGGCGCCATCCCGCTGATCCGCCCGCTGCGCGAGTCCCTCGCCGGCGACAAGGTCAACCGGGTGCTCGGCATCGTCAACGGCACGACCAACTTCATCCTCGACAAGATGGACACCTCCGGGGCCGGGTACTCCGAGGCGCTCGACGAGGCCACCGCCCTCGGGTACGCGGAGGCGGACCCGACCGCCGACGTCGAGGGCTTCGACGCCGCCGCCAAGGCCGCCATCCTCGCCGGCATCGCCTTCCACACCCGCGTACGCCTCGACGACGTGTACCGCGAGGGGATGACCGAAGTCACCGCCGCCGACTTCGCCTCCGCCAAGCGCATGGGCTGCACCATCAAGCTGCTCGCCATCTGCGAGCGGGCCGCGGACGGCGGGTCCGTCACCGCGCGCGTGCACCCCGCGATGATCCCGCTCAGCCACCCGCTCGCCTCGGTGCGCGGCGCGTACAACGCCGTGTTCGTGGAGGCGGACGCCGCCGGGCAGCTCATGTTCTACGGGCCCGGTGCCGGCGGTTCGCCGACCGCGTCCGCCGTTCTCGGCGACCTCGTCGCCGTCTGCCGCAACCGCCTCAACGACGCGACGGGTCCCGGCGAGTCCGCGTACACCCAGCTCCCCGTCAGCCCCATGGGCGACGTGGTGACGCGGTACCACATCAGCCTCGACGTGGCCGACAAGCCGGGCGTACTCGCCCAGGTGGCGACGGTCTTCGCCGAGCACGGCGTATCCATCGATACGGTGCGCCAGCAGGGCAAGGACGGCGAGGCGGACCTCGTCGTCGTCACCCATCGCGCGCCCGACGCCGCCCTGTCCGGGACCGTCGAGGCGCTGCGGAAGCTCGACACCGTCCGCGGTGTCGCCAGCATCATGCGGGTCGAAGGAGAGTAACCAGCAATGACTCACCAGTGGCGCGGAATCATCGAGGAGTACCGCGACCGGCTCCCGGTCACGGACACGACCCCGGTCGTCACGCTCCGTGAGGGTGGTACGCCGCTCGTACCCGCGCAGGTGCTCTCCGAGCGCACGGGGTGCGAGGTGCACCTGAAGGTGGAGGGCGCCAACCCCACCGGCTCCTTCAAGGACCGCGGCATGACCATGGCCATCACCCGGGCCAAGGAGGAGGGCGCGCAGGCCGTCATCTGCGCCTCCACCGGCAACACGTCCGCCTCGGCGGCCGCGTACGCCGTCCGGGCCGGCATGGTCTCCGCCGTCCTGGTGCCCCAGGGCAAGATCGCGCTCGGCAAGATGGGCCAGGCCCTGGTCCACGGCGCCAAGATCCTCCAGGTCGACGGCAACTTCGACGACTGCCTGACGCTGGCCCGCGCGCTCTCCGACAACTACCCGGTGGCGCTGGTCAATTCGGTCAACCCGGTCCGCATCGAGGGGCAGAAGACCGCCGCCTTCGAGATCGTGGACATGCTGGGCGACGCCCCCGACGTCCACGTCCTGCCCGTCGGCAACGCCGGCAACATCACCGCCTACTGGAAGGGCTACAAGGAGTACGCGGCGGACGGGGTCTCCACCCGCACCCCCCGCATGTGGGGCTTCCAGGCCTCCGGCTCCGCGCCCCTGGTGCGGGGCGAGGTCGTCAAGGACCCGTCGACCATCGCCACCGCGATCCGCATCGGCAACCCGGCGTCCTGGGACTTCGCGCTGGCCGCGCGGGACGAGTCGGGCGGCTTCATCGACGAGGTGACGGACCGTGAGATCCTGCGCGCCTACCGCCTGTTGGCCTCTCAGGAGGGCGTGTTCGTGGAGCCCGCCTCCGCCGCCTCGGTGGCCGGCCTGCTGAAGGCGGCCGAGCAGGGCAAGGTGGACCCGGGCCAGAAGATCGTGTGCACCGTGACCGGAAACGGCCTCAAGGACCCGGACTGGGCGGTCGCCGGAGCGCCGCAGCCGGTCACCGTACCGGTCGACGCGGCCACCGCCGCGGAGCGGCTCGGCCTGGTCTGAGGCGCCGTCCGGGCTCCGGCGGGTCACCGCCCGGAGCCCGGACGGCCCCCTTCCGGCCCGCGCGGCGGCCCATGCCCCCGAGCTGCGAAATCTGGCCGAAATTCGCAACCCGCACGGTGTCGTACTCCGAAGCACGGCACGGCTCGCGACACGCATCGTGCGCCTCCTGTGCGCCCTATGTCGCCACAGAACCTTCCTTCGATAGGCTGTACCGAACCCGCCCCGCCGCATATGCCGCGGTGCTGTTGCCGTTGATGCCGCTGCGGCCCACGGGTCTTCGTACTCCTCGCACCACCCCCGTACCCCCTGTAGAACCACGACCCCCCGACCTCGCACAACACGCGACAACCACGTCGTCAGATCCAAGGAGAGTCATCGAGCGATGGCCGGTCCCGCGTTCCGCGCCGCCGCCGTCCGGGTGCGCGTTCCCGCCACCAGCGCCAACCTCGGCCCGGGCTTCGACGCCCTCGGCCTGTCGCTGGGGCTGTACGACGACGTCGTCGTCCGGGTCGCCGACTCCGGGCTGCACATCGACATCGCCGGAGAGGGCGCCGAGACCCTCCCGCGCGACGAGAGCCATCTGCTCGTACGCTCCATGCGCACGGCCTTCGACCTGCTCGGCGGCCAGCCGCGCGGCCTGGAGGTCGTCTGCGCGAACCGCATCCCGCACGGCCGGGGCCTCGGCTCCTCCTCCGCCGCCATCTGCGCCGGCATCGTCGCCGCCCGCGCCGTGACCATAGGCGGCGACGCCAGGCTCGACGACGCGGCGCTGCTGGAGCTCGCCACCGAGATCGAGGGCCACCCGGACAACGTGGCCGCCTGTCTGCTCGGCGGTTTCACGCTCGCCTGGATGGAGGGCGGCGCCGCCCGGGCGATCAGGATGAACCCGTCGGATTCCATCGTTCCGGTGGTTTTCGTCCCCGCGAAGCCCGTCCTCACCGAGACCGCCCGCGGCCTGCTGCCGCGCACCGTCCCCCACGTGGACGCCGCGGTCAACGCCGGCCGTGCCGCGCTGCTCGTCGAGGCCCTGACCAGGCGCCCCGAGCTGCTGCTGGCCGCCACCGAGGACCGCCTCCACCAGGAGTACCGGGCTCCCGCGATGCCGGAGAGCATCGCACTTGTGAACCGACTGCGCGCGGACGGCGTTCCCGCGGTCATCTCCGGTGCGGGTCCCACGGTGCTCGCGCTGGCCGAGGGCGGCGCGGCGGACAAGGTCGCGCGGCTGGCGGGCGAGGGCTGGGCGGCCAACCGGCTGGCCCTCGACGCCTCGGGCGCGAGCGTCCTGCCGCTCGCCCCGTAGTACACGGTTGCCGGTGTTGGAGAGGGGGAATGTTTGTTGGAGCCGGTAGTGTTAACCTCGAGTCTGCACCCGACGTCTTTGTGGCGTGGTGCTGAGTGTCCCCATCCGGGACCACCATTCTTCCGGGAGCCTCCTCCACTGCCTGAGCAGCCTGCCTGAGCAGTTTCGAGCACGCTCCGGAACCGGCGCGCGACACCCCTCGCTTTTCCCAGGAGCGGGCCGAGCAGGGGGCCTCGGGCCGGACCCAAGCACGTTCCTCTTCTCCGCCGTACCCGGCGGGACCACCGCCCCGACTCGGTCCACCGATCAAGGACCGCTGTCGGACAGCACAACCGGTCGCCGAGCCAGAAGGCCGACGTCCGCTCCAGGGAAGGACCCTTCGTGAGCGACACCACCGATCTGATGGGCGTGACTGCCGACAACAGTGTCGACACCGCCGCGCCCGCCGCAGGTGCTGCCACTGGCACCACGTCACGGCGCCGCCGCTCCGGCACCGGCCTCGACGGCATGGTCCTGGCCGAGCTGCAGCAGGTCGCGTCCGGCCTCGGCATCAGGGGCACCGCGCGCATGCGCAAGAGCCAGCTGATCGAGGTCATCAAGGAGGCGCAGGCCGGAGGCGGTGCCTCCGCGCCCAAGACCGCCGACGCGGCAGGTGCCGCCGAGACGAAGCCCAAGCGTCGCGCCACCTCCAAGGCCCGCACGGGCGAGGACGCCTCCGGCAAGGCCGACAAGGCCGCCGAGAAGGCCGACAAGGCCGTGGCGCAGCAGCAGATCGAGATCCCCGGCCAGCCCTCCCCGAAGCTTTCGGCCCCGGCCGAGCAGGGCGGCGCCTCCGGTGACGACCAGCCCGCCGGCGAGCGCCGCCGCCGTCGCGCCACCGCCCCCGCCGGCAGCCCCGAGGGCGACGTCCGGACCGAGGTCCGCGCCGACGTCCGTACGGAGGCGAAGACCGACACCCGGGCCGACGGCCAGCCCGAGACCAAGGGCGACGCGTCCGCCGACACCGCCGAGGGCAGCCGCCGCGACCGCCAGCGCGACCGCGGCGACCGCGGCGAGCGTGGTGACCGCGGCGAACGCCGGGACCGCCAGCGTGACCGTCAGCGGGACCGCGGCGGCAAGGGCGACGACCAGCAGGGCGGCGGCCAGCGTCAGCAGCGCCAGGGCGGCCAGCAGGGCGGCCAGACCGGCCCGCAGGACGACTTCGACGACGAGGGCGGCCGCCGCGGCCGCCGTGGCCGCTACCGCGACCGTCGTGGCCGCCGTGGCCGCGACGACTTCCAGGCCGGCGAGCCGCAGGTCTCCGAGGACGACGTCCTGATCCCGGTCGCGGGCATCCTGGACATCCTCGACAACTACGCGTTCATCCGGACCTCCGGCTACCTGCCCGGCCCGAACGACGTGTACGTCTCCCTCGCCCAGGTCCGCAAGAACGGCCTGCGCAAGGGTGACCACATCACCGGCGCCGTACGCCAGCCGAAGGAGGGCGAGCGCCGCGAGAAGTTCAACGCGCTGGTCCGTCTGGACTCGGCCAACGGCATGGCCGCCGACTCCGGCCGGGGCCGCCCCGAGTTCAACAAGCTGACCCCGCTCTACCCGCAGGACCGTCTCCGTCTGGAGACCGACCCGGGTGTGCTGACCACGCGGATCATCGACCTCGTGTCGCCGATCGGCAAGGGGCAGCGAGGCCTGATCGTGGCCCCGCCGAAGACCGGCAAGACCATGATCATGCAGGCGGTCGCCAACGCGATCACCACGAACAACCCCGAGTGCCACCTGATGGTCGTCCTCGTCGACGAGCGTCCGGAAGAGGTCACCGACATGCAGCGGTCGGTCAAGGGCGAGGTCATCTCCTCGACCTTCGACCGTCCGGCCGAGGACCACACCACCGTCGCCGAGCTGGCCATCGAGCGCGCCAAGCGCCTGGTGGAGCTGGGTCACGACGTGGTCGTCCTGCTCGACTCGATCACCCGCCTGGGCCGCGCGTACAACCTCGCGGCGCCCGCCTCCGGCCGCATCCTCTCCGGTGGTGTCGACTCGACCGCGCTCTACCCGCCGAAGCGCTTCTTCGGTGCCGCGCGCAACATCGAGGACGGCGGCTCGCTGACCATCCTGGCCACCGCGCTGGTCGACACCGGCTCGCGCATGGACGAGGTGATCTTCGAGGAGTTCAAGGGCACCGGCAACATGGAGCTCAAGCTCGACCGGAAGCTCGCCGACAAGCGCATCTTCCCGGCGGTGGACGTCGACGCGTCCGGCACCCGCAAGGAGGAGATCCTGCTGGGCAGCGACGAGCTCGCCATCGTCTGGAAGCTGCGCCGGGTGCTGCATGCGCTCGACCAGCAGCAGGCGATCGAGCTGCTGCTCGACAAGATGAAGCAGACGAAGTCGAACGCCGAATTCCTGCTCCAGATCCAGAAGACGACCCCGTCGTCCGGCAACAGCAACGACTGACGCCGCCTCAGGAGGCCCTCCCGGTCACTTCGGTGACGGGGAGGGCCTTTTTCACGCCTTTTCACGGGATTCTCACCCGCCGCTGGTCAACCAACACTTGACAGGCGTAGCATCCTCCCATCGACGTGGGGGGATTCCGCCGCGCAGTCCGAGCCGAGGCCAGGGGGGTTTTCCGGCTCACTGCCCGTGTCGCAGTCACGCCCCGCCACCGTCATGGATTCTTCCGGCGTTGCGGTCGCGCTCCGCCGGGTCGACCCAAGGGGTTTACTCAGTGCAGATAGGCACGCGCGGCGGCCGTCACCGGCGCCGTATGACACTGGCACTGCCGGCCGCCGCCGCAGTCGTCGCCCTGGTGGGGGCCGGTATCGCCGTCACGAACTCCGACTCGGCGGAAGCAGGCGAGGCGCCTCGCATCAGCGCGCTGCCGTCGCAGTCGGACACGGTTCCGCAGGAGGAACTGGCCCAGCGCGCGGCCGACGCGATGGCGGCCGACGCCAAGAGCCCGCGATCCCTGGTGAAGCAGCCGGACGCCTCCGTGGAGAGCGCGCCCAGCGCCCGCATCATCGGCGGGCAGGAGACCTCCATCTCCACCGCGCCGTGGATGGCGCAGCTGCACTTCAAGGACAGCACCGGCGCCGGCTACTTCTGCGGCGGTGCCGTGATCGCCCCGACCAAGGTCCTCACCGCGGCCCACTGCGTCAAGGGCATCAAGTGGTACGCGGTCGGCAGCATCATCGTGGGCACCGACCAGTTGCCGACGGGTACGGACCTCCACGGAGGCAAGGCGTACAACGTCAGCCGCCAGTGGCACCACCCGTCGTACAACGAGTACACGCTCGACAACGACGTGGCCGTCCTGACCTTGGCCGCCCCCACCACCGTCAAGCCGCTGCCGCTGGCGCAGCCGACGGACTCCGCGCTCTACCAGGCCGGTCTGGACGGCAAGGTGTACGGCTGGGGCCGCACCAGCTCCACGGAGCCCAACAGCGCCTCGCAGACCCTGAAGGTCGCGGACGCCGACGTCGTGTCCGACACGAACTGCGCAACCGCCTACAGCGAGGGCTTCGTCAGGGGCCACATGCTGTGCGCCGGTGCCGCGCCGACCGGCAGTGACGCGACGAGCGAGACCACCTGCAACGGTGACTCCGGCGGCCCCCTCGTGGTGGGCGGCAAGCTGGTCGGCGTCGTCTCCTGGGGTGATGTCGACTGCTCCGCACAGGGCAAGTACGGCGTCTACGCGAAGGTCTCCACCTACTCGGCGCCGGTCCAGGCGCGTGTCGCCGACTCCAACCTGAGCGGCGACCACACCGCCGACCTGCTGGCACGACGTGCGTCGGACGGCACGCTGTTCGGCTGGACCTCGAAGGTCACCTCGCTGAGCCGGACCTACAACCTCGGCAAGCCCACCGGCGTGAACATGATCACGCAGGACGACCTCAACCGAGACGGTCTTCAGGACCTGCTCTACCGGTTCAGTGACGGTGAGGTCTACTGGTCGTACAGCGACACCGCCGACCCCAAGCTCATCGCCAAGGGCTGGAGCAAGCACAAGGCCATCCTGCTCCCCGGTGACGTCACGGGCGACGAGCTGCCCGACATGATCGCCGTCGACTCGACCGGCACCATGCGCATCTACCCCGGCAAGGGCAATGGCGCCTTCGCCGCCCCCGTCGCCGTGGGCTCGGGCTGGGGCTCCTACACGATGGTCCGCGGCCACGGCGACTTCACCAACGACGGCAAGGCGGACATCTTCGCCCGCGCGAAGGACGGCAAGACCTACCTCTACAAGGGCACCGGCGTCGCCACCAAGCCGTGGGCCGCGCCCGTCCTCGTCGGGGCCTTCGGCTCCATGAACGCGCTCGCCACCACCGGTGACGTCAACAGCGACGGCGTCGCCGACGTCCTCGCCCGCGACACGGCCGGCAAGCTCTGGCTGTACCCGGGCAACGGCAGGGGCGGTTTCCTCGCCCGCAAGGACTTCGGCACCGGCTGGCAGGCGTACAACCTGTTCGGCTGACGTCCGGCGCGCCCTTTCCCGGTCGGTGCCCATCGCCTCCCAGGCGGTGGGCACCTTCCGTTTTCCCGGGGAAGCTCAATAAGCGCTCAGATCTTGCACGAGACCCACCACCGAGCCGATGAATGGTGCTTCCATGTGCCTGAGCCCGGCATGATCGTCACGCATTCCGTGCGCGAGATGCCGCCCCGGTGATGCGAGCCGGGGGAACGAACAACGGGGGATGAGAATGAGTCTTCGGCCGTCCGCGGGGGTGCGGTTCGCCCGTCCTGGCATCGCGTGCCTCCTGGCCCTGTCGTGCCTTGTGGCCGCGGGCTGTGCCGGGGGACCGGAGAAGGCGCCCGGGACGCTCACCGGTAGGGCTCTCGACGGGGGGAACCACTCCTCGGGAACCGTCGGGTACGAGCACGCCGCCGTCGGGGACGTTTTCTGGTACGCGATTCCCGTGCCCACCAACATGTCCGACGACGACGTGGAAATCGTGGGGGCGGAAATCCTGGACGTCCCCGGCGGTGTGGAAATCGACCGGTACGGCGCCTACAGCCTGGACGACACCGACGGTATTCCTCTGCTCGTCAAGGAGGGCGACCCGCATTCCCCCCGCTTCCGTGAGCTGAGGGACCACTCCCCCCGGGGCTTCACGGTGCAGGCTAAGACGGTCAGCGAGGTCGTCTACATGGCCCAGCTCCGGATCACCGGCCCCGTGCGGCGGGACGCGACGTCGTGCAGGTACGACTACCGGCAGGGCGACTGGCGGTTCAGCCAGACCCTCAGGTGCTCCTTCGCCCTGCGCCTGAAGGCGTGACACCCCGGTCCGGTGGGATCTCCGTCACGCCGTGGCGGGGGTCGGGGCCGTCCGCGTCCTGCTGAGCGGGGCGGCGAAACCGCTGGTCGGTGGGCGTCCGGGTGCGCCGGGCGGCCGTGCGGCACGCGCGGGGCGCCCTGAGGGGCCTTTTACCCGGCCGTGCAACCCTTTGGGCCGCTTCCCCGTCTGACAGGCCACACAGTGCCTGATCACCACAGCTGGGGGTAGCGGAACCAGCGAGGACTGAGGAGAACATGGCCGAGCAGGGCAGCAGGACCAGCCGAATACGCGCCACCGGACGCCGCCGCATCCAGCGGGGCAAGGGACGCAAGGCGTTCACCGTCGCCGCCTGGTCCGCCGCCGGGCTGGTCGCGGTGGGCGGGTGCGGGTTCGGGTACGTGTACTTCACGCTCAACGGCAACATCGAGAGCGTCGACATCAACGCCCAGTTGCGTGACGACGAGCGCCCGCAGGACGTCGACAACGGCTCCGTGGACATCCTGGTCCTGGGCTCCGACTCCCGCTCCGGCGCCAACGGCGCGTACGGCAGGGACGAGGGCGCCGCCCGCTCCGACACCGCGATGGTCCTGCACCTGTACGAGGGCCACAAGAAGGCCAGCGTCGTCTCCCTGCCCCGCGACACGATCGTCGAGCGCCCCGACTGCACCGACAAGTCCGGCGCGAAGGTGGCCGGCCGGCACAAGGCCATGTTCAACACGGCGTACGAGGTCGGCGGCCCGGCCTGCGCGGTGAAGACGGTCGAGAAGATGTCCGGCATCCGCATGGACCACTACATCGAGGTCGACTTCACCGGCTTCAAGAAGCTGATCGACGAGCTCGGCGGCGTGGAGATCACCACCACCCGGCCGATCGACGACAAGAGCAGCCACCTCGCCCTCCCCGCCGGCACCCACACCCTCGGCGGCGAGCAGGCCCTCGGCCTCGTACGCACCCGCAAGGGCGTCGGCGACGGCAGCGACCTCGGGCGCATACAGCTCCAGCAGGCGTTCATGAAGGCCTTCATCGAGCAGGCCAAGAGCGTCGGCGTCTTCAGCAGCCCCAAGAAGCTGTGGAACCTCGCCGACACCGCCACCAAGGCGATCACGCCCGACTCCGAGCTCGACTCCGTCAAGGAGCTCGCCGACTTCGCGGGCGGCCTGGGGCAGCTCGGCGCCGACGACGTCCACATGGTCACGCTCCCGGTCCAGTACGACCCCGCCGACCTCAACCGCGTCATCCCCCTCCAGGCCCAGTCCCAGCAGGTCTGGGCGGCCCTCAAGGCGGACCGGCCGATCCCCGCCGCCGCCACCGCGGACACCGCGAAGGGGCAGGCCGACGGGCTGGTCAGATAGCCCGGAATAGATCCGGGCACCCCCTGGTTTTGGGAGATACGGCCGGTCCTGGCAGACTGGTACGTCGGCCCCGGTTCACGCACGCGCAGCCCGCGCGGGCGACCCGGCGCCCTCCCGAAACTAGGAGACACCTTGAAGCGCGACATCCACCCCGAGTACGTCGAGACGCAGGTCAGCTGCACCTGTGGCGCGTCGTTCACCACCCGTAGCACGATCCAGGGCGGCACCATCCGTGCCGAGGTCTGCTCCGAGTGCCACCCGTTCTACACGGGCAAGCAGAAGATCCTCGACACCGGTGGCCGTGTGGCCCGCTTCGAGGCCCGCTTCGGCAAGAAGGCTGCCGGCTCCTCCAAGTAGCGAGCCACTGCGCCGGTCTCCGGTCGCCCCGCGTCGCCGGGGTGGCCGGGACCGGCGCTTTGCCGTCTTCCACAGCAGCCACATCCGCGAAACCAGGAGCCCCCGATGTTCGAGGCGGTCGAGGAACTGATCGGCGAGCACGCCGATCTCGAGAAGAAGCTTGCCGACCCTTCGGTCCACGCCGATCAGGCCAACGCCCGCAAGCTCAACAAGCGCTACGCCGAGCTGACCCCGATCGTCGGCACGTACCGCTCCTGGAAGCAGACCGGCGAGGACATCGAGACCGCCCGCGAGTACGCGCAGGTGGACCCCGACTTCGCCGCCGAGGTCAAGGATCTGGAGAAGCAGCGCGAGGAGCTGACCGACAAGCTGCGGCTGCTGCTCGTCCCGCGCGACCCCAGCGACGACAAGGACGTCATCCTGGAGATCAAGGCGGGCGCGGGCGGCGACGAGTCCGCCCTGTTCGCCGGTGACCTGCTGCGCATGTACCTCCGGTACGCCGAGCGCGTCGGCTGGAAGACCGAGATCATCGACGCCACCGAGTCCGAGCTCGGCGGCTACAAGGACGTCCAGGTCGCCGTGAAGACCAAGGGCGGCCAGGGCGCGACCGAGCCCGGCCAGGGTGTCTGGGCCCGCCTGAAGTACGAGGGCGGCGTGCACCGCGTGCAGCGCGTGCCGGCCACCGAGTCGCAGGGCCGCATCCACACCTCCGCCGCCGGTGTCCTCGTGACGCCCGAGGCCGAGGAGATCGACGTCGAGATCCACGCCAACGACCTGCGCATCGACGTGTACCGGTCCTCCGGCCCCGGCGGCCAGTCCGTCAACACCACCGACTCCGCCGTACGCATCACCCACCTGCCGACCGGCATCGTCGCCTCCTGCCAGAACGAGAAGAGCCAGCTCCAGAACAAGGAGCAGGCCATGCGTATCCTGCGGTCCAGGCTGCTCGCCGCGGCCCAGGAGGAGGCGGAGAAGAACGCCGCCGACGCGCGCCGCAGCCAGGTGCGCACCGTCGACCGGTCCGAGAAGATCCGGACGTACAACTTCCCGGAAAACCGGATCTCGGACCACCGCGTCGGCTTCAAGGCGTACAACTTGGACCAGGTGCTCGACGGGGAGCTCGACGCGGTGATCCAGGCGTGTGTCGACGCCGACTCCGCCGCCAAGCTCGCCGCCGCCCAGTAAGACCCGACACCCGCACAGCCCGGAGGACCAGCGTGCAGCAACATTTTGGGGGGCGACCCCCAAGCCCCCGCAGTGTGCTGCTTGCCGAGGTGGCCCAGGCCACCCAGCGGCTGGCCGACGCCGGCGTGCCGTCACCCCGCTTCGACGCCGAGGAGCTCGCCGCGTTCGTGCACGGCGTCAAGCGGGGGGAACTGCACAACGTCAAGGACGCGGACTTCGACGCCCGCTACTGGGAGGCCATCGCGCGCCGGGAGGCCCGCGAGCCGCTCCAGCACATCACCGGGCGGGCGTTCTTCCGGTACCTGGAGCTCCAGGTCGGACCCGGCGTCTTCGTGCCGCGCCCCGAGACCGAGTCGGTCGTCGGGTGGGCCATAGACGCCGTACGGGCGATGGACGTCGTCGAACCGCTGATCGTCGATCTCTGCTCCGGCTCCGGCGCCATCGCGCTCGCCATGGCCCAGGAGGTGCCGCGCTCCCGCGTGCACGCCGTGGAGCTGTCCGAGGACGCCCTGGTGTGGACGCGCAAGAACGCCGAGGGATCCAGGGTCACCGTCCACCAGGGCGACGCCCTGACGGCCCTCCCCGAGCTGGACGGCCAGGTCGACCTGGTCATCTCCAACCCCCCGTACATCCCCCTCACCGAGTGGGAGTACGTCGCGCCCGAGGCCCGCGACCACGACCCGGAGATGGCGCTCTTCTCCGGCGAGGACGGCCTCGACACCATCCGCGGCATCGAGCGCACCGCCCACCGTCTGCTGCGCCCCGGCGGCCTCGTCGTCGTCGAGCACGCCGACACCCAGGGCGGCCAGGTGCCGTGGATCTTCAACGAGGAGGCCGGCTGGGCGGACGCCGCCGACCACCCCGACCTGAACAACCGCCCGCGCTTCGCGACCGCGCGCAAGGCGACCCCATGACGAAGCACGTGTACGAGGAGGCCCGCACCATGGCTCGGCGATACGACTGCAACGACGCGACCGACCGCACGACCGGCCTCCGTGAGGCCGCGTCCGCCGTCCGCCGCGGCGAGCTCGTCGTGCTGCCCACCGACACCGTGTACGGGATCGGTGCGGACGCCTTCAGCGCGGAGGCCGTCGCCGACCTGCTGGAGGCCAAGGGACGCGGCCGCAACATGCCCACGCCCGTCCTGATCGGCTCCCCGAACACGCTGCACGGCCTGGTCACGGACTTCTCCGAGCAGGCCTGGGAGCTCGTCGACGCCTTCTGGCCGGGGGCCCTGACGCTGGTCGCCACGCACCAGCCGTCGCTCCAGTGGGACCTCGGCGACACCCGCGGCACCGTGGCCGTCCGCATGCCCCTGCACCCGGTCGCCATCGAGCTGCTCACCGAGGTCGGCCCGATGGCCGTCTCGTCCGCCAACCTCACCGGCCACCCGGCGCCCGAGGACTGCGACGCCGCGCAGGGCATGCTCGGCGACTCCGTGTCGGTGTACCTGGACGGCGGCCCGACGCCCGGCATCGTCCCGTCGTCGATCGTCGACGTCACCGGCAAGGTCCCGGTCCTGCTGCGCGCCGGCGCCCTGTCCGTCGACGAGCTGCGCAAGGTGGTACCCGACCTCGAGGTGGCCAATTGACCGCCCCTGAGGGGCGTGGCATAGGCACGGACCACTCGTTCCGCATCCTCCACGTCAGCACCGGCAACGTCTGCCGCTCGCCGATCACCGAGCGGCTGACCCGCCATGCCCTGTGCGACCGCCTGGGCGACCCCCTGGGCGGCGGCCTGATCGTGGAGAGCGCCGGCACCTGGGGCCACGAGGGTGCCCCCATGGAGGCCAACGCCGAGCTCGTCCTCGCCGACTTCGGCGCGGACGCGAGCGGCTTCGTCGGCCGCGAGCTGCTCGACGAGCACGTCATCCGCGCCGACCTGGTGCTGACGGCGACCCGCGACCACCGCGCCCAGGTCATCTCGATGGGCCATTCGGCCGGGCTGCGCACGTTCACGCTGAAGGAGTTCACCCGGCTCGTACGGGCGATAGATCCGGCCACCCTGCCCGACCCCCTGAGCGACGGCATGGCCGAGCGCGCCCGCGCCCTGGTCCGCGCCGCCGCCGCGCTGCGCGGGTGGCTCCTGGCGCCCAGCGCGGAAGCCGACGAGGTCAACGACCCGTACGGCGCGCCCATCACGTTCTTCCGCTCCATCGGCGACGAGATCCAGCAGGCCCTGGACCCGGTCGTCACCGCCCTGACGGGCGTCCCCACCCGCCGGTAGCCGCGCCCCGGCGCCGGGCCCGCCCGGGACCCGCGGCCCTGACGGGGGAACCGGGGCGGCGCCGGCGGGGCGCGGGGGGCGGGGCGGGCCTACATTGGGTGTGACGGGGCCCGCCCACGCCTGGAGCCACTGATGCCGGTCACCGCTGCTGCCGCCGATGTGCGCGCGTCGAACGCGTACGGGGCGGATGCCGACGTCCTGCGACGGCAGGACCCCGAGATCGCCGACGTCCTGGCGGGGGAGGGGCGCCGGCAGGCCGACAGCCTCCAGCTCATCGCCGCCGAGAACTTCGTCTCGCCCGCCGTGCTCGCCGCGCTCGGGTCGCCGCTCGCCAACAAGTACGCCGAGGGCTACCCCGGCGCCCGGTACCACGGCGGCTGCGAGTACGTGGACACCGCCGAACGGATCGCCGTCCAGCGGGCCACCGCGCTCTTCGGGGCCGACCACGCGAACGTGCAGGCCCACTCGGGCTCCTCGGCCGTCCTGGCCGCGTACGCGGCCCTGCTGCGGCCCGGGGACACCGTGCTGGCCATGGGGCTGGCGTACGGGGGGCACCTGACGCACGGATCGACGGCCAACTTCTCCGGCCGCTGGTTCGACTTCGTCCCCTACGGCGTGGACGCCGAGTCCGGGCTCATCGACCACGAGCAGGTGCGGCTGCTGGCGCACGAGCACCGCCCGAAGGCGATCGTGTGTGGCTCGATCTCGTACCCCCGGCACATCGATTACGCCGCGTTCCGGGAGATCGCCGACGAGGTGGGGGCCTGCCTCATCGCCGACGCCGCCCACCCGATCGGACTGGTGGCCGGCGGGGCCGCGCCCAACCCCGTCCCGTACGCCGACGTCGTCTGCGCGACCACGCACAAGGTGCTGCGCGGACCGCGCGGCGGCATGCTGCTGTGCGGCGCCGAGCTCGCCGAGCGCATCGATCGGGCGGTGTTCCCGTTCACGCAGGGCGGCGCCCAGATGCACACCATCGCCGCCAAGGCGGTCGCCTTCGGGGAGGCGGCGACGCCGGCGTTCACCGCGTACGCCCACCAGGTGGTGGCCAACGCGCGCGCCCTCGCCGGCGCGCTCGCCCGCGAGGGCTTCGCCGTCACCACCGGTGGCACCGACACCCATCTGATCACCGCCGACCCGGCGCCCCTGGGCCTCGACGGCCGGATCGCCAGGTCCCGTCTCGCGGCCGCCGGGATCGTGCTGGACACGTGCGCCCTGCCGTACGGGGACGGGCGCGGGATCCGGCTCGGTACGGCCGCGGTGACGACCCAGGGGATGGTGCCGGCCGACATGGAACGGATCGCCGCGCTGTTCACGGCGGCGCTGCGGGAGGACCCGGAAGCGGCCGGGAAGGTCCGGGCCGAGGTGCGGGAACTGGCCGACCGATATCCACCGTATCGGGGGTAGAAGGACAGGCGTGCAACCGCCGGCGGCACCCGTGTGTCCTCAACCATGGGGACGGCAGAGCTAGGGTGTGGGGCTGAGATGGCCAGCGATTCCTGTGGGGCAGCCCGTGCGTGATTACCTGCTGACGCTCTGTGTCACGGCCGCGGTGACCTATCTGCTCACCGGTCCGGTGCGGAAGTTCGCCATCGCGGCCGGCGCGATGCCGGAGATCCGTGCCCGCGACGTGCACCGAGAACCGACACCGAGGCTCGGTGGCATCGCCATGTTCTTCGGGCTGTGCGCGGGACTGCTCGTCGCGGACCACCTGCCCAACCTCAACAGCGTCTTCGAGCTGTCCAACGAGCCGCGCGCGCTGCTCTCCGGTGCCGCCCTGATCTGGCTGATCGGCGTCCTGGACGACAAGTTCGAGATCGACGCCCTGATCAAGCTCGGCGGCCAGATGATCGCCGCGGGCGTCATGGTCATGCAGGGCCTGACGATCCTGTGGCTGCCCATCCCCGGCATCGGCACGGTGGCGCTGACCCAGTGGCAGGGCACGCTCCTGACCGTCGCCCTGGTGGTCATCACCATCAACGCGGTGAACTTCGTGGACGGCCTCGACGGCCTCGCGGCCGGCATGGTGTGCATCGCCGCCGCCGCGTTCTTCCTGTACGCCTACCGGATCTGGTACGGCTTCACGATCGAGGCCGCCGCCCCGGCGACGCTGTTCGCGGTGATCCTCATGGGCATGTGCCTGGGCTTCCTGCCGCACAACATGCACCCGGCGCGGATCTTCATGGGCGACTCCGGCTCGATGCTCATCGGCCTGGTGCTGGCCGCCTCGGCCATCTCCATCACCGGTCAGGTCGACCCGGACGCGCTGAAGATCTTCGAGGGCTCGACCCGCGAGGCCACGCACGCCGCCCTGCCGGTCTTCATCCCGCTGCTGCTGCCGCTGACGATCATCGCGATCCCGATGGCGGACCTGGTGCTGGCGATCGTGCGCCGGACCTGGAACGGCCAGTCGCCGTTCGCCGCCGACCGCGGGCACCTGCACCACCGGCTGCTGGAGATCGGCCACTCGCACAGCCGGGCGGTGCTGATCATGTACTTCTGGTCGGCGCTCATCGCCTTCGGCACCCTCGCGTACTCGGTGCACTCGGCGTCGATGTGGATCGTGCTGCTGATCGTGGCGCTGAGCGCGATCGGGCTGGTGCTCCTGCTGCTGCCGCGGTTCACCCCCCGCGCCCCGCGCTGGGCGGAGGCCTTCGTCCCGCCGCGCTACCGCCGCCGTACGGTGCGGCTGGCGCCGGCCCCGCCCGGGGGGCCGTCGCCCTCGCATGACGAGGAGCGCGTGCCCGTTCCGGCGGGAGTCAACGGGGCGACCGCCCTCAGTGCCCTTCCCGAGCTCCACGACCGGCGGAAGGCCGGAACGCGCGGTTGACGGAGGTCACGGGTCGGGCCATTACCAGACAAACCGGCCCGCTGTCGCGCACACACGCGCGCGGTCACTCTCATGTGTGAGAGTTGGCACACCTCCGGGTAAAGACCTCATCAAATAGTTTGTGATACCGTTCACGAGACCCGGCGACAGAGCCGAAGGACCGTAGTGCGACGGTTCCGCGGCCCCGAGAGCACGCCTCGGACCGGGATTACGCTCGTCCATGACGACACCACTGCCCCCACCAGCAAGCGGAGATGCCGCCATGCCGTCCAACGACGCCCGCACCCTCCTGCACACCGCCGTACCCACCCTTGCCGTCGGCGCGATCGCGACCGCCGTCAGCGGTGTGGTCGCCGGTGGCGAGGGGGCGATCGGCGCGGTCGTCGGGACGCTCGTGGTCGTCCTCTTCATGGGGATCGGGCTGGTGGTGCTCCAGCGGACGGCCAGGACGCTGCCGCAGCTTTTCCAGGCCATGGGGCTGATGCTCTACACGGCCCAGTTGCTGTTGCTCTTCATCTTCCTCGCCTTGCTCAAGAACACCACGCTGTTCGACTTCAAGGCGTTCGCCTTCACGCTGCTCGCGGCGACCGTCGTCTGGGTCGCGGCCCAGGCCCGCGCCTACATGAAGGCCAAGATCCTTTACGTTGAACCCACGTCCGACAAGGGCACGAAGTCCGAGAAGACGGGGCAGTCGACGTGAGGGGTAGGGCCGGGATAAATGCGCGTTCGCGTTGCTGCTATCGTCCGGTGCCAACTGCGGCACTGCGGGCGCGGGCATCCGAGCTGACGCCTGTCCCAGCGCGAGGCTCGACGCCGAACCGCCGCCCCCCCATCCGTAAGACCAGTCCAGTGCCGACCCGCGGCTGCGTGCCGCGCCGACACAACGAGGTTGCCGTACCTATGCGCCACGCTGAAGGAGCCCGCGGTGAGTGCTGACCAGACGCTTGCCTTCGACGCGAGCTGCCACATCTTCACCCCCTGCGGGTTCCCGGCTCCGGGTCTGCACACGTTCCTGTACGAGCCCATCGCCACCATCGGCGGCTTCGAGTTCACGAAGCCGATGCTGCTGGCCCTGCTGGGCTCGATCGCGATCGTCGCATTCTTCTGGGCCGCCTTCGCCAAGCCGAAGCTGGTCCCGGGCAAGCTTCAGATGGTCGGCGAGGCGGGGTACGACTTCGTGCGCCGCGGGATCGTCTACGAGATCATCGGCAAGAAGGACGGCGAGAAGTACGTCCCCTTCATGGTGTCGCTGTTCTTCTTCGTCTGGATCATGAACCTCTGGTCGATCATTCCGCTCGCCCAGTTCCCGGTCACCTCGCTGATCGCCTTCCCGGCCGGCCTCGCCATCATCGTGTACGTGATGTGGGTCAGCCTGACCTTCAAGAAGCACGGCTTCGTCGGCGGCTGGAAGAACATCCTCGGCTACGACAAGTCCCTCGGCGCGATCCTGCCGCTGATCATGCTGCTCGAGTTCTTCTCGAACCTGATCATCCGGCCCTTCACGCACGCGGTGCGACTCTTCGCGAACATGTTCGCCGGTCACCTGCTGATCGTCATGTTCTCCCTGGCGACCTGGTACCTGATGAACGGCCTCGGTTTCGTCTACGCCGGCGCCTCGTTCGTCATGGTCATCATCATGACGGCCTTCGAGCTCTTCATCCAGGCCGTCCAGGCGTACGTCTTCGTGCTCCTGGCCAGCAGCTACGTCCAGGGCGCGCTCTCCGAGCACCACTGAGCGGGCCTCGGCCCAGCCCAACCCCCTACCAACAGACGTCCGGTGGCCAACCCCCACCGGGTCCTTGAAAGAGAAGGAAGAACCGGCATGTCCGCTCTCGAGACTCTCGCCGCTGTCAACGGAAACGTCGCCTCCATCGGCTACGGTCTGGCCGCGATCGGCCCCGGCGTCGGCGTCGGCATCATCTTCGGTAACGGCACCCAGGCCCTCGCCCGTCAGCCCGAGGCGGCCGGCCTGATCCGTACCAACCAGATCATGGGTTTCGCCTTCTGTGAGGCGCTCGCCCTCATCGGCATCGTCATGGGCTTCGTCTACAAGTAAGCCGGACCGACAGCCCAACCCCTTTCACGGAAGGCACTGATGTGAACGCTCTGTTCCTTGCGGCGGCGGAGGAGCCTCAGAACCCTCTGCTCCCGCATCTCGACGAGCTCGTCATCGGCCTGATCGCCTTCGCCATCGTCTTCGGCTTCCTCGCCAAGAAGCTCCTCCCGAACATCAACAAGGTTCTGGAAGAGCGCCGCGAGAAGATCGAGGGCGGTATCGAAGAGGCCGAGGCGGCCAAGATCGAAGCCCAGAGTGTGCTCGAGCAGTACAAGGCTCAGCTCGCCGAGGCCCGCCACGAGGCCGCGCGGCTGCGTCAGGAGGCGCAGGAGCAGGGCACCGCGATCATCCAGGAGATGAAGGCGGAAGGCCAGCGCCAGCGCGAGGAGATCATCGCCGCCGGCCACGCCCAGATCGAGGCCGACCGCAAGGCCGCGGCGACCGCGCTGCGCCAGGACGTGGGCAAGCTCGCCACCGACCTGGCCGGCAAGCTGGTCGGCGAGTCCCTCGAGGACGTCGCCCGCCAGAGCCGCACCATCGACCGCTTCCTCGACGAGCTCGAGGAGAAGGCCGAGGCCGCCCGATGAACGGAGCGAGCCGCGAGGCACTGGCTGCCGCGCGCGAGCGCCTCGACGCGCTGACCGACAACACGTCGGTCGACGTGGCGAAGCTCGCCGGTGAGCTGGCCGCCGTTACCGCGCTGCTCGACCGCGAGGTGTCGCTGCGTCGGGTCCTGACCGACCCGGCGCAGGCCGGTGAGGCCAAGGCCGAGCTGGCCACGCGACTGCTGAGCGGTCAGGTGGGCGGGGAAGCCGTCGACCTGGTCTCCGGCATGGTCCGGTCCCGCTGGTCGTACTCGCGTGACCTCGTCGACTCCCTCGAGGAGCTGGCGAACACCGCGGACCTCACCGCGGCGCAGCAGACCGGCGCGCTCGACGACGTCGAGGACGAGCTGTTCCGGTTCGGCCGGATCGTCTCGTCCAGCACGGAGCTGCGGGCCGCGCTGACCGACAAGGCGGCCACCACGTCCGCCAAGAGCGAGCTGCTGCGCAGCCTGCTCGGCGGCAAGGCGAACCCCGCCACGGAGCGGCTGATCGTCCGTCTCGTGACCCAGCCCCGGGGACGTAGCCTGGAGGCGGGACTCGACTCCCTGTCCAAGCTCGCCGCGGCGCGCCGGGACCGGATGGTCGCGGTCGTCACCTCGGCGGTGCCGCTGAGCGACCAGCAGAAGCAGCGCCTCGGCGCCGTGCTGGCCAAGCTGTACGGCCGCCAGATGCACCTGAACCTGGACGTGGACCCCACGGTCCTCGGCGGGATCTCGGTGCGGGTCGGCGACGAGGTCGTCAACGGCACCGTCGCCAGTCGTCTCGACGAGGCGGCCCGGCGACTCGCCGGCTGACCAGCACAACCCAAAAAGCGTTACCTACGGCCCGGTTGGGCCGTGCAGAGGATGCAGAAGTTCTGGGGGGAGCCCCCAGATCCCCCAAAGATACTTCGGGCCCAACAAGGAGAGCAGGGAACCCAGATGGCGGAGCTCACGATCCGGCCGGAGGAGATCCGGGACGCGCTGGAGAACTTTGTCCAGTCGTACAAGCCGGACGCGGCCTCGCGCGAGGAGGTCGGTACGGTCAGCCTTGCCGGCGACGGCATCGCGAAGGTCGAGGGTCTGCCCTCGACCATGGCGAACGAGCTGCTGAAGTTCGAGGACGGCACCCTCGGCCTCGCCCTCAACCTCGAGGAGCGCGAGATCGGTGCCATTGTCCTCGGTGAGTTCAGCGGCATCGAGGAGGGCCAGCCGGTCACCCGCACCGGCGAGGTCCTGTCCGTCGCTGTCGGCGAGGGCTACCTGGGCCGGGTCGTCGACCCGCTCGGCAACCCGATCGACGGTCTCGGCGAGATCGCGACCGAGGGCCGCCGCGCCCTCGAACTGCAGGCACCCACGGTCATGCAGCGCAAGTCGGTGCACGAGCCGATGGAGACCGGCTACAAGGCCGTCGACGCCATGACCCCGATCGGCCGTGGTCAGCGTCAGCTGATCATCGGTGACCGTCAGACCGGCAAGACCGCCCTGGCCGTCGACACGATCATCAACCAGCGCGACAACTGGCGCTCGGGCGACCCGAAGAAGCAGGTCCGCTGCATCTACGTCGCCATCGGCCAGAAGGGCTCCACCATCGCGTCCGTGCGCGGCGCGCTGGAGGAGGCCGGTGCCCTGGAGTACACGACCATCGTCGCCGCCCCGGCGTCCGACCCGGCCGGCTTCAAGTACCTGGCGCCCTACACCGGCTCCGCCATCGGTCAGCACTGGATGTACCAGGGCAAGCACGTCCTGATCATCTTCGACGACCTGTCGAAGCAGGCCGACGCCTACCGTGCCGTCTCCCTGCTGCTGCGCCGCCCGCCGGGCCGCGAGGCCTACCCGGGTGACGTCTTCTACCTGCACTCGCGTCTGCTGGAGCGCTGCGCCAAGCTCTCCGACGACATGGGCGCCGGCTCGATGACCGGTCTGCCGATCGTCGAGACCAAGGCCAACGACGTCTCGGCGTTCATCCCGACCAACGTCATCTCCATCACCGACGGCCAGTGCTTCCTGGAGTCCGACCTGTTCAACGCCGGCCAGCGTCCGGCCCTGAACGTCGGTATCTCGGTCTCCCGTGTCGGTGGCTCCGCCCAGCACAAGGCGATGCGCCAGGTCTCCGGCCGGCTGCGCGTGGACCTCGCCCAGTTCCGTGAGCTGGAGGCGTTCGCCGCCTTCGGTTCCGACCTGGACGCCGCGTCGAAGGCCTCGCTGGAGCGCGGTAAGCGGATGGTCGAGCTGCTGAAGCAGCCGCAGTACCAGCCGATGCCGACCGAGAACCAGGTCGTCTCCGTCTGGGCCGGCACCACCGGCAAGATGGACGACGTCCCGGTCGCGGACATCCGCCGCTTCGAGACCGAGCTGCTGGACTTCCTTAACCGGGAGCACAAGCCGCTGATGACCTCGATCCGCGAGGGCGCGAAGATGTCGGACGACACCCTCACCGCCGTCGCCGACGCCATCGCCGCGTTCAAGAAGCAGTTCGAGACCTCGGACGGGAAGCTGCTGGCCGAGGACGCCCCGGCCGCCGCCAACGTCTCGAAGTGACGACGGAAGGGACCTGACTCATGGGAGCGCAGCTCCGGGTCTACAAGCGTCGCATCAAATCCGTCACGGCGACCAAGAAGATCACCAAGGCGATGGAGATGATCGCCGCCTCGCGCATCGTCAAGGCGCAGCGCAAGGTGGCGGCCTCGACGCCGTACGCGACCGAGCTCATCCGCGCGGTCACCGCGGTGGCCACCGGGTCGAACACCAACCACCCGCTGACCACCGAGACGGACACCCCGACGCGGGCCGCGGTCCTGCTCATCACGAGCGACCGCGGTCTGGCCGGCGGCTACTCGTCCAACGCCATCAAGGCGGCGGACCAGCTCACCGCGCGGCTGCGTGGCGAGGGCAAGGAGGTCGACACGTACATCGTCGGCCGCAAGGGTGTCGCCTACTACGGCTTCCGCGAGCGCAAGGTCGCGGAGTCGTGGACCGGCTTCACCGACAGCCCGAGCTACGCGGACGCCAAGGCCGTCGCCGCGCCCCTCATCCAGGCCGTCACCACGGAGACGGCCGAGGGCGGGGTCGACGAGCTGCACATCGTCTTCACGGAATTCGTGTCGATGATGACGCAGACGCCCGTGCAGAACCGGATGCTCCCGCTCAGCCTGGAGAAGGCGGCGGAGGAGACGGGGAGCAAGGGCGAGATCCTTCCGCTGTTCGACTTCGAGCCGTCGGCCGAGGACGTCCTCGACGCCCTGCTGCCGCGGTACGTCGAGAGCCGTGTCTACAACGCACTGCTGCAGGCCGCCGCTTCCGAGCACGCCGCCCGCCGCCGCGCGATGAAGTCGGCGACCGACAACGCCGGAGACCTGATCAACAGCCTCTCCCGGCTTGCCAACGCGGCCCGCCAGGCCGAAATCACCCAGGAAATCAGCGAGATCGTCGGTGGCGCGAGCGCCCTGGCCGACGCGACCGCGGGGAGTGACAAGTAATGACCACCACTGTTGAGACGGCCACGGCGACGGGCCGCGTCGCGCGGGTCATCGGCCCGGTCGTCGACGTGGAGTTCCCCGTCGACGCGATGCCGGAGATCTACAACGCGCTGCACGTCGAGGTTGCCGACCCGGCCGAGGACGGCAAGAAGAAGACGCTGACCCTGGAGGTCGCCCAGCACCTGGGTGACGGCCTGGTCCGCACCATCTCGATGCAGCCCACCGACGGTCTGGTCCGCCAGGCCGCGGTGACCGACACGGGCAACGGCATCACGGTGCCGGTCGGCGACTTCACCAAGGGCAAGGTGTTCAACACCCTCGGTGAGGTGCTGAACCACCCCGAGGAGAACGCCAACGTCGGTGAGCGCTGGCCGATCCACCGCAAGGCCCCCGCCTTCGACCAGCTCGAGTCCAAGACCGAGATGTTCGAGACCGGTCTGAAGGTCGTCGACCTTCTCACCCCGTACGTCAAGGGTGGAAAGATCGGTCTGTTCGGTGGTGCCGGTGTCGGCAAGACCGTGCTGATCCAGGAAATGATCATGCGTGTCGCCAACCTCCACGAAGGCGTCTCCGTCTTCGCGGGCGTCGGCGAGCGCACCCGTGAGGGCAACGACCTCATCGCGGAGATGGAAGAGTCCGGCGTTCTGGACAAGACCGCCCTGGTCTTCGGCCAGATGGACGAGCCCCCGGGCACCCGTCTGCGCGTCGCCCTGGCCGGTCTGACCATGGCGGAGTACTTCCGCGATGTGCAGAAGCAGGACGTGCTCTTCTTCATCGACAACATCTTCCGGTTCACCCAGGCCGGTTCCGAGGTGTCCACCCTGCTCGGCCGTATGCCGTCCGCGGTGGGTTACCAGCCGAACCTGGCGGACGAGATGGGTCAGCTCCAGGAGCGCATCACCTCGACGCGTGGTCACTCGATCACCTCGATGCAGGCGATCTACGTCCCCGCGGACGACCTGACCGACCCGGCCCCGGCCACCACCTTCGCCCACCTCGACGCGACGACGGTTCTCTCCCGTCCGATCTCCGAGAAGGGCATCTACCCGGCCGTGGACCCGCTGGACTCCACGTCCCGGATCCTGGACCCGCGCTACATCGCGCAGGACCACTACGAGGCCGCCATGCGCGTCAAGGGGATCCTCCAGAAGTACAAGGACCTCCAGGACATCATCGCGATCCTCGGTATCGACGAGCTGGGCGAGGAGGACAAGCTCGTTGTCCACCGTGCCCGTCGCGTCGAGCGCTTCCTGTCCCAGAACACCCACGCCGCCAAGCAGTTCACCGGCGTGGACGGCTCGGACGTGCCGCTCGACGAGTCGATCGCCGCGTTCAACGCGATCTGCGACGGTGAGTACGACCACTTCCCCGAGCAGGCCTTCTTCATGTGCGGTGGTCTCGAGGACCTCAAGAAGAACGCCAAGGAGCTCGGCGTCTCCTGAGTCCCGTGACTCGTGAAGGGGGGCGGGTCCGTCCCGCCCCCCTTCGTACGCCCCCCGTTTGACCGAGGGGCCCGGCGATCCGTCGCCGGGCGCCCTACTAGACTTATGACCCAACACCCGGCACACGCCGGGTGGTGACCCGAGGAGCCACCCTTGGCTGCTGAGCTGCACGTCGAGCTGGTCGCCGCGGACCGGAGTGTCTGGTCCGGCGAGGCCACCCTGGTCATCGCGCGCACCACGTCCGGCGACATCGGCGTCATGCCCGGCCACCAGCCGCTGCTCGGTGTGCTGGAGTCGGGCCCGGTGACCATCCGTACGAGTGAGGGCGGGACTGTCGTCGCCGCCGTGCACGGCGGTTTCATCACCTTCGCGGACAACAAGCTGTCGCTGCTCGCCGAGATCGCCGAGCTGGCGGACGAGATCGACCCCCAGCGCGCCGAGCGTGCGCTGGAGCGCGCGAAGGCCGAGTCGGACGCCGCCGCCGAGCGGCGCGCCGGCGTCCGGCTGCGCGCGGTAGCGGTGCGCTAGCGCAGCGCGCCGACAGTTGTGCCCTCAGCCGCGGTCCGGTCTGGAATCATCCAGAACGTGCCGCGGCTGAGGTCGATGCAGGTGCAGGTTGTACTTCGTTGAACGAACGATGCGAGGAGGTCGGTGGAGATGTTCCTCGCTCTGCTGGTGAGCGCCCTGGTCGTCGCGCTGGTGGTGATCGGGCTCTTCGTTTTCGGACTGCGCCGCCGGCTGATCCAGCGGTCCGGCGGCACCTTCGACTGCAGCCTGCGCTGGCACGTGCCGGACGACGGTGACCTTCCCCCTCGCTCCGCCGGGGGGACCCCCACCGGCAAGGGCTGGGTGTACGGCGTCGCCCGCTACAGCGGCGACCGGGTCGCCTGGTTCCGGGTCTTCTCCTACGCCCCCCGCCCCCGCCGCGTCCTGGAGCGGTCCGGCATCGAGGTGCTGGCGCGCCGGATGCCCGAGGGCGAGGAGGAGCTGGCGCTGCTGTCGGACTCGGTGGTGCTGGGCTGTCTGCACCACGGGCACCGGCTGGAACTGGCGATGAGCGAGGACGCGCTCACCGGCTTCCTCGCCTGGCTGGAGGCCGCGCCTCCCGGCCAGCGGGTCAATGTCGCCTGACGGGCATCCGCGGGAGGCTTCGCGACGCGGGGCCTCGGGCGAGGCCCCGCGGACGGTCCGGTCCGGTGCGGGTGTGGACGTCCCCCGGGTGGGGGCGGGCGAGTGCCATGTGTGGATCGCCGACGCCGTGCGCGAACCGTCGCCGTCCCTGCTGGAGCTCCTCGACGACCGGGAGCGGTCGCGGTACGGGGCCTTCGTGCGCGCGGCGGACCGCGCGCTGTACCTGACCGCGCACGCGCTGCTGCGGGAGCTGGTGGCGGCGCAGCTCGGGACCGCGCCGGGCGAGGTGCGGTTCGTCCACGAGTGCCGGCACTGCGACCGGCCGGAGCCGCACGGCAAGCCCCGGGTGGCCGGTTCCTCGCTGGAGCCGTCGCTGTCGCACTCGGGGGAGCGGGTCGCGGTCGCGCTGTCGCTGGCCGGGCCGGTCGGTGTCGATCTGGAGGAGGTCGCGGAGGACGGCCGGGCGGCGGAGCTCGCGCCGGTGGTCCTGGCGCCGGCCGAGCGGGCCTGGCTGGAGCGGCTGCCGGCCGCGGAGCGGACACCGGGTTTCGTCCGCTACTGGGCGCGGAAGGAAGCGGTGCTCAAGGCGACCGGCGACGGGCTGACGGTGCCCCCCGCGCTGCTGACGGTGAGCGCGCCGGACGCGCCGGCCGCGCTGCTGGAGTGGCGGGAACGCGAAGAGCCGCACCCGCCGGTGCGGCTCCATGACGTCGACGCGGGTGACGGCTACCGGGCAGCGGTCGCCGTCCTGGGGGAGGAATGCCGTGTGGTGCGGCACGAGACGGGGTACGGCGGGGACGGCGTCCTGCGCCGTCCCCGCCGCGGGTGACTACTTCAGTCCGCTGTCGATGGCGCTCACGAGCTCGCCGCCCGCGGTGTCGCCGCTGAACTCCCAGAAGAAGGCTCCGCCCAGGCCCTGGTTCTTCGCCCAGCCCATCTTGGACGTGACGGTGGCCGGGGTGTCGTAGCTCCACCAGTTGGTGCCGCAGTGGGCGTACGCCGTGCCGGCGACCGTCCCGTTGGCGGGGCAGCTGTTCTTCAGGACCTTGTAGTCCTCGATGCCCTGCTCGTACGTGCCCTGCGCCGGGCCCGTGGCGGTGCCGCCCGGCTCCTTCTGCGTCACGCCGGTCCAGCCGCGGCCGTAGAAGCCGATGCCGAGGAGCAGCTTGGCGGACGGCACGCCCTTGGCCTTGAACTTGGCGATCGCCTCGGCGGAGTTGAAGCCCGCCTGGGGGATGCCCGGGTACGAGGTGAGCGGGGAGTGCGGGGCCGTCGGGCCCTTCGCCGCCCAGGCGCCGAAGAAGTCGTACGTCATCACGTTGTACCAGTCGAGGTACTGCGCGGCGCCGCCGTAGTCCGCGGCGTCGATCTTGCCGCCGGAGGAGGCGTCGGCGGTGACGGCCGCGGTGACCAGGTTGCCGGTGCCGAACTTGGCGCGCATGGCCTGCATCATGTTCTTGAAGGCCGCCGGGCCGCTGGTGTCACAGGACAGGCCGCAGGCGTTGGGGTACTCCCAGTCCAGGTCGATGCCGTCGAAGACATCGGCCCAGCGCGGGTCCTCGACCAGGTCGTAGCACGACTGGGCGAAGGCGGCCGGGTTCTGCACGGCCTGGCCGAAGCCACCGGACCAGGTCCAGCCGCCGAAGGACCACAGCACCTTGATGTGCGGGTACTGGGCCTTGAGCTTGCGCAACTGGTTGAAGTTGCCGCGCAGCGGCTGGTCCCAGGTGTCGGCCTTGCCGTCGACGGACTGGTCGGCGGTGTAGGCCTTGTCGTAGTCGGCGTAGGAGTCGCCGATGGTGCACTTGCCGTTCTGGACGTTGCCGAAGGCGTAGTTAATGTGCGTGATCTTCTGCGCCGAGCCGGAGGTCACCAGGTTCTTGACGTGGTAGTTGCGGCCGTAGACGCCCCAGTTGGTGAAGTAGCCGAGCTTGACGGCCGAGCCGGGGCCGGGGCCCGGGTCCGTGCCGCCGCCGGTGGTGCGCACGGCGCGGGCGCCGCTGACCGGTCCGGTCTGGTCGGCGGTGTCACGCGCCTGGACGGTGTACGAGTAGTCGGTGCCGGCCGTCAGGGCGGTGTCGGCGTACGTCGTGCCGGTGACCGTGGCGACCTTGGCGCCGTCGCGGAGGACGTCGTAGTTCTTGACGCCCTTGTCGTCGGTGGCGGCGGCCCACGAGAGCTTGACCGAGGTGTTGGTGATGTCGGACGCGGACGGGGTGCCGGGCGCGGAGGGCGGGTTGTCCCCGGGCACGGTGGGGCCACCGTCGCAGGAGCCGCCGTTGAGCTTGCAGCCGGTGGGGGATCCGGTGCCGGTCCCGTTGAACCCGAAGGAGACGGAGGCGCCGGGGGCGAGGGTGCCGTTCCAGCCGACGTTCTTGGCGGTCCAGTGGGTGCCGCTGCCGGTGACGGTGGCGTCCCAGGCGGAGGTGACGGACGTGCCGGAGGGGAAGTCCCACTCGACGGTCCAGGACGAGAGCGTGGTGGTGCCGGTGTTCTTCACCGTCCACCGGCCCTCGAAGCCCGACCCCCAGTCGGAGGCCTTGGTGTACGAGGCGGTCGCCGAAGTGGCGGCCTGGGCGGGGGAGGCGAGGCCGACCATGGCGGCCAGCGGGAGCAGCAGGGCGGTGAGTCCGGCCGTGGCTCTGGCACGGAACCTCGTTCTGCGCGGAAGTGCTTGAGTGCTCAACGGTGCTCCTCAAGTTGCGGGACGGACAACGGTGGGGGTCCGTGAAAGGTGCGCGCCGTGAGCGTAGGAAGGTCTGGACCAATCGTCAATAGGTCCAGACCATAGGTGTACCGGGCCGAGCCTCGCCCCGGTCAGACCCCCAGCTCCTGGGCGAGCACCGCGGCCTGCACCCGGCTGCGCAGCCCCAACTTGCCCAGCAGGCGGCTGACATGGGTCTTCACCGTCGCCTCCGCCATCTCCAGCCGCACCGCGATCTGCGCGTTCGACAGCCCCTCGCCCAGGCACGAGAGGACCTCCCGCTCCCGCCGGGTCAGCACATCCAGTACGGCCGGATCGGGCGCGTCCGGCGCGCGCACCCGGCCGGCCGGGGCCGCGAACTCCGCGATCAGCCGGCGGGTCACCGCCGGGGCGATCAGGCCCTCGCCACGGGCCACCGTCCGTACCGCCCCGATCAGGTCCCCGGCCTCCGTGTTCTTCAGCAGGAACCCGGCCGCCCCCGCGCGCAGCGCCCCGAAGACGTACTCGTCCAGGTCGAACGTGGTCAGGACCAGGACGTCGGCGAGGCGCTCGCCCACCACCCGGCGCGTCGCCGAGACCCCGTCCAGCCGGGGCATCTGAATGTCCATCAGCACCAGGTCCGGGCGCAGCTCCCGCGCCAGCCGCACCGCCTCCTCGCCGTCCCCCGCCTCCCCGACCACCTCGATGTCGGGCGCACTGCCCAGGATCAGCACCAGTCCGGCGCGCACCGCGCGCTGGTCCTCGGCCACGAGCACCCGCACCCGGGCGGCTCCGGCCGTGCTTCCCGTACCGCGTTCCGTCATGCGTCCGGTCATGCCGACGGCTCCCTGTCGTCCTCCGCCACGGGCAGCTCCGCCCGTACCCGCCAGATCTTCCCCGTCCCGTCCCCCGGCGCCGGCGCCGGGCCCGCCGCGAACACCCCGCCCAGCAGCGCGATCCGCTCCCGCATCCCCACCAGACCGGCCCCCGACCCGGGCGCGCGGGGGCCGGGCCGGGCGCCGAAGGGGCTGGTCACCTCGACGGTCAGCCCCGGGGCGGCGGAGGTCAGCGTGACGGTCACCTCGCCCCCGTCCGCGTGCTTGAGCGTGTTCGTCAGCGACTCCTGGACGATCCGGTACGCGGCCAGCTCGACGGGCGCGGGGAGCCGGCCGTCCGGGGCCCGGTCGTCGGTGAGCCGGAAGGTCAGACCGCTCGCCGCACCGTTCACCCGGGCCTGCCGCACCAGGGCGTCGAGGCCGTCCAGGGTCGGTGCGGCGGCCGGCTCGTCATGGCCGCTGGTGTCCCGCAGCAGGCCGATCAGGCGGCGCATTTCGGCCAGGCCGTCGACGCTGTTCTCCCGGATGACGCCCAGCGCCTCCCGGGACGTCCCGGGGTCGTCGATGGAGAGCGCGGCGGTGGAGTGGATGGCGATCGCGGACAGGTGGTTGGCCACCATGTCGTGCAGCTCGCGGGCCATCCGGGACCGCTCGGCGATCACCGCCTGCCGGCGGTCCATCTCCGCCAGCAGCGCGGTCTGCTCCGCCCGCAGCCGGGCCGTGTCGGCGGCGAGGCGGTGATTGCGGACGACGGCGCCGGTGATGGCCGGGAAGAACGTGATCAGTGCCGTGACCACCCCGATCAGCAGCGCCTCCGGAGTGCGGTACCAGGCCAGGAAGCCGAGCGTCACCGCGATGGTGATCAGCCCGCTGGTGACCGGGATCCACCGGACGGAGGCGGGGGGCCCGTACACCACGGCCGCGTACACGATGTCGGCGAACATCACGACCGTCATCAGGTCGCCCCGGGTGAACTGGTCCGCGACGACGGCCACCGTCCCGGCGAGCAGGGCGGTGCGCGGCATGGTGCGGCGCACCAGCGCCAGCGCGGTCATCACCAGGAGGGGGACCAGGACCACCGGGTCGCCCGGCAGCCCGGTGTCCCGCGTCCCGCGCGTGTAGAGCCCGAACCACCACAGCAGCACACCGCAGGCCAGCCCGGCGGCGGCGATCAGCACGTCGTCGCGATGCGTACGGGGAAACGTCACACGCCCATCCAACATGCCGCCCCCGCCGGTGACGTCACCGCGCGGTCGGAGCGCCGCTACATCGAAGGATGCAGTCCCGGTTCGTCACCGGCGACGACGAAACGGCCGCCCGCCGCCGGAAGGCTGGAGGGGTACCGAAGGGAGAGTGCCGTGGTCGTCGCGCTCATCGTCATCTGCGAGGTCGGCTTCTGGGTGTTGCTGGCCGCCGGACTGGCCGTCCGCTACCTGCTGCGGATGCCCCGCACGGGCGCGGCGCTGCTGCTGGGCGAACCGCTGCTGGAGGTCGTCCTGCTGGTCGTCACCGCGATGGACCTGAAGAACGGCGCCGACCCGAGCGCCGAGCACGGGCTGGCCGCGCTGTACATCGGGTACACCGTCGGCCACGGTCACCGCACGGTGAAGTGGCTCGACGGCCATGCCGCCCACCGCCTGGCGGGCGGCCCCCGCCCGGTGGGCCCGCCCCGTTACGGCATGGCCCGCGCCCGTCACGAGGGCCGCCTCTGGCTGGGCACGCTCATCGGGGCGGTGGTCGCCACGGGGCTGCTTTGGCTGGCGGTGCTGTACGTGGACGACCCGGGCCGCACCGGTCCGCTGGAGAACTGGACGGGCGTGGCGTGGCGGGCGGCCGGGATCCACGGGCTGATCGCCCTCTCGTACGCGGTCTGGCCCCGGAAGGCGCCGGCGCCCGAGCCGGAGCCAGGCCGCGGCGGACCGGCCCGCGTGGACCGCCGCTAGGCCGCCGCCGGCCGCCGCTAGGCCGCGGCCGCCGCCGGCCGCCGGGCGCCGGCCCGGGTCAGCGCTCGCCGCCCGGGACCCACAGGACGTCGCCGATCTCCTTGTTGGCCGTCCTGGCCAGGATGAACAGCAGGTCCGAGAGCCGGTTGAGGTACGTCGCCGTCAGGGCGTTCATCGTGTCGCCGTGCACCTCCAGCGCCGCCCACGTCGAGCGCTCGGCCCGCCGCACCACCGTGCAGGCCTGGTGCAGCAGGGCCGCGCCCGGGGTTCCGCCCGGGAGGATGAAGGAGCGGAGCTTCTCCAGGTCCTCCAGGAACCGGTCGCAGTCGGCCTCCAGCTTGTCGACGTAACTCTGCTCCACCCGCAGCGGCGGGTACTGCGGGTCCGGGACCACCGGCGTCGACAGGTCGGCGCCCACGTCGAACAGGTCGTTCTGGACCCGGACGAGGACCTTGACGACCTCCTGGTCCAGGCCGCCCAGCGCGATCGCGGTGCCGATCACCGCGTTGGCCTCGTTGGCGTCGGCGTACGCCGCGATCCGCAGGTCCGTCTTGGCCGTGCGGCTCATGTCGCCGAGTGCCGTCGTGCCCTTGTCGCCGGTGCGGGTGTAGATGCGCGTCAGATTGACCATACGGCCACCTTAGTTACGCGCCCGCCCGGCGGAAGACGCGTGTGCCCACCGTCACGGCCACCGCCGCGAACCCGGCGGCCACCAGCACGCCGTACAGCATCGCCGTGCCCGTGTAGTCGCCCACGTACCCGGCGCGCACCGCGTCCACCAGGTAGCGGAACGGCATCAGGTGCGACAGCGCGTCCAGCCAGGCCGGCGCCAGGGCCATCGGCAGCATCAGGCCGGACAGCAGCATCGACGGCATGGCCACCGCGTTGACGGCCGGCCCGAACCCCTGTGGCTCGGGCAGCTTCAGCGCCAGCGCGTAGGACAGGGACGCCAGCGCGACCGTCAGCACGGCGACGAACGCGAAGCCGATCAGAATCCCGCCCAGCGGCGCGCGCAGCCCCATCGCCACGGCGGCCAGCACCAGCAGCACCGCCTGGAACACGAAGACCGCGGCGTCCCGCAGGACCCGTCCCAGCAGCAGCGCGAGGCGGCTGACGGGGGTCACCCGCAGCCGTTCGAGGACCCCCATCCGCTGCTCGATGATGAGCGCGAACCCGGCGAACGAGGCGCCGAACAGGCCGAGCTGGAGCAGCAGGCCCGGCACCAGGACCTGCCAGGAGTCGCCGTCCGCGCCGAGCGGCAGACCGGTGAGGAGCGGGCCGAAGAAGAGCAGGTACAGCAGCGGCATCAGGGCGCCGAACAGTAGCTGGAACCGGGAGCGCAGCGTCTGGCGGGCGTACCGCCCGAAGACCAGGGCGGTGTCGTGGAACAGCACGGGATCTCCTAGACGGCCACGGGGGCCTGGTCGGTGGGGGCCGGGCCGCGCCCGGTGATGGCGAGGAAGGTGTCCTGGAGCGACGCCCCGGCCGATCCGGCGTACCGCTCCTTGAGGTCCGCCGGAGCGCCCTCCGCCACGACCGTGCCCCGGTCGACGACGACGAGCCGGTCGGACAGCTCGTCGGCCTCGTCGAGGTAGTGGGTGGTGAGGAAGACGGTGGTGCCGTGGGTGTCGCGCAGCCGCCGGACCAGCCGCCACAGGTCGGCGCGGCTGCCGGGGTCGAGGCCGGTGGTCGGCTCGTCGAGGAAGAGGACCTCGGGGCGGTGGGTGAGCCCCAGGGCGATGTCCAGTCGCCGGCGCTGTCCGCCGGAGAGGGCCGCGCACGGGCGGTCCAGCAGGTCGGTGAGGTCCAGTTCACGCGCCAGCTCCGCGGCGCGGCCGGCCGCCTCGGACTTCGTGAGGCGGTAGAGCCGGCCCTGGGTGACCAGTTCCTCGCGTACGGAGACGGAGAGGTCGACGCCGCCGGACTGGGCGACGTACCCGATCCTCCGCCGTACGCCGGCGGGGTCGCCGACCAGGTCGCGGCCCGCGACCGTGGCCGCGCCGCCGGTGGGCGGCAGAAGGGTGGTGAGCATCCGCAGCGTGGTGGTCTTGCCCGCGCCGTTGGGGCCGAGGAACCCGAGGATCTCGCCGGGCTGCACGGTGAGGTCGATCCCGCGGACGGCTTCGACGGGGCCGCCGCGGGTGCGGAAGGTGTGGGCCAGTCCGGCCGTACTGATGATGGGCATGCCCCAAGAAAAACAGAGTCTCCCAAAGTTTGCAATGACTCCAAGTTTTCAGAGGGCCCAGAAAGCTAGGATGCGGGCATGGCGACGACCGAGGGACTGAGAGAGCGCAAGAAGCGGCAGACCAGGCAGCACATCTCCGACGTGGCCACCGGGCTGTTCCTGGAACGGGGCTTCGACGCGGTGACGATCGCCGAGATCGCCGCCGCCGCCGATGTCTCCGTCAACACCGTCTACAACTACTTCCCCGCCAAGGAGGACCTGTTCCTCGACCGCGGCGAGGACGTCATCGACCGGCTCTCCCGCTACGTCCGGGGCCGCCGCCCCGGCGAGAGCGCCGCCGCCGCCGTCCTGCGTGAACTGCGTGCCGCCGTGGTGAGCCAGTCCCCGACCGTGGGCCTCTTCGCCGGCTGGGCCGACTTCATGCGGGTGATCAGCGACGCCCACGCCCTGCGGTCCCGGCTGTGGGCCATCCAGCAGGAGGCGCTCGCCGACCTCACCGCCACCCTCGCCCGGGAGACCGGGGCCGCCGACGGCGACCCGATCCCGGCGCTCGTCGCCGGGCAGCTCTCCTGGGTCCACGAGTCCCTCATGGCGTGGATCGGCCAGGAGATGGTCCAGCGGCGCGACATCGGCGAGGTCTCCCGCGCGGCCCTCGGTCTCCTCGACGAGATGGAGGAGCTGATGGGGCGCAAGGTGCTGGAGTATGCGGCGCGCCCCACGTCCGAGTGACCCCGCTCACGGCCCCGCCGCCCCGCCGGGCTCACCCCACCGCCCGTACCGGTGTGATGTCCGTCATCTGAGACGTGACGCGCATCTCTTCGGCGCCACACGGCCGCGCGCGCCCGCTAACCTCCGCGAAGAACCGATACGTAAACGGGTGTTAAGGGGAAGATCGTGGCCAGGAAGCTCGCCGTCATCGGGGCCGGACTCATGGGGTCCGGAATCGCGCAGGTCTCGGCCCAGGCGGGCTGGGAGGTCGTGCTGCGTGACGTCACCGACGCGGCCCTGACCCGCGGCACCGACGGCATCAAGGCCTCGTACGACAAGTTCGTCGCCAAGGGCAAGCTCGAAGCCGCCGACGCCGAGGCCGCCTTGGCCCGCATCACCACGACGACCGACCTGGACGCGGCCGCCGACGCCGATGTCGTCGTCGAGGCCGTCTTCGAGAAGCTCGAGGTCAAGCACGAGATCTTCCGTACGCTCGACAAGCTCGTACGCGACGACACCGTCCTCGCCTCCAACACCTCCGCCATCCCGATCACCAAGATCGCGGCCGTGACGGAGCGCCCGGAGCGCGTCGTCGGCGCCCACTTCTTCTCGCCGGTCCCGATGATGCAGCTCTGCGAACTGGTGCGCGGCTACAAGACGAGCGACGAAACCCTCGCCACCGCGCGGGAGTTCGCCGAGTCGGTCGGCAAGACCTGCATCGTCGTCAACCGCGACGTCGCCGGATTCGTGACGACCCGTCTCATCTCCGCCCTGGTCGTCGAAGCGGCGAAGCTGTACGAATCGGGCGTCGCCTCCGCCGAGGACATCGACGTCGCCTGCAAGCTGGGCTTCGGCCACGCCATGGGCCCGCTCGCGACCGCCGACCTCACCGGCGTGGACATCCTGCTCCACGCCACCAGCAACATCTACACCGAGTCCCAGGACGAGAAGTTCGCGCCGCCGGAGCTGATGCGCCGGATGGTGGACGCGGGTGACATCGGCCGCAAGAGCGGGCAGGGCTTCTACAAGCACTGAGCCGTTTCGACCGTTCCACCATCACCCCTCGGGGTGAATTCGGTATCGGTTCGCTTACAAGGCGCAACTGGTCCGCCGGTCAGGCAGTCAGTTGATGCATAGAAGTACGTGACGACGAAGTACGTGACGACGAAAGACGCGACGACAACGCGACGGCAACGCACTCTCGGGGAGCGCATATGCACATCAGGGGCGACCACGCCGAGCTGGTCGTCGGGGGCCGCCTCGACGTCCGCAGCGCGGCGGACGCCCGTACGGTCCTGCACTCGGCCGTCGACGACGGAGCCGGCGACCTGGTGCTCGACCTGACCGGCCTCGACTCCTGGGACGCCACGGGTCTCGGGGTCATCATGGGCGCCCACCGGCGAGCGGGCCGTTGCGGCCGCCGGCTGGTGCTGCGGGGCGTACCGCCCCAGATGCAGCGCCTGCTGGTGGCCACCCGGCTGCACCGCATCCTCGCCATCGAGGGCGGCATCGCCGCCGAAACGTTGCCCCGCGTGTAGTCCCCGTCCGGCGGGCCGCGCCCGGGCCGCGACGCCCGGCCGCCGCCGGCCCCGCCGGACACTCCCCGACGGCACGGGGCCCGCCGAACCCGCACCAGGCGCCCAATCCTCACAAGACCGTGACGTCCCGGGCGCCGTGCCACCCCGGCTCTTCATCCATACTGAGCGAACGTCTAGGGTTCGGTCGCCCGCCCTTGACGGACCCACCCGGCGGGCACCGGACCAGAAGCGACAGCGGGCGTGCAGAAAGGCCGGGAGGGGCTTTTCCGCGCACCATGCTTTTGGGGGCTTACACCATGGACCCGATCCACCGGGGACCAAAAGACGTCGGCCACGACGACCGCGACGGCCGCCCTCGCACCACACGCGACGGCGGCCCCACACCCGCGTACGGGCAGGGCGGCACCCCGCCGGGTCCCGCCCGCACCGCCCAGCTCGTCTCGGGCGACCTCCTGCTCACCGTCAACCCCATAGACGGCAGCGAGATCGAGCCCTGCCCGCCCGGGCGCCGGCCCGAGGCCCCCGGCCGCCACACCCCCGAGGAGCGCGCCGACCTGGCCCGCGCGTCCGGCCCGCCCGTGCCCCCCGGTCCCGCCGCCCCGCCCCTGCCCCTCCTGGAACGCCAGGAGCAGCGTGAGCGGCTGGTCCGGCTGCTCTCCCGCGGCCGCTCCGTGCGGCTCACCGGCCCGTCCGGCTCCGGGCGCACCGCGCTGCTCGACGCCGTCGCCGCCGACTGCGCGGAGCTCGCGCCCGACGGCGTGGTCCGGCTCTCCGGCCACCACCGCACGCCCACCGAGCTGCTGCACGAGCTGTACGCCACCGTCCACCGCGCACCCGCCACCCGCCCCGACCGCGCCGGCCTGCGCGCGGCGGTCCACGACATCGGCGCGGTCGTCGTCCTGGACGACCTCGAGTTCGGCGGCGCCGCGCTGGACGAACTCCTCGAGGCCACCCCCGAGTGCGCCTTCCTGCTCGCCGCCACGCCCGACGTCGCCGCGCCCTCGCCCGACTCCCACCTCGAAGAGGTGTTCCTCTCCGGGCTGGACCGCGGCTCCGCGCTGGAGCTGCTGGAGCGCTGCGTCGACCGGCCGCTCACCGACGACGAGGCCAACTGGGCCGGTGACCTCTGGTTCGAGTCCGAAGGCCTCCCGCTGCGCTTCGTCCAGGCCGGCGCCCTGCTCAAGCAGCGCGACGACCTGCGCACCGCGCCCTCGGGCGACGAGGACGAGGACGATGTCTTCGCCGACCACCGCGAGGCGCCTCTGCCGCCGCTCGGCGACGCCGCCGCCCCCGCCCCGCTGCTCGCCTCCCGGCTCTCCGAGCCGGCCCGCGAGACCCTGCGCTTCGCGGTCGCGCTCGGCGGCGAGGTCCCGCACCAGGCGCACCTGCCGGCGCTGGTCAACGACACGCACGCGGACGCCGCCATCGGCGAGCTGCTGCGCTGCGGACTGCTCAGCCCGGTCGGCACCCGCTACCGGCTCGCCGCCGGGGTGATGGCGCAGCTCGTCGCCAAGGGGTACGACGAGGGCGCCGCCGACCGGGCCCACACCGCCGCCCAGCACTACGCCTGGTGGGTCGGCCACCCGTCGGTCAGCCCCGAGCGGGCGGTCGCCGAGGCGGACGCCGTACTGGCCGCGCTGACGGCCACGGTCCAGGCCGCCGCGGACGCGGGCGGGCCCGCCACCGCGGCCGCCGGACCGGACGTCCCCGGGGTCTTCGGCGGCTCCGGCTCCCCGGCGTCCTCCGCCCCCGAACCCTCCGCCGAGGAGGAGGACGAGGACGGCTACGCCGCCTCCGCGGTCGTCCTGGCCCGCAGCGCGGCACCCGCCTTCGCGGCCGGACTGCACTGGGGCGCCTGGGAACGGGCGCTGCGCACCGGAGCGGAGGCCGCCCGGCACGCCGGGGAGGTGGCCGAGGAGGCCTACTTCCACCACGAGTTGGGCGTCCTCGCGCTGTGCGCCGGGAACCTGGACCGGGCGCGCGCCGAGCTGGAGGCGTCCATCGCCATGCGCGGCGCCCTCGCCGACAAGCGCGGCACGGTGGCCGGCCGGCGGGCCCTGGCCCTCGTCGCGGACCGGGAGCGCGGGGCGCTGCCGGGTGGCCGGACGGCGGCGGGCGAGGAGGTGCCCGCGGCGCGGTCCGACGAGTCGGCGTCCCCGTCCGGGGGCGTACCCGCGGCCCTCGGCGGTGCGGTGGGCGCGGGCGCCGCGGCGGGCGCCGGCGGGCCGGTGGGCACGAGCGGTCCGGTCGCCGCGGGGCAGGCGGGTCCGGCGGGTCCGGCCGCGGGGCCGGGTGCGGACGCGGTGTCCGGGCCCGGCGGCGGTGGGACCGGGGCGGCCGCCGGCCGCCAGGACCCGCCGGCCCGGGCGGCCGGGGGGACCGCGCGGCGCACCATCCTGAAGGGCGCCCGGCGCAACCTGGTCGCGGCCGGGGCGGGCGCGGTCCTCGCGGCCGTGCTCGGCACCGTGGTGACCCTGGGCGCGACCTCCGGCGGCGCCGAGGACGGCAAGGGCGGGCCGGGCCGCGTCACCTCCGACCGGCCGGCCGACGGGGACGGCGGCAGCGGCGGCCCCGACGCGGACGAGCCGGACCAGGGCTCCACCCGCGACCCCGGCGACGGCACCGGCGACGGCACCGGAGGGTACGGCTCGGGCTCCGGCACCTCCGGCGCGCCCGGAACCTCGGGCCCCGGCGAGAGCGGCACCCCGACCCCGTCGGGCGACCCGTCCGCCACGAGCGGGACGACCACGGGCGGCAGCCCCTCCCCGACGACGGGCGGCAGCTCCACCACCACCGGTGGCAGCAGCTCCCCGACCACGGGCGGCACCGGCTCCCCGACGACCGGCGGCACGTCCTCGCCCACCACGGGCGGCAGCGGCTCGCCCACGACCGGCGGCAGTTCCTCCCCGACGACGGGCGGCACCGACACCACCGGCGGTACGGACACCACCGGCGGCACCGACACCACCGGTGGCACGGACACCACGGGCGGCACCGACACCGGAGGGACGGACACCACGGGCGGCACCGACACCGGAGGGACGGACACCACCGGCGGGGCCGGCGGCGGCACCAGCGGCGGCGGCACGGAGACCACCGGCGGCGCCGGCGGCGCCACCCAGAGCGCGCCCGCCACGAGCGGCGGCCCCTCGCCGAGCGGTACGTCGGCCTGAGACATGACACGGCCCCGGGACGGTGACGTCCCGGGGCCGTGGCCGTACCCGCGAGGGCGTACGACGGCCGAGAAGGTACGACGGCGGGGCAGCGTACGACGGTCCGGGGAAGTGAGGACCCGGACCGGGGGACGGCTCAGAACAGCCGCAGCTTGTCGTCCTCGATGCCACGCAGCGCGTCGTAGTCCAGCACCACGCAGCCGATGCCGCGGTCCGTCGCCAGCACCCGCGCCTGGGGCTTGATCTCCTGGGCGGCGAAGACGCCCTTCACCGGCGCGAGGTGCGGGTCGCGGTTCAGCAGCTCCAGATAGCGGGTGAGCTGCTCCACGCCGTCGATCTCGCCGCGCCGCTTGATCTCCACGGCCACGGTCGTGCCGTCGGCGTCGCGGCACAGGATGTCGACCGGCCCGATGGCGGTCGGGTACTCGCGGCGGATCAGCGTGTACCCGTCGCCCAGTGTCTCGATCCGGTCGGCGAGCAGCTCCTGGAGGTGCGCTTCCACGCCGTCCTTGATGAGGCCGGGATCCACCCCGAGCTCGTGCGACGAGTCATGGAGGATTTCCTCCATCGTGATGATCAGTTTCTCGCCCGCTTTGTTCACGACCGTCCACACACGGTCATCGCCCTCCTTGAGGGTGCACGGCGGCGACATCCAATTGAGCGGTTTGTACGCCCGGTCGTCGGCGTGGATGGACACGCTGCCGTCGGCCTTGACCAGGATCAGACGGGGTGCGGAGGGCAGGTGGGCGGTGAGCCGGCCCGCGTAGTCCACGGAGCAGCGGGCGATGACGAGACGCATGGTCGGCAACGCTACAAGACACACGCTCTTCCGCGCGATTCGGTCCTAAACTCCCGTTCACCCGTGGCCGGTTGTCCACCCAATCTCCTGGTGCGGTCCGGACAGCGCGCTTACCGTGGAAGCGGGAGGTTGTCGCTCGTGCACGCTGCGTTGCGTGCGGGGGGCGTCCTCCTTCCCTGCCCGTAAGACCCCGGTGACCGGGGTCGCGAGAGGAGAACCCATGTCGCTCGACGTCTCACCGGCGCTGTTGGAACAGGCCGAGCGAGGCGAGGTCGACGAAGCCGACTTCGTCGACTGCGTCCGGACCTCCCTGCCCTACGCGTGGGAGATGATCAGCTCACTGGTGGCCCAGCTGAAGGTGGACGGCGGTGCGTTCGCCGACAACCAGACGCCGCCGCCGGACGAGCAGGCGCGCGGACAGCTTCTGCGCGCGCTGGCGAGTGACGCGATCCGGGGTGCGCTCCAGCGGCACTTCGGTGTGCGTCTGGCATTCCAGAACTGCCACCGCGTCGCGGTGTTCCCGCTGGACTCCTCGGTCGACGAGCGGCTCGCCCGCTTCACCTCCGTACGAGCCCAACTGCTGAACCAGTCGCCGACCCTGCGCGACTGCTGACGCCCGAGCGTGTCTTTTGGATCAGCCCCCAGACGATCCGAAAGACACGCCCCAGTGCTGCCGCTCCGCATCGCGGGAGGTGCGACTGGTGCGGGGGCGGCGGCATGGAGTCCTCAGCCGAGCCGGGGCACGACCTCCGCGCCCAGTCGCCGGACGTTCTCCTCCGTGGCGGCGACATCGCCGGAGCCCTCCACGAGCAGGGCGAAGCGCGTGATGCCCGTACGCTCCGAGGTCGCCGCCAGCCGGTCCGCGGCCACCCTCGGGGAGCCCACCGGATGCAGCCGGCACAGCAGTTCGGTGTACGCCACGGGGTCGCGCATGGTCCGGCGCCGGCCGTCGACGGTCACATGGGCGTCCAGCCCCTGCTTGAGCCACCCGGGCATCGCCTTGACCAGCGTCTCCACCGCGTCCGCCGTGCGGTCCGCGATCTGCGCGACGCCCGCCGACACATGCCCGGCGGCCGCCCGCGCCACCGCGTCGGGGCTGTGCCCGGCGGCCAGCGCCTCCCGCCGCCACAGCGCGACCACGTCCGCCTTCTCCTCGTCGTCGCAGTGCATCCCGAGCAGCATCGGCAGGCACCGCCCGGCGGCGAGCCGCACGCTCCGCGGTGAGGTGCAGGCGACGATCGTCTCCGGCACCGGGTCCCCGTCGATGAGCTCCTGCGGCCGCGGGACGACGGCGACCTCGCGGAACCGGTGGCGCGGCCCCTCCGACGAGACCCGCGGCTCCCGCAGCCAGCGCAGCAGCAGATCCAGCGCCTCCGGGAAGCCCGACTCGTACGCCGCGAGGCCGGAGCCGAACACCTCCAGGTCGACCCACGGCCCGCCCCGCCCCACGCCCAGCGTGAACCGCCCGCCGGAGGTGAGGTGCAGCAGCGCCGTCTGCTCCGCGAGCGCGACCGGATGGGTCGTCGGCAGCACGCTGACGGCCGTCCCCACCCGGATGCGCCGTGTGCGGCCGAGCAGCAGCGCGGCGAGCGTCACGGCGGAGGGACAGACGCCGTACGGTACGAAGTGGTGCTCGGCCAGCCATACCGAGTCCAGTCCCGCCTCCTCGGCGACCTCCGCCGACCGCACCGCGCGGTGCAACGCCTCCCCGTGGCCCTGGCCGGGAAACTGGGCCGCCAGTACAAAAGTTCCCACACGCATCGCCTTATGCCTCCTTGACCGGCCGACGCGGCTCCCCTCACTGGCAACAACGTCTGGCAGGTGCCAAAGGCAACGGCCCGGCGGCAAGTTGTTGCGATTTTCCGGTAACTCGAACCGGACCGGGCGAGTACCCACAGTCGCGGCCCTTAGGCTGGACGGCACCAGTCCGTGTCTGCCCCAGCGAGGTGTTCCGTGTCCCCGCGCCGTAACCGCCCCCGTGGCGGCGAGAAGCCGAACGAGACCAGCGGCGGTTCGGGCGACCGGTACGGGGGTTTCCAGCGCACCGAGTCGTGGCAGGACGAGGACTGGTCGGTCCGGCACGTCGCGGGCGCGAGCGCCGCGGGCAAGCGCTACCGCTGCCCGGGCTGCGACCAGGAGATCCCGGCGAGCCTCCCGCACGTGGTGGCCTGGCCCGAGTACGGCGGCGTGGACGACCGGCGGCACTGGCACAAGGCGTGCTGGAGCGCGAAGGACCGCCGCACCACCCGGGTGCAGCGGTCCCGCAACGCGCCCCGTCACTGACGGGCGGCCCCGTCAGACGTCGCGCTTCTCCGTGGCGAGGAAGGCCCCGGCCAGCGCCACGGCGGTCACGGCGCTCAGGATCCACAGCGGCGTCCAGCCGTGCGGGCCGCCGTCGATGAGACCCGTGTCGCTGTAGAAGGCGATGAGCAGGCTCGGGATCGAGTACTGGAACAGGAACTCGCGCACCTCCGGCAGCGAGGCCATGAACATCGCGGCCACCAGTGGCAGCAGCATCACACCGATCATGATGGTGATCGCCCCGGCGGAGTGCCGGACGAGCGCCCCCAGGGCGAGCGCCAGCAGCCCGAGGACCGCGGTGAACAGGCCCGCGCCGACCGTCGCGCGGAGCCACTCCTCCCCGGTCGCGGTGCCACCGTCCACCATCGCGGTCTGCATGACGGCGACCAGGGCGGCGGTGACCGACGTGACGACGAGCGTCAGCAGGAAGAAGACGATGGCCTTGGCGGCCAGGACGCGGCTGCGGCTGGGGCAGGCGGTCAGCGTCGTACGGATCATGCCGGTGCCGTACTCGGACGAGATGGTCAGCACGCCCAGCGTGACCACGCAGATGGAGCCGAGCAGCACCCCGTTGAAGCCCAGTGCCAGGACCGGCTCCTCGCCCATGTCGGCATCGGTGGCGTTGATCGCCACGATGGCGAGCAGGCCGACGCCCACCATGAGCAGGATCATGACGCCCAGCGTCCACATGGTGGAGCGGACCGAGCGGATCTTGGTCCATTCCGAGGCGAGCGCGTCCCCGAGGTGGGCGCGGCGCACCGGGATCGGTGAGGTGTACTGCTGCTGGTAGGGGGCGGTGGTCATCGGGCGTCCTCGCTCTTGCTCAGGTCTGCGGGGGCCGCGGCGGGCGCGGGCGGTGCGGCGGGGGCCTGCACGGGCGGCGCGGCGGGCGCGGGCGGTGCGGCGGGGGCCTGCACGGGCGGCGCGGCGGGCGCGGCCGGGGCGGCGGGCGCGGCCTGGTACGGCTGCGCGGGCTGCGCGCCCGGCTGGGGCCCGCCCTGCTGCGGTCCGCCCGCGTACGGGTTCTGCCCGGGCGGCGGCGGGGCGTACCAGCCCTGCTGCGGGACCTCGGGGACGACCGGCTGCGGCGGCGCGTAGCCCATCGGGTCCGGCTGCTGCATCAGCCCGGCCCGCTGGTCGGTCGTCGACCGGTAGTCCACGGCACCCTGGGTCAGGCGCATGTACGCCTCCTCCAGCGAGGCCTGGTGCGGCGACAGCTCCCACAGGCGTACGTCCGCGTCGTGCGCCAGGTCGCTGATGCGCGGCAGCGGCAGCCCGGTCACGCGCAGCGCGCCGTCCGGCTCGGACAGAACCTGCCCGCCGGCCTCGGCGAGCACGCCCACCAGCTTCTCCCGCTGTGCCGGCTCGGTGTGCGGCGTGCGCACCCGGGCGAAGTCCGCGGAGTTGGCGGAGATGAAGTCCTTGACGCTCATGTCGGCCAGAAGCTGGCCGCGCCCGATGACGATCAGGTGCTCGGCGGTGACGGCCATCTCGCTCATCAGGTGCGAGGAGACGAAGACCGTACGCCCCTCGGCGGCCAGCGCCTTCATCAGGTTGCGCACCCAGAGGATGCCCTCGGGGTCCAGGCCGTTGACCGGCTCGTCGAACAGCAGCACCTGCGGGTCGCCCAGCAGGGCGGCCGCGATGCCGAGCCGCTGACCCATGCCGAGCGAGAACCCCTTGGACCGCTTGCGGGCCACGTCCTGGAGGCCGACCACCCCGAGCACCTCGTCCACCCGGCGGGCGGGGATGCCGGCGAGCTGGGCCAGCGACAGCAGGTGGTTGCGCGCGCTGCGGCCGCCGTGCACCGCCTTGGCGTCCAGCAGCGCCCCGACCTGCCGCGGCGCGTTCGGTAGCTGCCGGAACGGGTGGCCACCGATGGTCACGTGCCCCGACGTCGGCCGGTCCAGTCCGAGGATCATGCGCATCGTCGTCGACTTGCCGGAGCCGTTCGGCCCCAGGAAACCGGTGACGGTACCCGGCCTCACCTGGAAGGAAAGGTTGTACACGGCCGTCTTGGCGCCGTAGCGCTTCGTCAGGCCGACTGCCTCGATCATTCTCCAGCCCCATCGACAGATGTCACGTCGTCGGGCCCGCGGCACGCTGACGCAGGACCCCCGTAAGAGGTAAGAGCGTATCCGCCCCTTGACGGTTCCGCCGAGGCCGGAGAGGAAGGGGGCGGGTCGGGGGCGGGACCGAGCCGGGAAGGAACACGGACCCCTGGGCGTCCCTAGGCGTCCCGCCGCTTCAGCACCAGGTGGCCGCCCGCGAGGGCCGCCGCCACCCAGAGGGCCATGATGCCCATGCCGCCCCACGGGCTGTACGGGGCCGGGTCGCTGCCCAGCGCGCCGGGGACCACCTGCATGATCGTGGAGCCCGCCTGGTCGGGAAAGTACTCGGCGACCTCCTTCGCCTTCGGGACGTTCGACAGGATCTGCGAGACGAGGAAGAAGAACGGCACCAGGATGCCGAGCGACAGCACCGTCGAGCGCAGCATGGCCGCCACGCCCATGGAGAACACCGCCATCAGGCCCATGTAGAGCCCGCCGCCGACCACCGCGCGCAGCACGTTCGGCTCGCCGATGGTGGTGCGGAGGTCGCCGAGCAGCGCCTGGCCGAGGAAGAAGGACAGGAAGCCGGTCGCCAGTCCCACCGCCAGGGCCAGGGCCCCGGCCACCGCGATCTTGCTGAAGAGGAACGTCGCCCGGCGCGGTACGGCGGCCAGCGACGTACGGATCATCCCCGTGCTGTACTCGGTGCCGACCACGAGGACGCCGTACACCACCATCGCGAGCTGGCCCAGCAGCATGCCGGAGAAGCTGACCACCGTGGGGTCGAAGGTGGCCCGCTCGACAGCCGTCATCTCGTCGAAGGTCTCCCGCACCAGGGCGGACAGCGCCGCTCCCATCGCGACCGTGACGACCAGCGCCGAGGCCAGGGTCCAGACGGTCGAGGAGACCGTACGGATCTTGGTCCATTCCGAGCGGAGGACCGCGGGGGCCGACGCCATCGTCAGACCTCCCTGGACCACAGGGGCCCGGTGCCCGCATGCGCGTGGTACTCCACCGTCGCGGCCGTCATCCGCATGAACGCCTCCTCCAGCGACGCCCGCTGGGCGCTCAGCTCGTGCAGCGTGACCCCATGGCGGGCCGCCAGCTCCCCGACCTGCTCGGTCGACGCGTCCTCGACCTCCAGCGCCCCGTCCCCGGCATCGACCGCCGTCAGCCCGGCGGACCGGAGCGCGTCCCGCAGCCGCTCCGGCTCGGGGGAGCGCAGCCGGACGTAACTGCGGGAGTTCCGCTGGATGAAATCCGCCATGGAGGTGTCCGCGAGAAGCCGGCCCTGCCCGATGACGATCAAGTGATCGGCGGTGAGGGCCATTTCGCTCATCAGATGACTGGAAACGAAGATCGTCCGGCCCTCACCCGCCAGCGTCTTCATCAGATTACGGATCCAGTGAATTCCCTCGGGGTCCAGACCATTGACGGGCTCATCGAACATGAGGATTTGTGGATCACCCAGGAGAGCGGCGGCGATTCCCAGCCGCTGCCCCATACCCATCGAAAAACCTTTCGGTTTCTTCCTGGCCACCGCGGCCAGTCCCACCAGCTCCAGCACCTCGGCGACCCGCCGCCGCGGAATGCGGTTGGACTGCGCGAGGCACAGCAGGTTGTTGTACGCGGTGCGCCCGCCGTGCAGCCCCCGCGCCTCCAGCAGCGCGCCGATGTACTTCAGCGGCTCGTCGAGCTCCCGGTAGTGCCGGCCGTCGATCCGGACCATGCCGTCGGTCGGGTGGTCGAGCCCCAGCACCATGCGCATCGTGGTCGACTTGCCCGCGCCGTTGGGGCCGAGAAAGCCCGTCACCACACCGGGACGGACCTGGAAGGACAGGTGGTCGACCGCCGTCTTCGTACCGAACCGCTTCGTCAGGTCCTCGAGCTCGATCACCCGTCCACGCTACGGGCGCGCCGGGGGCCCCGCCACCGGAACGGCACGCCCCCCTTTTCCCGCGCCCGGTGCGTGCCCCGGAGCGCACGGGGAGGAGTGCGCCGGGCGCACGCGGAAGGGCCCCGTGAGGCCCCCGCGCGCACCGCCCCGGAAGGCGTGCGCGCGGGGATCCCACGGGGCCCCTCGGGCCGGCCAGGACCTCGCCGGCGTCGTACTAGCGGGTCTGCTGCGCCGGGACGCCGCGCGAGACCGGCTCGTCGTCCGCCGGGGAACCGGCCGCGGCGACGGCCGCACCGGTCAGCGTCGCCAGCATCTCGCGGACGTTGGTCAGCTGCGCGTTGATCGAGTCGCGACGGTTCGTCAGCGCCGCCAGCTCGCGCTCCGATTCGCTGCGGATACGATCCGCCTTGGCGTTCGCGTCCGCCACGATGTCCTCGGCCTGGCGCTGCGCCGTCTCCACCGTCTGACGGGCCCGGCGCTCCGCGTCCGTGCGCAGCTTCTCGGCCTCCAGCCGGAGCTGCTCCGCCCGGTGCTCGATCTCGGCGAGACGCTTCTCCGCCTTCGCCTGACGCGAGGCCAGGTCCCGCTCGGACTGCTCCCGCCGCTTGGCGAGGTTCGTCTCGAAGTCGGCGGCGGCCTGGGCGGCCTTCGCACGGGTCTCCTCGAAGAGCGCGTCCGCCTCCTCCCGCTTGGACTGCGCGTCCTTCTGCGCCTCGGCGCGCAGCGAGTTGGCCTCGCCCTGGGCCTTCTCGACGATCCGGACGCCCTCGTCCTCGGCCTTCGCCTTGCGCTCCGCCGCGAACGACTCGGCGTCGTTGCGCACCTGCTGGGCCGCCGACTCGGCGAGCTCGCGGTGCTGCTCGGCGGCGCGACGGGCCTCCTCGCGCAGGTCCTTCGCCTCCTCCTCGGCGAGGCGGAGGATCTTCTCGACACGGGCGCCGAGACCGGCGTACGACGGCTCGGCGTCGCTGACCTGGGCCTGGGCGTTCTGCGTCTCGAGGTGGAGCTCCTCGATGCGCTTTTCCAGAGAGGTGATTCGGGCCAGAGCACTGTCTCGGTCGGCGACGAGCTTGGTAATGCGGTCATCCACCTGACCGCGGTCGTAACCACGCCGCACGAGCTCGAAGCCGAAGGGGGAGGAAGTGTCGCTCATGGGGTTCCTGTCGAATGAGACCGGTGAGGTGTTAGGGGGAATCCTAGGGGTCCACACGGCGTGTCTTCGAGCGGATGCCCGTTCAAACTGGAGAATGTCCAGCCTTTTGAGTGGCTTACTCGTCGGTTGACTTGCCACTCGAACGGGTAACCCCTGCCGCCGCGGTGGCCTTGACCCCGCCGCCCTCCTTCGTACCCCCCGAAGGCGCTTCGAAAGACTCCAACGCCTCCAGCACGTCCTGGACACGGGAGATCTCGGCCTGGATGTCCTCCCGGCGCCGCACCAGCACCTCCAGCTCCCGCTTGCCCTCGGAGATCATCTTCTCGGCCTCGCGCTCGGCGTCCGCCTTGATCTTCTCCGCCTCGCGCGTGAGGCTGGCCTTCTTCTGCTCCGCCTCCTTGAGCAGCCCCTCGGCCTTCTTCACCGCCGAGATACGGACCTTGCTCGCCTCCGAATTCGCGTTCGCCAGCAGCTCCTTGGCCTTGGCCTCCGCCTCGGCCCGCTGCTCGGTCGCGGCCTTCACCAGCTTGTCGACCCGCTCGCCCGCGGACTTCATCTGCTCGGCGCTCTCCCGGCGGGCCCGCTCGTGCAGTTCCTCGATCTCCGCCTCCGTACGCCGGCGGAGCTCCTCCGTCCGCTCCCTTATGGCCGTGGCGTCACCCCGCGCCCCGACCAGCAGCTCGTCGGCGTCCGTACGCGCCTTCTCCACCAGCGCGTTGCCCTCCACGGTGGCCTCGGCGACGATCCGCTCGGCCTCCTTGCGGGCCGCGCCCACCATCGTGTCGGCCTGCGACTCCGCCTCCGCGGTCGCCCGCAGCGCCTCCTCCCGCGCCTTGGCCACGAGCTGGTCGGCCTGCTCGGCCGCGTCCGCCCGCCGCTTGGCCGCCGCCTCGCGCGCCTCGTCGACCACCCGGTCCGCCTCGGCCCGGGCCTCGGACCGCACCTGCTCGGCGGCCGCCTCCGACTCCGTGCGCAGCCGGTCCGCCTCCGTGCGGATCCGCTCCGCCGCCTGCTGCGCGGAACCGACCGTCTCGGCGGCCTCGGCCCGCAGCCGCTCGGCCTCCCCGGTCGCCTCGGCCACCAGTCGCTCGGCCTCCGCCGTCGCCTCGGCCACCAGCCGCTCGACCCGCTCGGCGGTCTCCGCGCCGATCCGCTCGGCCTCGCCCGTGGCCTCGCCGATGAGCTGGTCCGCCTGCGCCGCCGCGTCCGCGCGCCGCTTGTCGGCCGCCTTCCGCGCCTCGTCCAGGACCTGCTCGCCGTCCGCCCGGGCGGCCGCCCGCAGCTCCTCGGCCTGCGCCTCGCCCTCCGCCTTGACCTGCTCGGCCTCGTCGAGCAGCCGCGCCGCGTCCCGCTCCGCCGTCGCCAGCAGCTCGGCGGCCTCGGCCGTCATCCGCTCGGCCTCGCTCGTCGCCTCGCCGACCAGCCGGTCCGCCTGCGCCGCCGCCTCCGACCGGATGCGGTTGGCGTCCTCCCGCGCCTCCGCCCGGGTGCGCGCCGCGTCCTGCTCCGCCGAGGCGAGCGAGTCCGACGCCTCCGTCCGCATCCGCTGCGCGTACTCGGCCGTGTCGGACTTCAGCCGCTCCGACTCCGCGATGGCGTCCGCCATCGTGCGCTCCGCGAGCGCCTTGGCCGCCTCGGTCTCCTCCTGGGCCCGCTCGCGCAGCCGGCTCGCGTCCTCCGCGGCCCGCTCCCGCTCCGCGTACGCGTCGGAACGGACCCGGTCCGCCTCCTCCTGCGCCTCGCCCCGCGTGCGCTCCGCCGCGTGCTCGGCCGCCGACCGCAGCCCGGCGATCTCCTCCTCGGCCTGCTCGTGCAGCCCGGCGACCGCGTCCCGCACCTGCTGCGCGGTCTGCTCGGCGGCCGACACCATCTCGGTGGCCCGCCGGTCCGCCTCCTCGACCAGCCGCTGCGCCTCGGTCTGCGCCTCCTCGACGCGCTTGCGCGCCGACGCCAGCAGCTCCTCGCTCTGCTCGCGGGCCCGCTCCCGCTCCTGGTCCGCCTCCGTGCGCGCGGCCCCCAGCGTCTCCTCCGCCTCGCGGCGGCGCCGGTTGGCCTCGTCCTGCGCGGCGGCCAGCTCCTCGGCGGCCTCCGCCGTGACCCGCTCGGCGGCGGCCTGCGCCTCCGCCCGCATCCGGTCGGCCGACTCCAGCGCCTCCGACTTGAGGCGCTCCGCCTCCGCGGCCGCCTCCGAACGCAGCCGTACCGCCGCGTTCTCCGCCTCCGCCCGGGCCGTCGACGCGTCCGCCGCGGCCTCCGTGCGCAGCCGCTCGGCCTCCTGCTCGGCCTGCGCCTGGAGCGTACGGATGCGGTCGGCGGCCTCGGTGCGCAGCCGCTCGGTCTCCTCGGCCGCCTCGCGGCGGATCCGCTCGCCCTCCGCCCGCGCGTCGGCCAGCGCCCGCTCGGCGGCCGCGAGGCGGCTCTCCGCCTCCGTGTGCAGCCGGGCCAGCTCCTCGGCGGCCTCCGCCTGCCGGGCCGCGATGCCCCGCTCGGCCTCCTCGCGCAGCGCGGCGGCGGCCCGCTCGGCCGCGTCCCGCACCGACTCGGCCTGCTCATCCGCCTCCGTACGGAGCTGCTCGGCCTCCGCCCGGGTGCGCTCCAGCGTCTCCTCGGCCTGCCTGCGCAGGCCCGTCGCCCGCTCGATGGCCTCGGTGCGGACCCGCTCGCTCTCGGCCGTCGCGGACGTCCGCAGCTCGTCCGCGTCCGCCTTCGCCTTGGTCAGCAGCTCCTCGGCGGTCTTGGCCGCCTCCTCGATCTGCTGGACCGCCTCGCGCCGGGCCTCGCCCCGGATCCGCTCGCCCTCGGAGATCGCCTCCGCCCGAAGCTGCTCGGCGTCGCCGCGCAGCCGGCGCGCCTCCTCCTGGAGCTCGACCGTCTTGGCGCGGTACTCCTTGGTGTCGTCCTTCGCGGCGCCCTTGAGCTGCTCGGCCGTGTCGTGCGCCTCGGCACGCAGCCGGTCCGCCTCGGCCTCGGCCTCGCGGCGGATCCGCTCGGCCTCCTCGGACGCCTTGCGGGTGGTCTCCTGGGCGTCGACCGACGCCTTGGACAGCACCTCCTCGGCGGTACGGGCGGCCTTGGCGAGCTGCGCCGCCGAATCCTCCGCCGCCGCCGTACGGGCCTTCTCCGAGGCTTCCGCGACCAGCTTCTCCGCTGCCGCGCGGGCATCGGCGAGCGCCTGCTCCGCCTCCGCCTTGAGGGCCTCGGACTCCTTCGTCGCCTCCGCGACCAGCCGGGCGATCTCCGCCTTCGCGGTACGCGTGCGCTGCTCGGTCTCCGACTCGGCGCTCGACAGCCGCTTGCCCGCCGCCTCGCGGGCCTCCGCCAGGACCTTGTCGGCCTCCGCGCGGGCCTCGCGCAGCCGCTCCTCCGCCTCGGCCATCCGCTGCTCGGCGGCCCGGCTCAGCTCGGCCGCCTGCTGGCGCGCCTGGTCCGACTCCGCGGTGGTCGCGCTGCGGAGCTGCTCGGCGTGGCTGGTGGCCTCCGCCGCCTGGGTGGACGCGGCGTTCAGCAGCCGCTCGGCGTCCTTGCGGGCGCGCAGCAGGATCGCCTCGGCCTCCGCGCGGGCCGTCTCCGTCTCGGCGCCCAGGCGCCGGCGGGCCTCCTCGGCGAGCCGGGTGGCCTCCGCGCGGGCGGCCGCCAGGGCCTGCTCGGCCTCCGCGCGGGACTCCTCCATCAGCCGGCGGGCCTGCGCCTCGGTGCGGGCGCGAAGCTGCTCGGCCCACGCCACGTTCTCGTTGACGTGCGCCTCGACCGTCTGGCGGCGCTCGGAGAGCTCCTGGTCCAGCCGCTGGCGGCGCTGCACCGCCTCGGCGTGCAACTCCGCCTGGAGGCGGGCCTGGTGCTCGGCGTGCTCCTGCAGTATCCGCTGCGTCTGGGCCCGCGCCTCGCGCAGCTCGCGCTCGGCGTCCGAGCGGAGCTGGTCGGCCTGGACCTGGGCGTTCCGCAGCAACTGCTCGGCCTGGTAGCCGATGTCGGCGTTGTCGTACGCCGGACGGGACGCGATGGTGCGGCGCGCCTCGTGGAGCTTGGCGCGCAACACCTCGACCTGGTAACCGAGGTCCTCGGCGTGCTGGACGGCCTTCTCCCGCTCGGTCTTCAGCCGGTCCATCTCGGCCTCGAACCGCGAAAGGTGGTCGTCAGCCCGGTGGCTCTCCTGGCGTTCGTAGCCCCGCACTGCGCGGTCCCATCCGTCCCCTGGTCGCAACTCTCTTGGTACGAGCACCGTTCGCCGGCGAACGGCCCCCCGGGGAATGGTGTCAGATCACAGACGGAGACGCGGCACGGCCCCGATCCGGCCCCGGCCCGGAGCCGCCCACTCTACCGGGCCAGGAATCCGGAGGTCAGTGCTCCACCGAGGACGTCCCGGCGGACGGCTCGGCCGAGGTCACCAGTTCCGTGAGGACGCCGTGGCAGTCCTTGGGGTGCAGGAACGTGATGCGCGATCCCATGGAGCCGATGCGGGGCTCGTCGTACAGGACCCGCACACCCTTCTCACGGATCGCCGCGGCGTCGCCGTCCACGTCGGCGGTGCCGAAGGCGATGTGGTGGACCCCCTCGCCGTTCTTGGCCAGCCACTTGCCCACGGCGGAGTCCTCCCGGGTGGGCTCCAGGAGCTGGAGGTAGGAGGCACCCCCGTCGGACGTCTCGTTGATCTTGAGCATGGCCTCACGGACCCCCTGCTCCTCGTTGACCTCGGTGTGGAACACCTCGAAGCCGTACGTGGCACGGTAGAACTCAACGGTCTTGTCGAGGTCGAAACAGGCGATCCCGATGTGGTCGATTCGCGTCAGCATGGCACCAGTGCAGCGCTCCGGAGGTGGTTACGCAACGTGCGCGCCATCACACTGGCTGGCCGGTGACCAGGACACGTACCGCTCAGTACATTGGCGGTAAACCCTCGTTCACACTCCACATCCAAGGGGCCGTGCCTCATGTCTGGAACGACCGGTACCACCTCAGTCATCGTCGCGGGCGCACGCACGCCCATGGGCCGTCTGCTCGGCTCGCTGAAGACCTTCTCGGGCGCCGACCTCGGCGGCTTCGCCATCAAGGCCGCGCTGGACCGGGCCGGCATCGGCGGCGACCAGGTGCAGTACGTGATCATGGGCCAGGTGCTCCAGGCCGGGGCCGGCCAGATCCCCGCCCGCCAGGCCGCCGTCAAGGCCGGCATCCCCATGAACGTGCCCGCCCTCACCATCAACAAGGTGTGTCTCTCGGGCCTCGACGCCATCGCCCTCGCGGACCAGCTGATCCGCGCCGGTGAGTTCGACGTGGTCGTCGCCGGCGGTCAGGAGTCCATGACCAACGCGCCGCACCTGCTGCCCAAGTCCCGCGAGGGCTACAAGTACGGTGCGATCGAGATGATCGACGCCATGGCGTACGACGGCCTCACCGACTCCTTCGAGAACATCGCCATGGGCGAGTCCACGGAGAAGCACAACACCCGCCTGGGCATCGCCCGCGAGGCGCAGGACGAGATCGCCGCGCTGTCCCACCAGCGGGCCGCCGCCGCGCAGAAGAACGGCCTGTTCGAGGCCGAGATCACCCCGGTCGAGATCCCGCAGCGCAAGGGCGAGCCGGTCGTCTTCAGCAAGGACGAGGGCATCCGGCCCGAGACCACGGTGGAGTCCCTGGGCAAGCTCCGCCCGGCCTTCGCCAAGGACGGCACGATCACCGCCGGCACCTCGTCGCAGATCTCCGACGGCGCGGCCGCCGTCGTGGTGATGAGCAAGGCCAAGGCCGAGGAGCTCGGTCTGGAGTGGATCGCCGAGATCGGCGCCCACGGCAACGTGGCCGGGCCGGACAACTCGCTCCAGTCCCAGCCGTCGAACGCCATCCGGCACGCGCTGGCGAAGGACGGGCTGGACGTCGCCGACCTCGACCTCATCGAGATCAACGAGGCGTTCGCGGCCGTCGCCGTGCAGTCAATGAAGGACCTCGGGGTTTCCCCGGAAAAGGTGAACGTCAACGGTGGCGCCATCGCGCTCGGGCACCCGATCGGCATGTCCGGCGCCCGTGTCGTCCTCCACCTCGCGCTGGAGCTCAAGCGGCGCGGTGGCGGCGTCGGCGCGGCGGCGCTGTGCGGCGGCGGCGGCCAGGGCGACGCGCTCATCCTCCGCGTCCCCGGCAACGGCAAGTAAGGGAGCTGTGTAAGTGATGGTGGACGTCCCCGCACTGGTCGCCCAGGCACGGGAGGGCCGGCCGCGCGCCGTGGCCCGGCTGATCTCGCTCGTGGAGGGGGCGTCCCCGCAGCTCCGTGAGGTGATGGCGGCGCTGGCACCGCTCGCGGGCAACGCCTATGTGGTGGGCCTCACCGGCTCGCCCGGCGTCGGCAAGTCGACCTCGACGTCGGCGCTGGTCAGCGCGTACCGGCGGGCCGGCAAGCGGGTCGGCGTCCTCGCCGTCGACCCGTCCTCGCCGTTCAGCGGCGGCGCGCTGCTCGGCGACCGGGTGCGGATGTCCGAGCACGCCTCGGACCCGGGCGTGTACATCCGCTCGATGGCCACGCGCGGGCACCTCGGCGGGCTCGCCTGGGCCGCCCCGCAGGCCATCCGGGTGCTCGACGCGGCCGGGTGCGACGTGGTGCTCGTGGAGACGGTGGGCGTCGGGCAGTCGGAGGTCGAGATCGCCTCCCAGGCCGACACCTCCGTGGTGCTGCTCGCCCCCGGGATGGGCGACGGCATCCAGGCCGCCAAGGCGGGCATCCTGGAGATCGGCGACGTGTACGTCGTCAACAAGGCCGACCGGGACGGCGCCGACGCGACCGCGCGCGAGCTGAACCACATGCTCGGGCTCGGCGAGTCGCGCGGGCCGGGCGACTGGCGGCCGCCGATCGTGAAGACGGTCGCGGCGCGGGGCGAGGGCGTCGACGAGGTCGTGGAGGCGCTGGAGAAGCACCGCGCGTGGATGGAGGAACGGGGCGTCCTCGCGGAACGGCGGCGGGCGCGGGCGGCGCACGAGGTGGAGACCATCGCGGTCACCGCCCTGCGCGAGCGGATCGGCGACCTCCACGGGGACCGGCGGCTGGACGCGCTCTCGGAGCGCATCGTGGCGGGCGACCTGGACCCGTACGCCGCCGCCGACGAACTCGTCGCCGGCCTCACCGGCCACTGACCCCGCCCGCCCCGGGCACGCCCGTGCGGTGGCCTGCCCGGGCGGTGGGCACGACGGAACCGGGGCGGCGTCCCTTCCGGGGGCGCCGCCCCGGCCGGGTCAGTCCGTGGGGTCGGGCTTGGCCTCGCCCTTTCCGTCGACCGTCCAGTCCCGCGTCCCGCCGTCCTTCGTGACGAGCTCGACGTCCCAGGACCGCCCGTCGTCGTCCAGCTCCAGGGACACGACCGTGCCGTGGGCGGCGACCGCCTTGAGGGCCTGCTCGGCCGTGACGGCCGGGCGCTGCACCGGGGCGTCGTCGTCCGACGTGGCGGCGAACGCGGCCGCCGTGCCGCCCGTGAGCAGGGCCGCCGCCGTGACCGTGGCGATGATGACGTTGCGCTTCATGGAAGGTCCTCCGATGGGTGGTGCGATCGGTACGGCACCCACCGTGCCGCCGGCGCGCTGAAGGGGGCCTGAAGGCGGCTGAAGGGTTCTTCAGCTTCCGTTTGGGACCCTGGGCGCATGCGCCTGTTGATCGTGGAGGACGAGAGGCGGCTCGCCCTGTCGCTCGCGGCGGGGCTGCGGGCCGAGGGCTTCGCCGTGGACGTGGTGCACGACGGCCGGGAGGGCCTGCACCGGGCGGGGACCGGCGCGTACGACCTGGTCGTGCTGGACATCATGCTGCCCGGCATGAACGGGTACCGCGTGTGCGGGGCGCTGCGGGCCGCCGGGCACGAGGTGCCGATCCTGATGCTCACGGCCAAGGACGGCGAGTACGACGAGGCCGAGGGGCTCGACACGGGCGCCGACGACTACCTGACCAAACCGTTCTCGTACGTGGTGCTGGTGGCGCGGGTGCGGGCGCTGCTGCGGCGGCGCGGGGGGAGCGCGTCCCCGGTGCTGGCGGCCGGGGCGCTGCGGGTGGACACGGCCGGCCGGCGGGTGCGGATGGGGGAGGAGGAGGTGGCCCTCACCGCGAAGGAGTTCGCCGTGCTGGAGCACCTGGTCTCGCGGGCGGGGGAGGTGGTCGCGAAGACGGAGGTCCTGGAGCACGTGTGGGACTTCGCGTACGACGGCGACCCGAACATCGTCGAGGTGTACGTCAGCACCCTGCGGCGCAAGCTGGGGCCCGGGGTCATCACGACGGTGCGCGGCGCCGGGTACCGGCTGGAGCGGCCGTGAGGTCCGTACGCGCGCGCACCGCGCTGGGCGCGACGCTCGTGGTCGCGCTGGCCCTGGTGGTGGCGGGGGCGGCCCTGCTGGGGGTGCTGCGGGGGAACCTGGTGGACCAGGCCGGGCTCCAGGCCGAGGTGACGGCGCGATCGGTCGCGTCGCAGATCGCCGCCGGTACGCCCTACCGCCGGCTGGACCTGCCCGACGACACCGAGGAGCACCCGGTGCAGGTGGTCGACGGGGACGGGCGGGTCGTCGCCGTCGGGGAGGACGTCGAGCGCATCGAGGGGACGGGCAGCCCCGGCACCAGGGCCGTCGCGGGCGGTGCCGCCGGCACCCGGGGCGAGGTGTCGGAGGACGTGGACCACGCGACGGGCGAGGTCACGGTCGACGGCGGGACGGCGACGTACCGCTTCGCCGCCGTGGAGGTCGGCGGGGTGACCGTCCACGCGGGGGCGCCGCTCGCCGCGGAGGAGGCGACGGTCGCCGGCGTACGGGACGCGATGCTCGCCGCGCTGGTGCCGCTGCTGTTGGTGGTGGCGGGCGTGACCTGGCTGGTGACGCGGCGGGCGCTGAAGCCCGTCGAGGGCATCCGGCGGGAGATGGCGGCGATCACCGGGTCGGAGGACCTGTCGCGCCGGGTCCCGGTCCCGGCGACGCGCGACGAGGTGGCCCGGCTGGCGCGGACGACCAACGAGACGCTGGCGGCGCTGGAGGCGAGCGTGGAGCGCCAGCGGCGGTTCGTCGCCGACGCGTCGCACGAGCTGCGCAGCCCCGTCGCCAGCCTGCGCACCCAGCTTGAGGTGGGCGCGGCGCACCCGGAGCTGCTGGACCTGCCGGGGGCGGTGGCCGACACCGTACGGCTCCAGCGGCTCGCCGCCGACCTGCTGCTGCTGGCCCGGCTGGACGCCGGGGAGCGGCCCGGCCGGGGGCGGGTCGATCTGGCGGCCCTGGTGCGGCAGGAGGTCGCCCAGCGCACGGGCGACCGGGTGCCGGTGCGGATCGAGGCGGAGGAGGCCGAGGCCGGCGGGTCGCGCGGGCAGCTCGCGCGGGTGCTGGGCAACCTGCTGGACAACGCGCAGCGGCACGCCGGGACGGCCGTGTGGGTGACCGTGCGCCGCGCGGGCCGGCACGTCGTGCTCACCGTCGCGGACGACGGGGCCGGCGTGCCGGAGCCCGAGCGGGAGCGGGTCTTCGAACGGTTCGTCCGTCTCGACGACGCGCGGAGCCGTGACGAGGGCGGTGCCGGCCTGGGGCTGGCCATCGCCCGCGACGTGGCGGTGCGTCACGGCGGGACGCTGACGGTGGGGCGGGCCGCGTCGGGCGGCGCGCTGTTCGAACTGCGGCTGCCGGCGGCGTGAGCCCTACGGTTTGCCGCGCAGGCCCCGGAGCTGTTCGGCGATCGGGGTGAGGGCCTTGCGGAGGTCGGCCAGGGCCTCGGGGCTCAGCAGGTCGATGAAGTGCCTGCGCACCGAGTCGACGTGGTGCGGGGCCACGTTCCGCATGGTGTCCATGCCCTGCTCGGTCAGCACCGCGTACAGCCCGCGCCGGTCGGACTCGCAGTTCTCCCGGCGTACCAGCCCCGCGTTCTCCATCCGGGTGATCTGGTGGGAGAGCCGGCTCTTGGACTGGAGCGTCGCGGCGGCCAGGTCGCTCATGCGGAGGCGGTGGTCGGGCGCCTCCGACAGGTTGACCAGGATCTCGTAGTCGTTGATGGTCAGGCCGAATGGCTGGAGGTCCTTTTCCAGCTGGTACGTCAGCAGCCTGTTGACGTCCAGATAGGTGCGCCAGGCGCACTGCTCGTCGTCGGTCAGCCAGTTGGTGGCCGTCTCGGTCTCCATATATGGATTCTACCTAAGAAGTTGAATTCTGGACGATTGAGGGTCGGTGACGCCGGGCACGCCGGCCCCCCGTCCTCGCGGCCGCACCGGGTCAAGGGTGCAGACGTTCGAGGGCGTCACACTCCGCAGACTACCGCTCACAGCCCGAAGCGACGCTGGAGGTCCCCCAGCTGTCCGGGAAGGCGCGGTGCGGAACCGGGCCGGACGTGGCCGGATCCCGCCCCGGGGACGCCCGGCTCGTGCGGCACCGCGCCCGTCGCCTGCTCCGCCATCAGGGCCTCCGTCGACTGGAGCAGTACCGTCCCGGCGCCGACGAACTCGAACTGGTGCTCCTCGCCCGACGCCCCGCCGAGCCCGGTCAGCGCCCGCAGCCCGCCCATCACCCCGGTCATGTAGCCGTGGTCGTAGTGGTGGCAGGGGGAGGGGCAGTCGGCCCAGCCGACCAGGGCCTGCGGGTCCACGCGCAGGGGCGGCTCCATGAACACCACCGGGCCGTTCGACGCGGCCACGAACTTCCCCGTGCCGATGAGGGTCAGGAAGCCCGGCACGATCGACTGCTTCAGTGCCAGGGAGGGCTGGTAGGCGAGAAGATTGCCGGCGCGGATCGTGAGGTTGCCGTCGTCGAGGTCGAAGGAGTTCACGTCGAACGCGCGGTCCGCGAGCAGCATCTTGCCGCTGCCCTCCGCCACCACCCAGTCGCTCGCGTGCAGCGGGGAGTGGAAGCTGGAGCGGACGAGCCGGTCCAGGCCCCCGTGGCCGATGCCGTTGAAGTCGATGCGCCCGTAATAGGCGATCATCTTGCCCTTCTGGAGGAACCACTGGGAGCCCTTGAGCTCCACGCAGAAGGTGTACGCGTTGACGTTGTCGTCGCTCGGCAGGGTCATGGGGTCGTGAATGACGGGCGTGCTCACAGCTTCTCCTCCGACGCCTGGACGTACACCGCACCGTTGCCGCTCAGCTCGAGCTGGAAGGCCTCGCCGGAGCCGCGTCCCACCATGTCGCGCCAGCCGAGGGCGGTGGACAGTTTGTTGCGGACGTCGCCGTGGTGGGCGACGTAGGCCTGCGGGTCCACGTGCACCGGACGGTTCGGGGTGATGGGCAGTTCGATCACTCCGCCGTGGGCCATCACGGCGACCGCGCCGTGGCCCTTGAGCGTCGTGGTGAACAGGCCCTGGCCGGTCACCTGGCCGCGCACCATGCCCATGACGCCGCCCTGGGAGCCCATGAACATCGTGCCCTGCTGGAGGGTGCCGTCGAAGGCCAGCAGGCGGTCCGCCTCGACGTACAGGGTCTCGCCGGTGAGGGTGATGACCTGGATGTGGTGGCCGCCGTGCCCGAACATCACCGTGCCGCTGCCCTCCACCGTCATCAGGGGGGCTGCCTCGTCGGCGACCCGGCGGCCGATCATCGACATCACGCCGCCCTGGCCACCGGCCATGTTCGGCGTGAAAGTGACCTCGCCCCGGTAGGCCAGCATCGCGCCACGCTGGCTGAACATCTTCTGTCCGGGGGAGATCGTCGCCTCGACCATCTTCGAATTGACCTCGCGGAACGGCATCAGACGTCCCCTCCGATCGTGTTGCGCTCGCTCGGCTGGACGTAGACCAGGCCGTCGCCCTCGAAGCGGATCTGGAACGCCTCGCCGCCACCCTCGCCCAGCAGTGTGCGGAAGGTCACACCGGACTGGAAGTTCTGCTGGAGGTTGCCCTGGTGCGCCACGTAGGCGCCGGGGTCCACCGACAGCGGGTACTGCGGCGTCACGCGCAGCACCACGGCCGGCCCGTCGGACATGATCGCGGCCTGTCCGGTGCCCTCGACCGTGGTGGTGAACAGCCCGGTCCCGGTCGCCCCGCCGCGCAGCCCGGTGAAGCTGGTGCCGGTGCGCAGGGAGGCGTCGGCGCACAGCAGGTTGCTGGACTCGACGTACAGCTTGTCGCCGTACAGCGAGACCAGGTTGATCTCGGACGCCCGGTCGGCGAAGAAGCAGGTGCCCTCCCCCTTCACCTCCATCATCTCCATCTGCTCGCCGGTGAGCCGGCGGGTCACCATCCCGCGGAGGCCCTCACCGCCGCCGGACATCTTCTTGAACGCCATCCGGCCGTCGTAGGCGACCATCGAGCCGTTCTTCGCTTTGACGGCGTCGCCGGTCATGTCGACGGCGAGCACCTTGCTGCCTTGGAGTCGGAACGTTGCCACGCGATGACGGTAACCGCAGGCCGCGGCGGCAGACAGGGCCCCGGGGAGGATCCCGACCCTGATACGGGGCGTGCGCGGCCGCCTGTCACAATGAACGGGTCGCTTGTGCACCGATTCACAAGATCCGGGCGCGGGCGACAGTCGCCCCCCGACCGACGCCGAAGGTGCTGCCTCGTGGACATCAAGACCGCCGCCTCCCTCCACCGCCTCCGACTGGTCTCCGCCCCGGAGGCCGTGTCGTTCATCCTGCTGCTCGTCTGCTCGGTGCTGAAGCGCACGACGGAGTTCAACGCGGTCCCGGTCATGGGCGCCGTCCACGGCGTGCTCTTCGTCCTGTACGTGCTGTTCTGGGCCGACGCCTGGAACCGCACCAAGTGGGAGCCGAAGACCGCCGCCCTGTACTTCGTGCTCTCCGTCCTGCCCTTCGGCGGGTTCTTCGCGGACCGCAGGCTCAAGCGCGCCGCCGACGACGCGGTGATCGCCTCCCGCGCCCGCCGCGAGGGCACGGTGAACGCGTGATCGTCGCCTTCTCCGTCACCCCGCTCGGCGTCGGCGAGGAGGTCGGCGCGTACGTCGCCGACGCCGTGCGCGTCGTCCGCGAGTCCGGGCTGCCGCACCGCACCGACGCCATGTTCACCTCCGTCGAGGGCGAGTGGGACGAGGTCATGGACGTCGTCCGGCGCGCCGTCGCCGCCGTGGAGGCACGCGCGCCCCGCGTCTCGCTGGTCCTGAAGGCCGACATCCGGCCCGGCGTCACGGACGGCCTGACCTCCAAGGTCGCCACGGTGGAGCGCCACCTCTCCGCCTGACCGCGCGTCCGCCCGTGCTCCCGGCCCGCGCCGGCCGGGGCACGGGCCGCTTCACACCCGGCGCGGCACAGAAACGCCCGCTCGGACGCCTCCGGTCGACACGTCGCTGGTTCTCCCCTTTGGTGGGGATATGCGACCCGCTCGACAGCTGGAGGCACCGTGCGGCCGGATGGCTACGACTACGACACCTACAGCCGTCTCGCCGGCCCCCTGACGGAACCGGGCCGGACGGCGTACCAGGTCCGGTACCGCAGCCTGCTCTCCCAGGAGCCGCACCGAATACGCGCCGTCCTGCTCATGACCCTGGCCCCGCTGCTCTCGGCGGCGGTGCTGGTGTACCTGGTCTGGCCCACCCACTGGACCACCCGCGAGGGCGGCGACCGCTGGCTCATCAGGTTCGACGCGGTGATGCTGGTGTCGATCGGGCTCATCTGCCTCTTCATGCTGATCAACGTGGTGTCCATCGCCCACGCCACGATGGTCGCCCGCGACCCGGTCCCCGTCGTGCCGCAGAAGGGCACCCGCGTCGCGTTCCTCACCACGTACGTACCGGGCAAAGAGCCCCTTTCCATGGTCCGCGCCACCCTCGAAGGCGCCGTCCGCGTCACCCACGACGGACGGCTGGACGTGTGGCTGCTCGACGAGGGCGACGACGAGCGGGCCAAGGCCCTGTGCCGGGAGCTCGGCGTACGCCACTTCACCCGGGCCGGGGTCCCCGCGTGGAACCGCCCCACGGGCGCGCACAAGGCCAGGACCAAGCACGGCAACTACAACGCGTGGCTCGCGATGCACGGCGACGACTACGACTTCTTCGCCTCCGTCGACACCGACCACGTCCCGCTGCCGAACTTCCTGGAGCGGACCCTCGGCTTCTTCCGCGACCCCGACGTCGCCTTCGTCGTCGGCCCCCAGGTGTACGGCAACTACACCTCGCCCGTCACCAAGGCCGCCGAGTCCCAGCAGTTCCTGTTCCACGCCCTCATCCAGCGCGCCGGCAACCGCTACCACGCCCCCATGTTCGTGGGCACCAACAACGTGGTGCGCGTCCGGGCCCTCAAGCAGATAGGCGGGCTGTACGACTCCATCACCGAGGACATGGCCACCGGCTTCGAGCTGCACCGCACCGCCAACCCGCGCACCGGGCACCTGTGGCGGTCCGTCTACACACCCGACGTCCTCGCGGTCGGGGAGGGGCCCGCCTCCTGGACCGACTTCTTCACCCAGCAACTGCGCTGGTCGCGCGGTACGTACGAGACCCTCTTCACGCAGTACGGGAAGGCGTTCTTCCGGGTGCCGCCCGGCCGGCTGCTCAACTACACGCTGATGCTGGTCTACTACCCGATGACGGCCGTCAACTGGTTCCTCGGCGTCCTGTCCTGCGTGCTGTTCCTCTGGCTCGGCGCCTCCGGAACCCAGGTCTCGTCGTCCGTCTGGCTGATGCTCTACAGCGACGCCGCCGCCCTCCAGATCGGCCTCTACCTGTGGAACCGCCGCCACAACGTCTCCCCCCACGAACCGGAGGGGTCCGGCGGCCTGGCCGGCATGGCGATGTCCGCGCTCTGCGCCCCGATCTACCTCAAGTCCCTGGTGTCGGCCCTGCTGCGCACCCACGGCCGCTTCGTCGTCACCCCCAAGGGCGGTGAGGCGAGCCCCGACCGGCCCGCCACCTTCCGTATCCACCTGTACTGGGCCGCCGTGCTCGCCGCCTCCCTCGTGGCCTCCGCCGTCCTCGGCCACACCCACGCGGCCATGCGCACCTGGGCGGTGCTCGCCCTGCTCATCGCCCTGGCCCCGGTCGCCGTCTGGGGCGGCGGCCTGCTCCTCGAGCGCCGGGCCCGCGCCCGCCTCCGCGCCCCGGATCCGGTGCCCGCCCCGCCGGTGGCGGTCACGGTCCGGCCGAAGACCGGGGACGACCCCGAGCCCGCGTTCGCCACGACGACAGGAGGGAACTGACCCATGGCCTACCGGCCGTCGAAGAAGCTCAAGAAGACCCTGCTCGGCGGAGGAGCGGTGGTTCTGCTCGCGGGCCTGAACGCGCCGGCCGCGCTCTCCTTCGCCGAGGAGAAGTACCACGCGTACAAGATCGCCCAGCCCGGGTACAAGGCCGCCTACGGCTCCTGGCAGCGGCTCGACGTGCCCGGCGCCTACCGGCTCAACGCCATCCACGCGGCCCTGCTCCACACCGGCAAGGTGCTCCTGATCGCGGGCTCGGGGAACAACCAGAAGAAGTTCGACGCGGGCACCTTCGAGACCATCCTGTGGGACCCGGTCGCCCACACCTTCAAGAAGATCCCGACCCCGGAGGACTTCTTCTGCGCGGGCCACAGCCAGCTCCCCGACGGCCGCCTCCTGGTGGCCGGCGGCACCGCCCGCTACGAGGTCCTGGACGGCGAGGTGAAGCGCGCCGGCGGCGGGATGCGCGTCAAGAACGAGAGCCCCGACAAGGCCGTCACCCTCAAGAAGGGCACCGTCTTCCGCTCGCCGTCGGGCGTCGAGTACGTCTCGAAGTTCGACGTGACCGTCCCCAAGGCCAAGCGCGACTTCAAGATCTCGTACTTCACGAGTGGCCAGATGAAGCCCTGGGAGACCAAGGTGACCGCCGCCGAGGCGCGGGTCTTCGTGGAGGCCAGGAAGGAGGGCCCCAAGGCCCTGACCACCCAGGCCGCCCAGTACCGGGTCGTCGGCCTCAAGGGCAAGGACGCGGCCAACGTCTACGGCATCGCCCAGCGGCTCACCACGGAGAAGCAGGACTTCCAGGGCATCAAGGCGGCGTACGAGTTCGACCCGAAGGCCGAGAAGTACGTGCCCGTCGCCCCCATGAAGGACGCCCGCTGGTACCCCACCCTGGTGACCCTCCAGGACGGCCGGGTGCTCGCCGTCTCCGGCCTCAACGACGTGGGGGACGTCGTACCCGGCGACAACGAGATCTACGACCCGAGGACGAAGAAGTGGACCAAGGGGCCCTTCCGCTACTTCCCCACCTACCCGGCCCTCTTCCTCACCCAGGGCGGCAAGCTCTTCTACACCGGCTCCAACGCCGGTTACGGGCCCGCCGAGAAGGGCCGCGTACCCGGCCTGTGGGACCTGCGGAAGAACACCTTCCAGCCCATCCGGGACATCACCGACCCCGACCAGCTCGAAACCTCCGCCTCCCTGCTGCTGCCGCCCGCCCAGGACCAGAAGCTGATGGTGCTCGGCGGCGGCGGGGTCGGCGAGTCGGAGCTGTCCACCCCCCGCACCGCGCTGATCGACCTCAAGGCCGCCAGGCCGGCGTTCCGCACGGGCGCGTCCCTGCCCCAGGGCACCCGCTACCTGAGCAGCGTGCTCCTGCCGGACGACACCGTCTTCACGACCGGCGGCTCCGAGAAGTACCGCGGCCGCAGCGGCAGCGACATCCTCAAGGCGCAGTTCTACGAGCCGGCGACCGACTCCTTCCGGGAGGCGGCCGAGCCCACGGTCGGCCGCAACTACCACTCGGAGGCGCTGCTGCTGCCCGACGGCCGGGTGGCGACGTTCGGCTCGGACCCGCTGTTCAACGACAAGGACAACACCAAGCTGGGCACCTTCGAACAGCGCGTGGAGGTGTTCGCCCCGCCCTACCTGTACGGACCGGGCGCCGACCGCCGGCCGGTGCTGGACGAGGGCCCCGGGGAACTCGACCGCAACGGCCGGGCCACCTTCCGCACCAAGGACGCCGCCCGCATCGTCAAGGCCCGGCTGATGCGGCCCAGCGCGGTGACGCACACGACGGACGTGGAGCAGCGTTCCATCGCGCTCGGCCTCACCAGGAGCAAGGACGCCATCACGGTCACGGCCCCGCTGGACCCGACCCTGGTGCCGCCCGGCTGGTACATGCTCTTCGCGGTCGACAAGGACGGGCGCCCGTCGGTGGCCAAGTGGGTCCGGGTGGGCCGGACGTCCCCCTGACCGGCCCCGCCGGACAACGCCCGGCCCCGCCGGACAACGCCCGGCCCCGGGCCCCGTCAGCCCTTGGCGCGGCGCGCCAGGCCCAGGGCGTACTCCGGCCACCACGTCCCGGCGGCCGGGCCGCCCCGGCAGGTGCCGTCGGACTCGCCCGGGCGCTTGATCCACAGGTAGGCGTCCACCCGCTCGTCGCCGGTGTCCTCGGTGGGCGGGGTGCCGAGCGCCCGCCCCGGCGGGTTGCACCAGGCCTCCTCGCCGTCGCCGGGGAAGGGGCCGGCGCCGTTGCGGCTGGTGTCGATGACGAAGTGGGCGCCGCCGAGCAGCGCCGACAGCTCCGTGCCGAAGGCGGTGACCGACGCGGTGGTCTGGAAGTTCGAGACGTTCAGCGCGAAGCCGTCCGCCCTGGTGACACCGGCCCGTCGCAGCGGGTCCACCAGCTTGCCCGGGTCCTTGAGCCAGGCCGGGTTGCCGGCGTCCAGGTACACCTTGGTGTTCGGCTGCCGCTTGAGCCGGTCGACCGCCCCGGCGAGCAGCGGGTAGCGCTCCGGGTGGTGCTGGTCGGGCGTGCAGCCGTCCACCATGTGCGGCACGGCGTCCGGCTCCAGGACGACGATGGCGGGCGCGTTCCCGATGGCGTCGGCGAACGAGCCGATCCACTCCCGGTAGGCCTCCGCGCTCGCCGCGCCGCCCTTCGAGTACATGCCGCAGTCGCGGTGGGGGATGTTGTACGCGACGAGGACGACCCGCTGGCGTGCGGCGGCCGCGCCGCGCACGGCCCGGCGGATGTCGGCGGCCGGCTCGTCCCAGGCGGGCCACTGGGCGGTCGGCCGTTCGGAGATCCGCCGCATCAGCTTGGCGTCCTCGGTGCGGCCCTGGGCCTCGTACACCTTGACCTGGCGGACCGCGGGGCCGGCCGGGTCGATCCAGAACGGCGAGCTCTTGCCCGGCGCGCTGCGGCCGACCGGCTCCTGGGCGGGTGCTTCCCCGCCGCCCTCGCCGCGCGGGCCGGAGGCGCAGCCGGCGGCGGCGAGGGCGGTGACGGACGCGGCCGCCACGAGAAGGGCGGTGCGTTCGCAAAACGGTCTGCGGCCGGACATCCAGCCCCCTCGTATGGCTCTGACGACGCGATGGACGGATCTGTCAATCCTGACATAGCGGGCAAGAGGTACGAGGCTGCGACACCGTCCCATCGTGGCGGGCGACCGAACACCGAGACGGGGCTGACCAGCATGTGACCAGTCGGTATGGTCGACGGCGTGCCGAAACCGCTCAGTCTCCCGTTCGACCCCATCGCCCGCGCCGACGAGCTCTGGGAGCGCCGCTGGGGGCCCGTCCCCTCCATGGGCGCGATCACCTCGATCATGCGCGCGCACCAGATCCTGCTCGCGGAGGTCGACGCGGTGGTCAAGCCCTACGGCCTGACCTTCGCCCGGTACGAGGCGCTGGTGCTGCTCACCTTCTCCAAGGAGGGCGAGCTGCCGATGTCCAAGATCGGTGAGCGGCTGATGGTGCACCCCACGTCCGTGACGAACACGGTCGACCGGCTGGTCAGGTCGGGGCTGGTGGCCAAGCGCCCCAACCCCAACGACGGGCGCGGCACCCTCGCCTCCATCACCGACAAAGGCCGCGAGGTCGTCGAGGCGGCGACGGCGGACCTGATGGCCATGGACTTCGGGCTCGGGGCCTACGACGCCGAGGAGTGCGCCGAGATCTTCGCGATGCTGCGCCCGCTGCGGATCGCGGCGCACGACTTCGAGGAGAAGTGAGGCGGGGTCCCCGCGCGAAGATCGCCCGGAACGGGCGGTTACGCTCACTGTCATGAAGAGGAGCGTGCTGACCCGCTACCGGGTCATGGCCTATGTGACCGCCGTCATGCTGCTCGTGCTCTGCACGTGCATGGTGTTCAAGTACGGGTTCGACCAGGGCGAGGACGTGACCTTCATGGTCTCCCAGGCCCACGGCGTCCTCTACATCATCTATCTGATCTTCGCCTTCGACCTCGGTTCCAAGGCGAAGTGGCCGTTCGGCAGGCTCCTGTGGATCCTGCTCTCCGGCACCATCCCCTTCGCCGCCTTCTTCGTCGAGCGCAAGGTCACGCGGGACGTCGAGCCGCTGCTGGCGGACGCCGCGCCGGTCGCCGTCAAGGCGTAGCCGCCCCTCCCGGACCGCCGTGCGCCACGCGCACGGCGGTCGGCCATCGACATTTACTAGGACGTCCTAGTAAATTCGGAGGCATGGACGCTGACGCCATCGAGGAAGGCCGCCGACGCTGGCAGGCCCGTTACGACGCCGCCCGCAAGCGCGACGCCGACTTCACCACGCTCTCCGGCGACCCCGTGGAGCCCGTCTACGGCCCCCGGCCCGGTGACACCTACGACGGCTTCGAGCGGATCGGCTGGCCCGGTGAGTACCCCTTCACCCGCGGCCTGTACCCGACCGGCTACCGGGGCCGCACCTGGACCATCCGCCAGTTCGCGGGTTTCGGCAACGCCGAGCAGACCAACGAGCGCTACAAGATGATCCTCGGCAACGGCGGCGGCGGGCTCTCCGTCGCCTTCGACATGCCGACCCTCATGGGCCGTGACTCCGACGACCCGCGCTCGCTCGGCGAGGTCGGCCACTGCGGCGTCGCCATCGACTCCGCCGCCGACATGGAGGTCCTCTTCAAGGACATCCCGCTCGGCGACGTCACCACGTCGATGACGATCAGCGGCCCGGCCGTCCCCGTCTTCTGCATGTACCTCGTCGCCGCCGAACGGCAGGGCGTCGACCCGGGCGTCCTCAACGGCACCCTCCAGACGGACATCTTCAAGGAGTACATCGCCCAGAAGGAGTGGCTCTTCCAGCCCGAGCCGCACCTCCGCCTCATCGGCGACCTGATGGAGCACTGCGCCCGGAACATCCCGGCGTACAAGCCGCTCTCCGTCTCCGGCTACCACATCCGCGAGGCCGGTGCGACGGCCGCGCAGGAGCTCGCCTACACGCTCGCCGACGGCTTCGGGTACGTCGAGCTCGGCCTCAGCCGGGGCCTGGACGTGGACGTCTTCGCCCCCGGCCTGTCCTTCTTCTTCGACGCCCACGTCGACTTCTTCGAGGAGATCGCCAAGTTCCGCGCCGCCCGCCGCATCTGGGCGCGCTGGATGAAGGAGGTCTACGGCGCGAAGAGCGACAAGGCGCAGTGGCTGCGGTTCCACACCCAGACCGCCGGTGTCTCCCTCACCGCCCAGCAGCCGTACAACAACGTCGTCCGCACCGCCGTGGAAGCCCTCGCGGCCGTCCTCGGCGGCACCAACTCGCTGCACACCAACGCCCTCGACGAGACCCTCGCCCTGCCCTCCGAGCAGGCCGCCGAGATCGCCCTGCGCACCCAGCAGGTGCTGATGGAGGAGACCGGCGTCGCCAACGTCGCCGACCCGCTGGGCGGTTCCTGGTACGTCGAGCAGCTCACCGACCGCATCGAGGCCGACGCCGAGAAGATCTTCGACCGGATAAAGGAGCGCGGGCTGCGCGCCCACCCCGACGGGCAGCACCCCATCGGGCCGATCACCTCCGGCATCCTGCGCGGCATCGAGGACGGCTGGTTCACCGGCGAGATCGCGGAGTCCGCCTTCCGGTACCAGCAGTCGCTGGAGAAGGGCGACAAGCGGGTCGTCGGCGTCAACTGCCACCACGGCTCCGTCACCGGCGACCTGGAGATCCTGCGGGTCAGCCACGAGGTCGAGCGCGAGCAGGTCAAGGTGCTCGGCGCGCGGAAGGCCGAGCGGGACGAGGCGCGGGTACGCACCTCCCTGGACGCCATGCTGGCCGCCGCCCGGGACGGCTCCAACATGATCGGCCCGATGCTGGACGCGGTCCGCGCCGAGGCCACGCTCGGCGAGATCTGCGACGCCCTGCGCGACGAGTGGGGCACGTACACCGAGCCGCCGGGCTTCTAGCTCGTATCCGCGGGTCGTGTCCGCGCCCGCACGGCGGCCCCCGTACCGGTTCCGGTACGGGGGCCCGCGCGGCCGCCGTACGCGCGACCGCCGCTACGGCAGGTCGGCGTCGCCGCCCAGATTGGCGACGAGCCGGCGCAGGACGTTCACCGCGACCGCGTACTCCTCGGCCCCGATGCCCTCGTGCATCCGCGCGTGAACCCGCGCGTTGCGCTCCCGGGCGCGGAGCCGGCCGGCCTCGCCCCCGGCGGTGAGAGTGAAGGCGCCCTCCGGCGACTCGGTCGCCCAGCCGCGGGCCACGAGGTCGTCGTACACCGCGTCGAAATCGGTGTCCTGGTCGTCGTAGCGCGACAGGCGGCGCGTCAGCGCCGGACGGGTCCAGGTGCCGGGGGCCCCGGCGACGTGGTTCAGCGTCCACCAGTGCGGCTGGGTGAGGTCCTCCTCGGCCAGGGCCGCGCGCAGCGCGCCGACGACCGCGCGGTGGGCGAGACCGGTCCACGCCCCGGCGGGCTGGGCGGCCAGTTCCTCGGTCGAATACTGCGTGATCATCGTCATGCCTGAACCGTAGAAACTCGACTGCGCTCGAGGTCAAGGCCGGGCATGCTGGCCCGATGCGCATCACCATCAGGAAGGCCGAGGACGGGGACTGGTCCGCGATCTGGCCGTTCTTCCACGAGATCGTCGCCGTCGGGGACACCTTCACCTACCCACCGGACCTGGACGAGGAGGAGGGGCGCGGCTGGTGGATGCTGCCCGCCCCGCACCGGACCGTCGTCGCCGTCGACGAGGCGACCGGCGCCGTGGTGGGCACCGCCAAGATGAACAGCAACCAGGCCGGCAACGGCGCGCACATCGCCAGTGCCAGCTACATGACCGACCCCGCGCACGGCGGCCGCGGCGTGGGCCGGGCCCTCGTCGAGCACAGCATCGCGTGGGCACGGGAGCAGGGCTTCCGGGGCATGCAGTTCAACGCGGTCGTCGAGACCAACGTCCACGCGGTACGGCTCTACGAGCGGCTCGGGTTCCGGATCGTCGGCACGGTCCCCGAGGCCTTCCACCACCCCTCGGCGGGGTACGTGGGCCTGCACGTCATGCACCGCCCGCTCTGACGGCGCCCGCCCGCGCGGGCCGCGGTCAGGTCCGGGCCGCCGCCCCCAGGCCGCCCAGCAGCAGGGCGGTGAAGCGCTGGACCCACTCCGCGTCGACCGGTTCGGCGCTCACCAGCGCCCGGTGGACCACGGCCCCCGCGATCACGTCGAAGATCAGGTCGTCCGTCCCGGCGGCCGACGCCGGGCTCGCGGGGAGCTCGCCACGGGCCTGGGCGCGCTCCCGGCCCGCCAGGACGAGGCGCTTCTGCCGCTCCACGATCGAGGTGCGGATCCGCTCGCGCAGCGGCTCGTCGCGGGTGGACTCGGCGATGACGGCCATGAGCGCCGTCTTGGTCTCGGGCCGCTCCAGCAGGGCGGCGAACTGCACCACCACGCCCTCGATGTCGGCCGGCAGACTGCCCCGGTCGGGCAGTTCGAGCTCGTCGAAGAGGACGGCCACCGCGTCGACGACCAGTTCGTTCTTCCCGGCCCAGCGGCGGTAGAGCGTCGTCTTGGCGACCCCGGCGCGGCCGGCGACGTCGCCCATCGTCAGCTTCGACCAGCCCAGCTCGACCAGGGCGGCCCGGGTCGCCTCGAGTATCGCGGCGTCGGCCTCCGCCGAGCGGGGGCGACCACCGGTACGGCCGCGGGGAGAGGTGGAGCTGCTGCACATGACGCTCGACCATACCGGCGAGTACGTCCGGTGTTACCGGTCCGTACATGTGAGGCAGTTCACCGCTCCCCCCGGGCTCCGGACGGCTCGGATCGGGGTTACGCTACGACGCGTAGCGAAAGGCTTTGAGCGGCCCGAGCGACAACCACAGGCGCCAGGGTGGGGACCCGGTGCCGAAAACATCAGCCGGATCGCGTACGTCCGTACGCCCCGCATTCCGGCGGGGGGCGAGCGGACGGCCGCGGTTCGGCCATGGCTTACCGGTTACGCGCGCGGAAGGGGGAGGATGTACCCATGCAGCCTAGGAACATGTCCATGAGCGGCGTCGTCGACCTCGCCGCGGTGAAGGCGGCCGGAGAGGCCAAGGCGAAGGCGGAGCAGGCGCGAGCCCAGGCCGCCCGGGAGGGCGGCGGCGCGGCGGTCTCCCCGTCGGCCCTGGTGATCGATGTCGACGAGGCGGGGTTCGAGCGCGACATCCTCCAGCGCTCCACCGAGGTCCCGGTCGTCATCGACTTCTGGGCCGAGTGGTGCGAGCCGTGCAAGCAGCTCGGCCCTCTGCTGGAGCGGCTGGCCGCCGAGTACAACGGCCGGTTCGTGCTCGCCAAGATCGACGTCGACGCCAACCAGATGCTGATGCAGCAGTTCGGGATCCAGGGGATCCCGGCCGTTTTCGCGGTGGTCGCCGGACAGGCGCTGCCGCTGTTCCAGGGGGCGGCGCCCGAGGCGCAGATCCGCCAGACCCTGGACGAGCTGATCCGGGTGGGCGAGGAGCGGTTCGGCCTCACCGGCATCACGGTCGAACCGGACGCGGCCGGCGCCGCCGCGGCCCCGGCGCAGCCGGCCGGCCCGTACGACGCGCTGCTGGAGGCGGCGGTGCAGGCGCTGGACGCCAACGACTTCGGCGGGGCGATCCAGGCGTACAAGAACGTCCTGGTCGACGACCCGGCCAACACCGAGGCCAAGCTGGGCCTCGCCCAGGCGGAGCTGCTCTCCCGGGTGCGGGGCATGGACCCGCAGCTGGTCCGCAAGAACGCGGCGGACGACCCGGCCGACGTGCCGGCGCAGCTCGCCGCCGCCGACCTGGACCTGGTGGGCGGCCACGTGGAGGACGCCTTCGGCCGGCTCGTCGACACGGTGCGCCGCACGGCGGGCGATGAGCGGGACACGGCGCGGGTGCGGCTGCTGGAGCTCTTCGAGGTGATCGGCCCCGACGACCCGCGGGTCACCCGGGCCCGCGCGGCACTGGCCCGCGTGCTGTTCTGACGCACTGACCCCCCGTCAGAGCACGGGCGATTTGGCGACACGGTGACAAAATGCGGCCGCGCTTTACCAAAACTTGGTAAACGCGGCCGCTGTTACTTCCAGTAAATCAACACCCGCTTTATGTCCGGCTTTTGCCGCTGAAATCACCTTCTGTCGAACCGGTCGGTAGCACCCTGTGTGCCCGGGCGACATCACCCCGTCGTGGCGTGGTTATCCACCCGTTACTAGCCAGTAACGAACCCTCTTGTGTCGGCGCCGTGAATGGACCACGATCGGCCACGCTCGGTCCAATCCCGTACCACCCGGCAACCAGCCGCGTATACGGGAGCGGATCCCCACCGAGTGGGCCGGCGACACTGCCGCCGGCTCCGGACAGGGGGGTTCCTGCCCATCCCGGCAGGGCCTGTCCAAGCAGGGTTGCGCGAACGCGTGGCCAGTGGTTGTCGCTCGGGGGTGATCGCCGGTGATTCGGACGCGGCTCGCGCCTGACCCACGGGCGCTCTCCTTCCCGAGGACGTAGCACTTCTCCCATCCCAGGACGGGCCCTGGGCCCATCCGGAGATGTACGTCCGAGAAGGAGGAAACTTATGAAGTCCCAGATTCGCGGTGGGACCAGATGGAAGCGGTTCGCCGTCGTCATGGTGCCGAGCGTGGCCGCGACGGCCGCGATAGGCGTCGGTCTGGCCCAGGGTGCGCTCGCGGCGTCGTTCGCCGTGTCCGGCCAGGAGTTCAAGGTGACGGCCGGCCACCTCGACGGTCGCGGCTTCGCCCAGTACGGCGGCGTCGACATGGGGTACGCGAACGTCAAGGAGGGCAACCAGGTCGTTCCGCGGCCGGTCGCCATCTCGACGTTCAAGAACGCCACGATCACCAAGATGTGCCAGTCCGTGGTGACCCCCGACGTCCCGGTCTTCGGCAAGATCACGCTGAAGCTGACGGCGGGTCAGGACCCGAAGAAGCCGGTCGTCGCGGAGAACCTCTACCTCGACGTCACCGACCTCGACGCCGACGCCAAGTTCGAGAACATCGACATCGGCGTCGCGGCCAAGGACACCGACAACGAGGGCACCGGCAAGGGCCCCGCCGTCAAGGACAAGAACATCAACCAGAACGGCTTCGCCCAGCAGGCGGACCGCGCCGTTCTGACCGGTGTCAAGCAGAAGGCGTGGGCGACCACCGCCGGCTCCTTCGAGCTGAGCGGTCTGAGCATGCGTCTGCACCGGGGCGACGGCCCCGACGTCGAGTGCTACTGACCGGTGAAACATGCGGGCGGGCAGGGATGCCCGTGGCGACCGTGCCCGCCCGTCTCCCTCTATAGATAGCAATGCCAGTTCCAGGGAGCTTTTCATGAGCGCCGAGTCACCGGGTCAGAACGAGCACTACCTCCGCGTCATCCGCAGGCGGTTCCGCCAGTGGCGGGAGACCCGCCCGTTCTGGGCAGGCCTCTTCACCCTGCTGGGCGGATTCCCCATCGCCTACTTCCCGTACGCGAGCCTCAAGCTCGGGCAGATGACGCTCTCCATGGCGACCACGGCGGGCGCCGGATCACTGATCATCGGCGTCCTGCTGATGACGCTCGGTCTGACCATGTGGTTCCAGGCCATCGTGCGCGTGTTCGCCGGTGTCGCCACGATCCTGCTGGCCCTGATCTCCATCCCGGTGGCCAACCTGGGCGGATTCCTCATCGGGTTCCTGCTCGCCCTCACCGGTGGCGCGATGTCCATCGCCTGGGCGCCCGGGAAGCCGCGGGAGGCCGAGCCCGCCGAGACGGTGGAGGTGCCGGACGACCCGGCCCCGCTGGACGGCGGTACGGACGACACGGACGCGTACGGGACCGGCACGACAGTCGACGCCAACGGCGGGAGGAACAGTGCGGGGTGACGACACCCAGCCGGTGACGAGAAAGGGGCCGCGCCACGCGGCACCGAGAAAGTCGCTGCTGACCAAGATCCAGGCGCCCGCGAGCAAGGCGATAGCCCTGGCCGCGATGCCCACCGCCGTGATCGTCGGTCTCGGGATGGCGCCCAAGGCGGCCCTGGCCGACGACAAGGACATCCCCTTCGCGCCCGGGCCGTGCGTGACCCGCTCCGACGAGCCGTCCGAGTCCGAGAAGCCCACCGCGTCGGCCTCACCGTCGCCCACGCCGTCGCCGAGCGCGACCGGTTCCGCCGGCACGGACGAGCAGAAGGAGCCGGCCCCCGGCACCAGCCCGTCCGCGAGCGAGACGCGGGAACCGGACACCACCGAGCCCAAGGCCGGCGCGACGAAGCCTCCCGCCGCCACGAGCCCGGCCCCCGCCGCGACCCCGACCCCGACCGCGAGCCCCGAAGCCACCGAGACCAGGAACCCGCTGGACCCGCTGGGCATCGGCGACGCGATCAAGGACGTCTTCGACGGCCCCGGCGAGGAGCCGACGGCCACCCCGTCGGCCACCGCCCCCACCACGGCGGAGCCCTCCACCGAGCAGCCCACCGCGAAGCCGTCCGCCGAAGACCCCGCCGAGCCGTCGGCCGAGCCGGTCGAGAAGCCCGCCGGGAAGCCGGCCGGGCGGGACGACGACGTCGTCGACGAGACCAAGGAAGCGATCAAGGACGCGGCCGACAAGGCCGGCGCCGAGGTCGAGGAACTTCCCGAGGACGCCAAGGGACTCGACCCCAAGAAGGACGAGGACATCCCGGACGGCGCCAAGCCGCGCTTCCCCTGCCCCACCGCCGACCCGGAGGCCCTCGCCGCGGCCGAGCTGGAGCCCGGCATCCCGCTGCTGCCCGACGACCCGTGGAAGCTGGAGAGCACCAAGCTCACCCTGCGGGGCCTCGACTACCACGGCATCGTCGAGGTCAAGACCGGCAGCGGCAAGATCAAGAAGGTCCTGAAGTTCACGGCGGAGTCCGTCAGCATCGACGACCTCCACCAGCTCACGGTCCACTCCGACGGCCACACGGGCCACGTCACCTCGCGCCCCGGATCGACCTCCACGATCACCGGCGGCACGGTGACCATGTACACGGAGGAGCTGAAGGGCAACCTCTTCGGCCTCATCCCGATCACCTTCAGCCCGGACACCCCGCCCCCGCTGAACGTCCCGTACGCCTTCTTCACCAACGTGAAGGTCACCCAGGCCGGCCAGTTCGGCGGCGACCTCACGGTCCCGGGCCTGAAGAACTTCATCGAGGCCGACTGACCGGACAGCCTTTCCGGGAGCCGCACGACACGAGGGCCTCCCCACCCATGACGGGTGGGGAGGCCCTCGGCGCTTGCCGGGCACGGGCTACCGCCCGGGCCGGCGGCGGCATCCCGTGAACAGGGTGCCGCCCCCGGCCGGTACGGGACTCAGCCGAGTGCCTCGGCCGCCGTCCGCCGGATGCGCTTGGTGCGGCCCGAGGCGGCCAGGGCTCGCAGCACCGCCCCGTCACCCGCCTCGGTGGCGGCACGGAGCTGGAGCCAGTCGCTCCAGTCGTCGATCATCTCGGGCACGCGCTCCGCCGCGACCGCTCCGGACCGGAGATCCTCCAGGGTGGCCAGCTCCCGGGCCCGGCGTTCACCGAACGCGCGGACCTCCGGTGCGAGGGCCTCGACCCAGGCGCCCCGCTCGGAGCGGGGGAGCCGTTCGAGGGCCTCGCCCACGACGCCCGAGGCCAGCGCGCCGTCCGGTTCGGCGGCGACGGCGGCCAGCAGGGCCGGCCGGGCCGTGTCCGATTCGAGGGCCGCCCGGTACAGCTCCCATCGGGCATGGCCGTCGGAAGCGTCGGACCGGGACCTGCCGAGGTGCTCCTCCAGCAGCCGCAGGGCGTCCCGCAGCTCGGCGGGCGGCTCAGCATCCGCCATTGGCCTTGAACCTTTCCATGGCTACCCGGATGTTCTCCTGCCGGTACGCACGTGGGCCGCGCCGTCCGGCCATGGACGGTGCGGCCCACGTGAGTGAACTGCGGTTTCCCGGACCGGAGCCCCCGGTTGCGGGGGCTCCGCCGGGGGCGCGCGTCAGGCGCGGGATTCGCCGCCCAGGTGGTGGACGCGGACCATGTTGGTGGTGCCGGGGACGCCGGGGGGCGAGCCGGCGGTGATGACCATGGTGTCGCCGGCGTTGTAGCGCTGGAGCTTCAGCAGCTCGGCGTCGACCAGGTCCACCATCGCGTCGGTGTTGTCGACGTGGGGGACCACGAAGGACTCGACGCCCCAGCTCAGGGCGAGCTGGTTGCGGGTGGAGGCCTCCGTGGTGAAGGCGAGGATCGGCTGCTGGGCGCGGTAGCGGGAGAGGCGGCGGGCCGTGTCGCCGGACTTGGTGAAGGCGATGAGGGCCTTGCCGTCCAGGAAGTCCGCGATCTCGGCGGCCGCGCGGGCGACCGAGCCGCCCTGGGTGCGCGGCTTCTTGCCGGGGACCAGGGGCTGGAGGCCCTTGGAGAGCAGCTCCTCCTCGGCCGCCGTGACGATCTTCGACATCGTCTTCACGGTCTCGATCGGGTACGCGCCGACCGAGGACTCGGCGGACAGCATGACCGCGTCGGCGCCGTCCAGGATCGCGTTGGCGACGTCGGACGCCTCGGCGCGCGTGGGGCGCGAGTTAGTGATCATGGATTCCATCATCTGGGTGGCCACGATCACCGGCTTGGCGTTGCGGCGGCACATCTCGATGAGGCGCTTCTGCACCATCGGCACCCGCTCCAGCGGGTACTCCACGGCCAGGTCGCCGCGGGCCACCATCACACCGTCGAACGCCATCACGACGTCCTGCATGTTCTCGACGGCCTGCGGCTTCTCCACCTTGGCGATGACCGGCACGCGGATGCCGACCTCGTCCATGACCTTGTGGACGTCCTTGACGTCGTCGGCGTTGCGCACGAAGGACAGGGCGACCAGGTCGCAGCCCATCCGCAGCGCGAAGCGCAGGTCCTCGACGTCCTTCTCGGACAGCGCCGGGACGTTCACCGCGGCACCCGGCAGGTTGATGCCCTTGTGGTCGGAGATGACCCCGCCCTCGACGACGATGGACTTGACGCGCTGGCCGTCGACCTCGATGACGCGCAGCTCGACGTTGCCGTCGTTGATCAGGATCTGGTCGCCCTTGGAGACGTCTCCCGGGAGACCCTTGTAGGTGGTGCCGCAGATGGACTTGTCACCGGGGACGTCCTCGGTGGTGATGGTGAACTCGTCCCCGCGGACGAGCTCGACCGGTCCCTCGGCGAAGGTTTCCAGACGGATCTTGGGGCCCTGGAGGTCGGCGAGGACGCCCACCGCGCGGCCGGTGTCCTCCGCGGCCTTGCGGAGGCGGTGGTACCGCTCCTCGTGCTCAGTGTGGGATCCGTGGCTCATGTTGAAACGGGCCACGTTCATACCAGCCTCGATGAGAGCTTTGAGCTGCTCGTACGAGTCGACGGCGGGGCCCAGTGTGCAGACGATTTTGGAACGGCGCATAAGGCGGATCCTATCGGTTTGTTTCACTGCGGAATATTCCGTCTGGTGGAATGTACAAATGGGCGGACCGGCGCTCAATCGTGGGGCTCAATGGGCCGGCGAAGTGACCAGTGAGTAGGTTTGCTGCGCGATTTCCAGCTCCTCGTCCGTCGGGACCACGGCGACCGCCACCCGCGCGTACTCCGGCGAGATCAGCCGCGCCTCACCGGAGCGGATCTCGTTGAGACCCGCGTCCACCGCCAGGCCCAGCTCCTCCAGGCCCGCCACCGCAGCTTCCCGCACCGCGGCCGCGTTCTCGCCGACACCCGCCGTGAACGCCACCGCGTCCACCCGGCCGAGCACGGCGTAATAGGCGCCGATGTACTTCTTCAGCCGGTGGATGTAAATGTCGAACGCGAGCCGCGCCCGCTCGTCGCCCTCCTCGATCCGCCGGCGGATCTCCCGCATGTCATTGTCGCCGCAAAGCCCCACCAATCCGCTCTTCTTGTTCAGCAGGACATCGATCTCATCGGTCGACATTCCGGCCACCCGCACCAGGTGGAAAACGACCGCCGGATCGACGTCGCCGGATCGGGTACCCATCACCAGCCCCTCCAAGGGGGTCAGGCCCATCGAGGTGTCCACGCACCGGCCCCCGGCCACCGCCGAGGCCGAGGCGCCGTTGCCCAGGTGCAGCACGATCACGTTCACCTCGGACGGCTCCTTGCCCAGCAGCCGCGCGGTACGCCGGGCGACGTACGCGTGCGACGTGCCGTGGAAGCCGTACCGCCGGATACGGTGCGCGTCCGCGGTCGCGGTGTCGATCGCGTACCGCGCCGCGTGCTCCGGCATCGTGGTGTGGAACGCCGTGTCGAAGACGGCCACCTGGGGGAGGTCGGGGCGCAGCGCCTGGGCGGTGCGGATGCCGGTGATGTTCGCCGGGTTGTGCAGCGGGGCCACCGGGATCAGCCGCTCGATCTCCGCCATCACCTCGTCCGTGATCACGGTGGGCGCCGAGAACCTCAGCCCGCCGTGCACCACCCGGTGCCCGATCGCCGCCAGTTCGGGCGAGTCCAGGCCGAGCCCGTCCGCCGTCAGCTCCTCGGAGACCGCCTTCAGCGCGGCCTCGTGGTCGGCGATCGGGGCCGTACGCTCCCGCTTGCCGGACTCCCCGCCGGTCAGCGGCGTGTGGACCAGGCGCGAGGTCTCCTCGCCGATCCGCTCGACCAGCCCGACGGCCAGCCGCGCGCCGTCGCGCATGTCGAGGAGCTGGTACTTCACCGACGAGGAGCCGGAGTTGAGGACGAGGACCCGGGTCGGGTTGCTCGCATTGCTCATGGGTTCGGTGCCTTCTGCCGTGCGGGCGGTCATGCGGACGCGGTGGGCTGGGACTGGATCGCGGTGATCGCGACCGTGTTCACGATGTCGCTGACGAGCGCGCCGCGCGACAGGTCGTTGACCGGCTTGCGCAGGCCCTGGAGGACCGGCCCCACGGCCACGGCGCCGGCCGAGCGCTGCACGGCCTTGTACGTGTTGTTGCCGGTGTTGAGGTCCGGGAAGATCAGCACGGTCGCCTGCCCCGCGACCTCCGACCCAGGCAGCTTGGTCGCCGCGACGGACGGCTCGACCGCCGCGTCGTACTGGATCGGGCCCTCGATCTTCAGCTCGGGGTGCGCCTCGCGCACCAGCTTCGTCGCCTCGCGCACCTTGTCGACGTCCGCGCCGGAGCCCGACGTGCCCGTCGAGTACGACAGCATCGCGATCCGCGGCTCCACGCCGAACCGGGCGGCCGTGGCGGCGGACTGGACCGCGATGTCGGCGAGCTGCTCGGCGTTCGGGTCCGGGTTGACCGCGCAGTCGCCGTACACCAGAACCCGGTCGGCCAGGCACATGAAGAAGACCGACGAGACGATCGACGCTCCCCCTCGGGCTCCGCCCTGGGAGGTACCCCCAGGCTTCGCTTTGATGATCTCGAAGGCGGGGCGGATCGTCGCCGCGGTGGAGTGCACCGAGCCCGACACCATCCCGTCCGCCAGGCCCTCCTGCACCATCAGGGTGCCGAAGTAGTTGACGTCCGACACCACGTCGTAGGCCAGCTCCACGCTGACGCCCTTGTGGGCGCGCAACTCGGCGTACCGCTCCGCGAACCGCTGGCGCAGCTCGCTGGCCGCCGGGTCGATGAGCTGGGTGTGCTTCAGGTCGATGCCCAGGTCCGCGGCCTTCTTGCGGATCGCCTCGACATCACCGAGCAGGGTCAGTTCGCACACGTCCCGGCGTACGAGGACGTCGGCGGCGCGCAGGACGCGCTCCTCCGTGCCCTCCGGCAGCACCACCCGGCGCCGGTCCGCCCGCGCCTGCTCCAGCAGGTCGTGCTCGAACATCATCGGGGTCACCCGGCCGGTGCGCGCCACCGAGATCCGCTTGAGCAGGTCACCGCTCTCCACGTACCGCTCGAACAGCCCGAGCGCGGTCTCGGCCTTGCGGGGCGTCGCCGCGTTCAGCTTGCCCTCCAGGGAGAACAGCTCGGCGGCCGTCGGGAAGCTGTTGCCGCTCACGGAGATCACCGGGGTGCCGGGCGCCAGCCGCGCGGCGAGGGTGAGGATCTCCCGGCTGGGCCGCTCGTTCAGGGTCAGCAGGACGCCCGCGATGGGCGGCGTCCCGGCCGAGTGCGCGGCCAGCGCGCCCACCACCAGGTCGGCGCGGTCGCCGGGGGTGACGACCAGGCAGCCGGGGGTCAGCGCGTTGAGGAAGTTCGGCAGCATGGCGCCGCCGAACACGAAGTCCAGGGCGTCGCGCGCGAGCCCGGAATCGTCGCCCAGCACCACCTCGGCGCCCAGCGCCTGGCTGATCTGCGCGACCGTCGGGGCGGACAGCGCCGGCTCGTCGGGGATCACGTAGCAGGGGACGGGCAGCCGGGCCGCGAGGCGCTCGGCGATGGCGTCCCGGTCCTCGGGCGCCACCCGGTTGGCCACCATGGCGAGGATGTCGCAGCCGAGGCTCTCGTACGCGCGGAAGGCGTTGCGCGTCTCGGCGCGGACGGACTCGGCGGCCTGGCTCTTGCCGCCGACGACGGGTATCACCGAGGCGCCGAACTCATTGGCGAGCCGCGCGTTCAGCGCCAGTTCCTCGGGGAGCTGGGTGGCGTGGAAGTCGGTGCCGAGCACCAGCACGACCTCGTAGTCGCGGGCCACCCGGTGGAAGCGCTCGACGAGCTGGGCGACCAGCTCGTCCGTGCCCTTCTCGGCCTGGAGCGCGGCCGCCTCCTGGTAGTCCATGCCGTAGACGGTGGCCGGGTCCTGGGACAGCCGGTAGCGCACCCGCAGCAGGTCGAAGAGACGGTCGGGACCGTCGTGCACCAGCGGCCGGAACACCCCCACCCGGTCCACCTGGCGAGTCAGGAGCTCCATGACTCCCAGCTCCACGACCTGCCGGCCGTCCCCGCGGTCGATCCCGGTCACGTACACGCTGCGCGCCACGCAAGCTCTCCTGTCCCCTGAAGTCGAATGAATGGGCGAACAAAAAACCCCGTTGGGGTGGCCATACCCTCTTGACAATACCTCTGGCGCTGGGTAGAGCGCCCCCCGGGCGTCTGGCCCGCCGGGACGGGGGAACCCGGGTCGTGGAGCCCGCGCTCGGGCGGTGGCGGAGCAGGGCCGGGGCGGGGCCGGGGCGGCTGTGAAGGCCCTTCGGTGCGGGCGCCGTGAGCACGGACGGGACCCCCGGCGTGGGACAATTCGGTAAGGCTCACCCGTACCACTACTGAGCAGGAGACACGGCACGATGCGCATCGGAGTTCTCACCGCAGGCGGCGACTGCCCCGGCCTGAACGCAGTGATCCGGTCGGTCGTGCACCGTGCCATGACCGGCCACGGCGACGAGGTGATCGGCTTCGAGGACGGCTTCAAGGGTCTGCTCGACGGCCACTACCGGCCCCTCGACCTCAACGCGGTCAGCGGCATCCTCGCCCGCGGCGGCACCATCCTCGGTTCGGCCCGCCTGGAGCGTGCCCGGCTGCGCGAGGCGGCCGAGAACTGCGAGGAGATCCAGAAGCGGTACGGCATCGACGTTCTCATCCCCATCGGCGGCGAGGGCACGCTGACCGCCGCCCGGATGCTGGCGGACGCCGGGATGCCGGTGGTCGGCGTGCCGAAGACCATCGACAACGACATCTCCTCGACCGACCGGACCTTCGGCTTCGACACGGCCGTGACGGTGGCCACGGAGGCCATAGACCGTCTGAAGACCACTGCCGAGTCCCACCAACGGGTGATGGTGGTCGAGGTGATGGGACGGCACGCCGGGTGGATCGCCCTGGAGTCCGGCATGGCGGGCGGCGCGCACGGCATCTGCCTGCCCGAGCGGCCCTTCGAGGTCGACGACCTGGTGAAGATGGTCGAGGAACGCTTCGCGCGCGGCAAGAAGTTCGCCGTCGTCTGCGTCGCCGAGGGCGCGCACCCGGCCGAGGGCTCGATGGAGTACGAGAAGGGCGCGATCGACCAGTTCGGCCACGAGCGGTTCCAGGGAATCGGCAACCGGCTCGCCGCCGAGCTGGAGCAGCGGCTCGGCAAGGAGGCCCGGCCGGTCATCCTCGGCCATGTGCAGCGGGGCGGCGTGCCGACGGCGTACGACCGGGTCCTCGCCACCCGTTTCGGCTGGCACGCGGTGGAGGCCGCGCACCGCGGGGAGTTCGGCAACATGACGGCGCTGCGCGGGACCGACGTGGTGATGGTGCCGCTCGCGGACGCGGTCACCCGGCTGAAGACGGTGCCGCACAACCGGATGTACGAGGCGGAGTCCGTCTTCTGACGCCCGGGGGCCGCGCGGACGCCGCCCCCGGGCGGATGCCGTCCCCCGTGAGTGGGCCCTTCCCCGTGCGTACGCCGTTTCGCGGCCGGCGCGTCCTGCCCTCTTGAGCCGGGCCGCCGCTTCGGCGAGGCTTGCGCTTGTCCGGGACATGCCCCACCGGGTCCGGGTGGGCGGCCGGCGAGGGAGGGCGGCGCCGCATGACCGACGAGGAACCTCCCGCTCCCCGGGAGCGGGCGGCCGGGTTCGGCGCGGTGCCCGGAGGGGCGCCGGAGGGCGGGCCCGACGGCCCCGCGGAGCCGCGGTGGCGGCGGGCGGCCGTACCGGTGGTCGCCGGTGCCGCGCTGGTGGTCGCCGCCGTCACGGTCGTGACGTTCGTACGGGGCGGGGACGCCGATCCCTATCGCCCGGACGCCCCCGCGACGACCGTCCCCGGCACGGCGAGTCCCGCGACGACCGCACCCGGAAGGGCGCCGGGCAGCGGGGCACCTGCCACCGGGGCACCTGCCACCGGGGCGCCCGCCACCGGGACGCCCCGCGCCGGGGCGGCGACGTCGGCCGAGGTGGCGGCGGCCGGGGCGGCGGCATCCGGGGCGGTGCCGTCCGGGGCGGTGGGCGTGCCGCGGCGTCCGTGACGGCCGGCGCGCCGGGGGCGGGAGCCGGCGCCGGGAGCCCGGCGGCCGTCAGAGACGGGCCAGCTCCCAGAAGTGCTCGACGACCCGCGCCAGGTACTCCCGGCCGGCCTCGCCGCCGCTGTCGCCGGTCACGTCGGAGCCCCAGCTATTGGTCGCCACCATCCGCGACTGGTAGTCGGCGTGGAGCTGCTGGAGGACGTCTTCCAGGTGGTGGCGGTCCATGGGCAGCAGCTTCGCCGCCGGTTTCACATACGCCTGCCACCGCGTGGTCGCCGCACTCCGCAGCAGGTCCGCGAGCTCCTCGTCCCGGCCCGTGGCCGTGATCAGCTCGCGCGGCCCGAGGGCGAGCGCGTCGGCCAGTGCCGCCGTCTGACGCTCGTTGCCGCGCCACCGGCCGGACTCCTCCATACGCAGGTACGCCTTGGTGTCCAGACCGACCCGGCGGGCGAGGTCCTCGGGCGCGAGGGCCCGAGCCAGGCGGTGCTCGCGCAGGGTGGTGGCGGCGGCCAGCAGCTCGCCGGGCGAACACCACAGGACGCCGGCGAGGGCGGTCAGCTCCCGCGGGTCGGGCGCCGCCGCGCCGCGCTCCCAGGCGATGACCGTCTCGGGCGGGACGCCGAGGCCGTACTGGGCGCGCAGGCCGTAGGCGACATGGGCGGGAGCCATTCCCAGCGCCTCACGCAGTCGGCGCGCGGCGATGGCGTTGAACGGTGGGGACGGGGGAGAGGGGTGCACGCGGCACACCGTAGGAGCAGAGGGTCACTTTTGGCTACGGTCGGTTCACCCAAGGGCAAATGTCGTAGGAACGTCCAGATGCGCCCGCTACTGCCCTACCTGTCGGTAATTTACCCTGCTCCGGCCCCGGTTCCCTCCCCGGGCCCCGTTCCGGCCCCGGAGGGGACCCAGCGGTACCGGAGTTCCGGGCGGCCCACCTGTCCGTACTGCGGACTGCGCTCCGCCCGGCCCGCGGTGACGAGGTGCTCCAGATACCGGCGGGCGGTGATGCGGGAGATGCCGACGACCGCGGCGGCCCCGGCGGCCGTGAGCCCGGTGTCCGCCTCGCGGAGGGTACGGGTGACGGCGGCGAGGGTCGGGGCGCTGAGGCCCTTGGGGAGGGCGGCGGGCTGGGGGGTGCGGAGGGCGGCGAGGGCCCGGTCGACCTCGTCCTGGCCGGACGCCTCGCCGGCGGCCGCGCGGAACTCGGCGTACCGGACGAGCCGGTCGCGCAGGGTCGCGAAGGTGAAGGGCTTCAGCACGTACTGGACGACGCCGAGCGAGACGCCCTCGCGCACGACGGCCAGGTCGCGGGCGGAGGTGACCGCGATGACGTCGGCGTGGTGGCCGGAGGCGCGCAGCGATCGCAGCAGGTGCAGGCCGTGACCGTCCGGCAGGTACAGGTCGAGGAGGATCAGGTCGACCGGCGTCCGCTCCAGCAGCCGGACGGCGGCGGCGCGCGAGTGCGCCACCCCGACCACGGTGAAGCCCGCCACCCGGCCCGCGTACAGCGCGTGCGCGTCCGCCGCGACGGGATCGTCCTCGACGACCAGGACCCGGATCGGCGCAGGCCCGGTCATGACGGCACCTCGCCGGCCCGGACCGGCCGCTCGCTCCCCGCAGCGCCGACCGCGCCCGGCCCGCCCGCGTCCGCGCCGACCGCGCCCGGCTCACCGGCGCCCCGCGTGACCCCGGCCCGGGCGGCCGCGGGCGGCAGCGGGAGCCGGACCGTGAAGCGCGCGCCGCCGTCGGGGGCGTCGTCCAGGGCGACGGTGCCGCGTGCCCGGTGGGCCGCCTGCCGCACGAGCGCCAGGCCCAGGCCCCGCCCCGGGCCGTGGGTGGACCATCCGCGCCGGAAGACGGCCTCGTGGTCGTCCGCGCCGACGCCCGGGCCCGAGTCGGCGACCCGCAGCAGCAGTTCACCGTCGTCCGTCCGCGCGGTGACCGTGACCCGCGCGGCGGGCGTCCCCCGGGTCGCCTCCAGGGCGTTGTCGATCAGGTTGCCCAGCATGGTCACCAGGTCGCGCGCCGGGAGCGCGGGCGGCAGGACACCGTCGTCGATCCGGCTGTCCTCCGTCAGCACCAGCTCCACGCCCCGCTCGCTCGCCTGGGCGGCCTTGCCCAGCAGCAGGGCCGCCAGCACGGGTTCGCCGACCGCGTCGACCACCCGGTCGGTCAGCGTCTGGGCCAGCTCCAGCTCCGCCGTCGCGAAGCCCACGGCCTCCTCCACCCGCCCCAATTCGATCAGCGACACCACCGTGTGCAGCCGGTTGGCCGCCTCGTGCGCCTGCGAGCGCAGCGCCTGCGTGAAGCCGCGCTCCGAGTCCAGCTCGCCGGACAGGGCCTGCAACTCGGTGTGGTCCCGCAGTGTCACCATCGTTCCCCGCCGCTCCCCGCCGACCACCGGCCGGGTGGACACCACCAGCACGCGATCGGCCGTCAGGTGCAGCTCGTCCACCCGCGTCCCGCCGGACAGCAGCGCCCCGGTGAGCGACGGCGGCAGGCCGAGCCGGTCGGCCGGCGTGCCCACCACCCCGGGCCCCAGGCCCAGCAGCTCCCGCGCCCCGTCGTTGATCAGCGCGATCCGCCGCTCCCCGTCCAGCATCACCAGGCCCTCGCGCACCGCGTGCAGCGCGGCCTCGTGGTAGTCGTGCATCCGGCTCAGCTCGGCGGCGTTCATGCCGTGCGTGTGCCGCCGGAGGCGGGCGTTGACCACGTACGTCCCCGCGCCGCCCAGCGCCAGCGCCGCGCCGGCCATCCCGAGCAGCGCGGTGACCTGGCCCTGGAGCTGCTCGCTGATCCGGTCGACGGTGATGCCCGCGCTGACGAGGGCGACGACCTCGCCCCGGTCGTACACCGGGGCCACCGTCCGCACCGAGCGCCCCAGCGTCCCCACATAGGTCTCGGAGTACGTGTCGCCGCGCCGGGCGGCGTCGATGTGTCCCAGGTACTTCCTGCCGATCCGGTCCGGCTCGGGGTGCGTCCAGCGCGTGCCGTCCGGCGCCATGATCGTCACGAAGGTGACGCCGGGCTCCCCGACGAGGGAGGCGGCGTACGGCTGGAGCCGGGCGGTCGGGTCGTGGGACCGGGCGGCCTCCACGACCGTGGGGGCGCGGGCGACCGCCGTCGCCGTCGCGGTGGTCTGCCGCCGTGCGGTCTCCTCGGCCTGGCCGCGGTCGTCGGCGTACGCGAAGAGCGCGCACCCCGCCACGACCGCGGCCACCAGCACGACCTGCATCGCGAAGAGCTGGCCGGCGAGGCTGCGGGGACGGGTGTGCGAGAAGCGCATGAGCGAGGTCCGCCTGTCCGAAAACGTGTGAACGAAAGGTACGCAACGGTGACCGCCGTCACAAGGTGAGAGATGGTCTCGGGGATCCACAGGGACAGTGGAGCGACTCACCGAGGAGGACCCCGTGGCCGCACGACGGGACCGTACCCACTATCTGTATCTGGCCGTCATCGGGGCGGTCGTGCTCGGCATCGCCGTGGGCTTCGCCGCCCCGGGGGTGGCCGTCGAACTGAAGCCGCTGGGCACCGGCTTCGTCAACCTGATCAAGATGATGATCTCCCCGATCATCTTCTGCACGATCGTGCTGGGCGTCGGATCGGTGCGCAAGGCCGCGAAGGTGGGCGCCGTCGGCGGACTGGCCCTGGGCTACTTCATGGTCATGTCGACCGTGGCGCTCGCCATCGGCCTGGTCGTCGGCAACGTGCTGGAGCCGGGCTCCGGCCTCCGGCTGACGGACGAGGTCGCGGCGGCGGGCGAGAAGCAGGCGTCGGGGGCGAGCGAGAGCACCGCCGACTTCCTCCTCGGCGTCATCCCCAAGACACTGGTCTCCGCGTTCACGGCGGGCGAGGTGCTCCAGACGCTCCTGGTGGCGCTCCTGGCCGGCTTCGCGCTCCAGGCGATGGGCGGGGCGGGGGAGCCGGTGCTGCGCGGGATCGGGCACATCCAGCGCCTGGTCTTCCGCATCCTCGCGATGATCATGTGGGCCGCCCCGGTGGGCGCGTTCGGCGCCATCGCGGCGGTGGTCGGCGAGACCGGCGTGGACGCCCTGAAGTCGCTGGCCGTCATCATGATCGGCTTCTACCTCACCTGCGCCCTGTTCGTGTTCGGCGTCCTCGGCACCCTGCTGCGGCTGGTGGCGGGCGTGAACATCCTGACGCTGCTGCGGTACCTGGGCCGGGAGTTCCTGCTGATCCTGTCCACCTCCTCCTCCGAGTCGGCGCTGCCGCGCCTGATCGCCAAGATGGAGCACCTGGGCGTGAGCAAGCCCGTCGTCGGCATCACCGTCCCGACCGGCTACTCCTTCAACCTGGACGGCACCGCCATCTACCTGACGATGGCCTCGCTGTTCGTCGCCGAGGCGATGGGCGACCCGCTCTCGCTCTCCGAGCAGGTCTCCCTCCTCGTCTTCATGATCATCGCCTCGAAGGGCGCGGCGGGGGTGACCGGCGCGGGCCTGGCGACGCTGGCCGGCGGTCTCCAGTCGCACCGCCCCGAACTGGTCGACGGCGTGGGCCTGATCGTCGGCATCGACCGCTTCATGAGCGAGGCCCGCGCCCTGACCAACTTCGCGGGCAACGCGGTCGCCACCGTCCTGGTCGGCACCTGGACCAAGGAGATCGACAAGGCGCGGGTGGCCGACGTCCTGGCCGGGAAGGTGCCGTTCGACGAGAGGACCCTGGTCGACGACCACGCCCCGGCCCCCGGTGGCACGGACGACCTCCCCGAGCCGCGCGAGCCCGTCAAGGTCTGACGTACCGGGACCGAGGCGCCCCGGGCTTACGGAGTCCGGGCGACCGAACCGCGCGGGAGGCCCCCGCGCGGTTCGGTCCGTTCCGCCCGTACCGCCGGTAACAGGAACGTGTCATCGTAGGGACCACTTCTGGCATGTGCATGAAGGGATCCCCCATGTCGCGTCTTCCCGCACTGCTCGCCCTCACCCTCACGGTGGCCCTCGGCCAGGTCACCGCCTCCGCCGCCGAGGAGCCCAGGACCGCCCCGCGCGACGTCGTGGTCGTCGGCAACAGCGCGGACGGCACGGTCAGCTTCATCGACTCCCGTACGTACGAGAACCTCGGCTCCCTCGACGTCGTCCCCGACCTCGACGCGGTCCTCGCCGGCATGGACCCGATCCGCCGCGCCGCCTACGAGATCGTCCGGCAGCAGGCGGGCGGCGACAAGTTCGTGGACGACGCCCACCTCTCACCCGACGGGCGCACCCTCTACGTCTCGCGCGGCAACCTCGGCGACGCCGCCGCGTACGACATCGCCTCCGGCCGGCAGCTCTGGCGCACGCACCTCGACGGCCTCAAGGCCGACCACGCCGTCCTCTCCCCGGACGGCTCCACCTTCGTCGTCTCCGCCATCACCGCCGCCAAGGCGCAGGCCCTGGACACCGCGACCGGCCGCGTCACCGGGGAGTTCGCGACCGGCACGTATCCGCACGAGAACATGTACTCGGCGGACGGCAGCCGCATCTACAACATGTCCATCGGCATCACCTCGTTCCCCAAGGCCCTCAACGCCCTCAAGGGGACCAAGCAGGTCACGGTCGCCGACGCGACCACGCTGAAGGTGCTGCGGAAGTACACCTTCGACAAGGGGGTGCGCCCGGCCGTGATCACCCCGGACGGGAAGACGATGTACGCCCAGCTCTCCTACCTCAACGGGTTCATCGAGTACGACCTCCAGGCCGGGCGCACGGTGCGGACCGTCGAGATGCCGTTCAGCGCGGCGGGGGCGGCGCTGAAGCCGGACGACTACCCGCAGAACTCCGCCCACCACGGCATGGCGATGAACGGCGCGAACGACAAGCTGTGCATGGCCGGCACCATCGACGACTACACGGCCGTCGTCTCCCGCCCCGGCCTGACCACCGACGGCCTCGTCCCCTACGAGCCGGGGGCGCTGCCGTACTGGTCCCTCACCGGGCCCGGCGGCACGCACTGCTTCGTGACCCTCTCCAACCGGGACGAGGTGTCGGTCGTCGACTACCGCACCGCGAAGGAGGTCGCCCGGGTGAAGGTCGGCGACTTCCCGCAGCGCGAGCGGGCCGGGCGGGTGGCGGCGGACGCGCTGTCCGGTCTGGACCGCTGATCCGGCTGGATCCGGCAGGCAGGCCCTAGGGGGCGTCCGGGGCACCGCGGGCCAGGCGAGACTTCACGGACACGGCCTACGGCTCCAGCGACGCCACCAGCTCCGCCGCCCGCTCGGCCGGCGTCCCCGCCGAGATCAGCATCGTGACCGCGGCGGACCGCCCCGCCCGGTCCGCCGCGAGCGCACCCGCGTTCACCGCCTCCATCAGCCCGAAGAGCACCTGCTCGTGCACGTACGCGAGGGCGGCGGCCGGCAGCGGGGAGGCGAACACGCCCTCGTCCAGGCCGCGCCGCAGCACCGCCGCGCAGGCCTCGCGCACCGGGGTCAGCCGCTCCCGGATGCCCTCCATGGTGACGCTCCGCTGGGCCAGTGCCACCAGGAGCCGGTAGCGGTCGGCGATCTCCCACACCGCGAGCGTGGCGCGGGCCAGCGCCTCGGCCGGGTCGTCCACGCCCTCGCGGCCGCTCGCGTGCGCCCGCGCCACCGACTCGACCGCGCTGTCCACGAGCGCGGCGATCAGCGCCTCCCGGCTGGGGAAGTGCCCGTACACGGTCCGGCGTACGACCCCGGCCGCGCGGGCGATCTGGTCCATGGAGGCGTCCGGGTCGCGCAGCAGCTCGGTGAGGGCCACCTGCTCGATACGGCGCCGGTTGGCATCGGCTCTTCCAGAAGTCACGCCTTCATTTTGCACATGGCTGTGCAGTGGCGTAACTTGCACAGGAGTGTGTAATTGCACATCACTGTGCAAGATCGTGTCGCTGGAAGGGTGGACAGAACCATGCGTCTCGTCATGAACGAGCCGGTCGAGAGGATGGACCGGCCCTATGCGAAGCGCTGGTGGGCACTGCTCGTGCTGTGCCTGAGCCTGCTGATCATCGTGATGGCGAACACCGCCCTCACCGTCGCCGCGCCCGACATGACCCAGGACCTGGGGCTGTCCAGCTCCGACCTCCAGTGGGTCATCGACGGCTACACCGTCCCCTACGCGGCGCTGATGCTGCTGCTGGGCGCGATCGGCGACAAGTACAGCCGGCGCGGCGCGCTCGTCCTGGGCCTGGTCGTCTTCGGCGCCGGCTCGGTCGCCGGCTCGCTGGTCGACTCCTCCGCCGGTGTCATAGCCGCCCGGGCCGTGATGGGCGTCGGCGCGGCGATGATCATGCCCGCCACGCTGTCGCTGCTCGCCGCGACCTTCCCGCGCGCCGAGCGCGCGAAGGCCATCGTCCTGTGGACGGCCACCGCCGGTCTCGCCATCGCCGCCGGGCCGCTGGTCGCCGGCGCCCTGCTGGAGAACCACGGCTGGGCGTCCACGTTCCTGATCAACGTTCCCGTCGCCGCGCTCGCGATCGTCGGCGCCTTCGCCCTCGTACCGCCGTCGAAGGCCGCCCGGCACGGGCGCATCGACTACGTCGGCGGGCTGCTCTCCGTCGTCTGGACCGGAGCGCTGGTCTACATGATCATCCAGGGCCCGCACTTCGGCTGGGACGCCAAGGCCGTGGGCGCCGCGGTCGTCGCGGGCGCCGGGCTCGTCGCCTTCGTGGTCTGGGAGCTGCGCCACCCGCGCCCGGTGCTGGACGTCCGCCGCTTCCTGAACCGCGGCTTCGCCGGCTCCAACCTGGCCGTCGCCCTGTTCTTCCTCGCCGTCTTCGGCGCCTTCTACTACCTGACCCAGCACCTTCAGTTCGTGCTCGGGTACGACCCGTTCGACACGGGCGTGCGGATGCTGCCGCTGGCCGGCGCCGTGTTCGTCGGCTCCGCGCTGACCGGGTTCCTCACCCCGCGCCTGGGCATGAAGGTCACGGTCACCGCGGGCATGGCCCTCGGTACGCTCGCCCTCGCCCTGCTGACCCGGGTCGACGCGGCCTCCGCGTACGGCGACTTCGTCGCCCCGCTGGTCGTCCTGGGCGTCGCGATCGGCCTCGCGCTGTCCCCCTGCACCGACGCCATCATGGGCGCGTTCCCCGAGTCGGAGCTGGGCGTGGGCGGTGCCGTCAACGACACCTCGCTGGAGCTGGGCGGTTCGCTCGGCATCGCGCTGCTCGGCTCGGTACTGGCCTCCTCGTACTCCTCGCACCTCGCCGACGCCACCGAGGGCAGCGGCCTCCCCGCCGAGGCGCTCACCACCGCCCAGGACTCGGTCGGCGCCGGATTCGCCGTCGCGCACGGCATCGGCGAGCAGGCCGCCCACGCCTCGCCGGCGCAGGCCGCCCAACTGACGCAGGGCGCCGAGCGGATGGCCGACGCCGTGGGCTCGGCCTTCTCCGACGCGGTGGCCCACACCAGCCTCGTCGGCGCGGCGATCCTGGCCGTCGGCACGGTCCTGGTGGCCCTCCTCCTGCCGGGCCGCACGGCGCGCGCGAAGGCGGAGACCGAGGCCCGCGAGCCCGAGCTGGTCTGAGCCCGCCCCCGCACGGCCGGGCCGTGACGTGCCGCCGGGGGGCCGCACGTCACGGCCCGGCGGTTTCCGCCCCTCACGGGCGGCGCCGAGGCCCCCGCGCCTCACGGGCCGAGCAGCTCCCGCTCCCGCTCGTCCAGGACCAGATCCGCCGCCGCGGCCGAGTCGCGGGCCGTCTCCGGGCGGCTGGCCCCCGGGATGGGAACGACCACCGGGGAGCGGGCCAGCGCCCATGCCAGGGCCACCCGCTGCGGGCTGACCCCCCGCTCCCGCGCCACCCGGTGGAAGGCGCCGAACCGGGGGTCGGCCTCCCGGGCGGACGGGCCGTCCAGCGAGCTGCGCGAGATGCCGCCGAGGGGGCTCCACGGCAGGAACGCCAGCCCCAGCTCGGCGCAGAGCCGCAGCTCGGGCTCGCTGTCCCGGACGGCGGGGGACCACTGGTTCTGCACGGAGACCAGCCGGTCGCCCAGGACCTCGCGGGCGAGGCGGATCTGCGCCACGTCCACGTTCGAGACGCCGGCCATCCGGATGGTGCCCGCGTCCAGCAGGTCGCGGAGCGCGCCCAGCGATTCGGCGTACGGCACGGCCGGGTCCGGCTTGTGCAACTGGTACAGGCCGATCGCCTCCACCCCCAGCCGCCGCGCCGACGCCCGGGCGGCACGCCGCAGGTGCTCGGGGCGGCCGTCGACGGTCCAGCCGCCGCCGGGGGTGCGGCCCCGGCCGCCCTTGGTGGCGACCAGCACTCGGTCGCGGGCCCCGCCGCCGTATGCCGCCAGGGCGCGGGCGACCAGGCGTTCACCGTCGCCGGGCTCGCCGCCCGCCGGGGCGTGGTACGAGTCGGCCGTGTCGATCAGGGTGACGCCCGCGTCGAGCGCGGCGTGGACGGTCGCCAGCGCGCGGGCCTCCTCGGGGCGGCCCTCGATGGACAGCGGCATCGCCCCGAGCCCCACGGCGCCGACCGCGACGTCCCCGAGGTACCTCACGCCAGGGCCCCGAGGGTTTCGCCGACGGCCCGTTCCAGCCAGTCGGAACTGTGCCGGAAGGGGTAACCGAGCTCCGTGGCACGGGTGTTGTCCATGGCGTATCCGCGCCGGAAGGAGAAGGGGGACACCTCGCCCGTCCCGACCTCCCGGAATTCCGCCCGGCCACCGGTCCGCGCCTCGACGGCCGCGCAGATGTCCCGGGTCGTCAGGGGACCGTGCGACGCCGCGTTCACCGGCCCGGTGAAGTCCCGCTCGGCCGCCCACGCCAGGAAGTCCGCGATCTCCTCCACGTACACATAGGTCGCCGGACGGTCCGCGGGGGCCACGGCGACGGGGAGCCCCGCCCCGATCCTTTCCGCGTAGTGCGTGAGGCGACCGGTGAAGTCGTCGGCGCCACCCAGGACATGGGCGACCCGCACGGCCGTGAAGCGCAGCGACGGGTCCCGTGCGAACACGGCCTCGGCCTGCCGCTTGCCCTCGCCGTAGGGGAGGTCGGCGTCCAGGTCCACCGCGACCGTGCGCGGATCGACGGCCTCCTCCCGCACGGGCGAGGCGGAATCCTCGTTCTCGTACACCTCGACCGTCGACGTCATCACGTAGCGCCGGGTGCGCGGCCCGAGGACCCGCCGGGCGATCTCCGCCTGGCGGGGGGTGTAGCAGACCTGGTCGAGCACGACGTCGAAGGTCCGCGGACCGAGCGCCTCTTCCAGGGCCCGTTCGTCGTCACGGTCGGCGATCAGGTGCACGGCCCCGGCGGGCGGCGCGGACGATCCGCGATTGACGACGGTGACGGTGTGCCCCGCCTCCAACAGCCGCTTCACCAGGCGCTTTCCGAAGTACCGGCTCCCGCCGATCACGCATATTCCGAGCATGGGCACCAGTGTTACGGTGACGGGCCGCAGCCTGAAGGGGGAACCATGGGAGATCCGGCCGCCGCGCCCAAAGAACAACGGCATCCGCGCCCCGTGGCCGTCGGAACGACGGCGGTGTCCTTCGACCAGGTGGACCGGCAGATCCTGGAGCTCGTCCAGAGCGACGGCCGCATCAAGCTGAGCGAGCTCGGCCGCCGGGTCCGGCTCAGCCCGGCGGCCGTCGCCGAACGCGTCCGCCGCCTGGAGACGTGCGGTGCCATCACCGGGTACGGCGCGCACGTGTCACCGGCCCGGCTCGGCTACGGCATCCAGGCCTTCATCCGGGTCGACCCGCACGGTGGCTACACCCTCCGGCACCCGAGGACCCTGGAGCTGCTGGACCGCCCGGAGGTCCTGGAGGCCCACCACGTGGTCGGCGAGGACTGCTGGATCCTCAAGGTGGCGGTCACGGACACCGTCCACCTGGAGGACGTGCTGGAGCAGACGTCCGCGCTGGGCCGCACGACCACGTCGGTCGTGCTCTCCTCGCCGGTGCCGCGCAAACCGCTCTTGCCTTGACGTCCGCGTCAAGCCCTACCGTCGGGGGCATGCGAATCGGCGAGCTGGCGAAGCGCGCGGGCACGACCACCCGGACCCTGCGCTACTACGAGTCCCGTGGCCTGCTGCGCGCGCGGCGCGCGGAGAACGGCTACCGCACGTACGACGAGGACGACCTGCGGCTGCTCCAGCAGATCCGGACGCTCCAGGACTTCGGGTTCGACCTGGAGGAGACCCGGCCGTTCGTCGACTGCCTGCGCGCCGGCCATCCGGCTGGGGACGCCTGCCCCGCCTCGCTGGACGTCTACCGGCGCAAGCTCGACGAGCTGGACGGCCTGATCGGCCAGCTCCGGGCGGTGCGCGCCGAGGTCGCCGCCCGGCTCGCGCTGGCGACCGGGACGCCCGAACCACGCTGCCAATTCGAGAGGACGACGGAATGATCCACGCCCATGGAGTGCCCGAGGTGACCGACGCGGACTTCGACACCGAGGTCCTGTCCGCCGACCGCCCGGTCCTGGTCGAGTTCACGGCCGACTGGTGCGGCCCGTGCCGCCAGCTCGCCCCCGTGCTGAGCGCGGTCGCCGCCGAGGAGGCGGACCGCCTGAAGGTGGTGCAGATCGACGCGGACACCAACCCGGAGACGGTGACGCGCTACAACGTGCTGTCCATGCCCACCCTGCTGGTGTTCCGCGCCGGCGAGCCGGTGAAGTCGATGGTCGGCGCCCGCCCCAAGCGCCGGCTGCTCCAGGAAGTGGAGGACGCGCTGGTCTAGGGCACAGCGGCACCGACGTACGGAAAACGCCCCGGGCCGCATTGGCGGCCGGGGCGTTTTCTCGCGTATATTTGAGTTTTCGCATGCGCGCACGCCAAAAGGCGCGCAGAAGTTCAATAAGCGCACTGTATCGCGTCGGGAGTTGGATTGTCAACCGAGGAATATCGGAAAGAGCAGCAATTCATCAATGGGCTCTACGCGCGACTCGACCACCTGCGGACCCAGGCCGAGACCGCCGTCCGCGCCGCCCTCAAGGACGTCGGCACCGGGTTCCAGGCGCGGCTGGAGCGGGACGTGCTGGTCGCCGAACAGTCCGGGCTGCTCGCCGCCTTCGACGCCGGCGAAAGCGGGCTCTGCTTCGGACGACTGGAATTCCGCGACGGCCGCGACCACCACATCGGGCGCATCGGCATCCGGGAGGACGACGAGGAACGCACCCCCCTCGTCGTCGACTGGCGCGCCGACGTGGCCCGGCCCTTCTACCTCGCCACCGGGTACGAGCCGATGGGGCTGCGCCGCCGCCGCCACATCACCACCGAGGGACGCCACGTCACCGCGCTGCACGACGAGATCCTCGACCTGACCGACACCACCCGCACCGGGCACGAGAACCCCGACGCCGACGAGGTGCTCCTCGCCGCGCTCGACGCCGCGCGCACCGGCCGCATGAGCGACATCGTGCAGACCATCCAGGCCGAACAGGACCGTGTCATCCGCGCCCCGCACCAGGGCGTGCTCGTCGTCGAGGGCGGCCCCGGCACCGGCAAGACCGCCGTCGCGCTGCACCGCGCCGCCTACCTGCTCTACGCCCACCGCGAGCAGCTCGCCCGCCGCGCGGTCCTCATCGTCGGCCCCAACTCCGGCTTCCTCGGCTACATCGGCGAGGTGCTGCCCGCCCTCGGCGAGACCGGCGTCCTGCTGGCCACCCCGGGCGAGCTGTTCCCCGGCGTCCGCGCCACCGGCACCGACACCCCCGAGGCCGCCGAGATCAAGGGACGCGCCGGCATGGCCGACGTCCTCGCCGGGGTCCTCCGCGACCGGCAGACCGTCCCGCCCACCGACGCGCCGATCGAGATCGACCACGACGACTACGGCACCCTCCTGCTGGACCGGAACATGGCCGAGGACGCCCGCTGGGACGCCCGCGGCACCGGCCTGCCGCACAACCTCGCCCGGCCCCGCTTCGCGTTCCGGATCATCGACGCGCTCACCGACCAGCTCGCCGAGCGGCTCGGCGCCGACCCCTTCGGCGGCCCCAACCTCCTCGACCCCAGCGACATCACCCAGATGCGCAAGGAGATCGCCGCCAGCCCCCACGTCCACGCCGCGATCGAGGAGCTGTGGCCGGCGCTCACCCCGCAGGAGCTCGTCGCCGGCTTCCTCGCCGAGCCCGACGGCCACCTCCCGGACGGCGAGGCCGAGTTCGTCCGCCGCACCGGCGGCCCGTGGACCGAGGCCGACGTACCGCTGCTGGACGAGGCGGCCGAACTGCTCGGCGAGGACGACACCGCCGCCCGCGCCGCCGCCGAACGCGAGCGCAGCGCCCGCATCGCCTACGCCCAGGGCGTGCTGGACGTCTCCTACGCCTCCCGTACGTACGAGTTCGAGGACGAGGAGTCGGAGGTGCTCGGCGCCCACGACATCATCGACGCCGAACGGTTCGCCGAGCGCCACGAGGAGGCCGACCACCGCAGCGCCGCCGAACGCGCCGCCGCGGACCGCACCTGGGCCTTCGGGCACGTCATCGTCGACGAGGCACAGGAACTGTCCGCCATGGCGTGGCGGCTGCTGATGCGCCGCGTCCCCACCCGCTCGATGACCCTGGTCGGCGACCCCGCCCAGACCGGCGACGCGGCCGGCTGCGGCTCCTGGCAGGACATCCTCGGCCCGTACGTCGGCGACCGCTACGAGCACGTCCGCCTCGGCGTCAACTACCGCACGCCCGCCGAGATCATGGAGGTCGCGGCGGCGGTGCGGCGCGCCGAGGACCCGGACTTCGTCCCGCCCCGCTCCGTGCGGTCCACGGGCGTGGCGCCCTGGGAGCGGACCACGGACGACCTGCCCGGCGAGGTCGCCGAGGCCGTACGCCGGGAACGGCCCGCCGAGGGACGGCTCGCCGTGATCGCCCCGCCCGGCCGGCTCCCGGCGCTCGGCGCGGCCCTCCCCGAAGCCTCCCGCGGACCGGAACCCGACCTCACCCGGCCGGTCGTCCTGCTGGAGCCGCGCCAGGCGAAGGGCCTGGAGTTCGACACCGTGATCGTCGCCGACCCGGAGGGCATCCGGTCCGGCGGGCCGCACGGCGTCAACGACCTCTACGTGGCGCTGACCCGAGCCACCCAGCGGCTGGGGGTGGTCCGGGTCAGCGGTTGAGGTGGAGCCGGGCCAGCTCCTCGGGCGTGGGCGCGGGCGAACCCGAACTCCGCTCGATCCGCTCCCGCAGCGCTTCCGGGTCACGCCGCCCGGTCGGCCCGACGACGACCGGGCCCCGCCACCCCCCGGGCGCGGTGAGCGCGACGCGTTCGCCGTCCAGCGTGAACGCCTCGTACTCCCCGCCGGCCACGTCCACGGCCTCCAGCTCGTGCGCCGCGGCGTCGAACGAGGGCAGGACGTACACCCAGTCATCACGGTCGAAGACCAGCAGGGTCTGTGCGGGAAGGTCGGTCATGGCGGTCATCGTCACCCGCCGGCCGGCCTCCCCGCACACCGTTTTCGGCCGCCGCGCGCCACGGCGGCCCGTCCGGTCAGGCCGGCTTCAGCCACACCGTCGCCAGCGGCGGCAGCGTCAGCCGGACGTGCCCGCCCTCCGGCTTCACCGGGCCGGCGGTGCGCACCCCGCTGCCGCCGTACTCCGTGGCGTCGGTGTTCAGGACCTCCGCCCACGCCGCGATCCGGTCCGGCACCCACAGCCCGTAGTCCTCGCGCACCACCGGCGAGAAGTTGCTCACCGACAGCAGCGGCGCGCCCTGCGCGTCGTACCGCAGGAAGGCGAACACGTTGTCCTCGGCGGCGTCACCGAGCGACCACTGGAAGCCCTCCGGGACGGTGTCCCGCTCCCACAGCGCGGGCGTCGCCGTGTAGACCGCGTTCAGGTCGCGGACCAGGTCCCGCATCCCGCGGTGGTCGCCCGCCGAGTGGTAGCCGTCCTCCGTCAGCCACCACTCCGGGCCGTGCGCCTCCGACCACTCCGCCCCCTGGGCGAACTCCTGCCCCATGAACAGCAACTGCTTGCCCGGGTGCGCCCACATGAAGCCCAGGTAGGCACGCTGGTTGGCGCGTCGCTGCCACCAGTCGCCCGGCATCTTGGTCACCAGGGCCTGCTTGCCGTGCACCACCTCGTCGTGGGAGATGGGCAGCACGTAGTTCTCGCTGTACGCGTACACCATCGAGAACGTCATCTCGTTGTGGTGGTACTTGCGGTGCACGGGCTCCTTGGAGACGTACACCAGCGAGTCGTGCATCCAGCCCATGTTCCACTTCAGCCCGAAGCCCAGCCCGCCGCTGTCGGTCGGACGGGTGACGCCCTCCCACGCGGTGGACTCCTCGGCGATGGTGACCACACCCGGGCAGCGGCGGTAGACCGTGGCGTTCATCTCCTGGAGGAAGGCCACCGCGTCGAAGTTCTCCCGGCCGCCGTGCTCGTTGGGCAGCCACTCGCCGCCCTCGCGCGAGTAGTCCAGGTACAGCATCGAGGCGACCGCGTCGACCCGCAGGCCGTCGACGTGGAACTCCTCGCACCAGTAGACCGCGTTCGCGACCAGGAAGTTGCGCACCTCGGTACGGCCGTAGTCGAACTCCAGCGTCCCCCAGTCGGGGTGCTCGGCGCGCCGCGGGTCCGGGTGCTCGTACAGCGGGGTGCCGTCGAAGCGGGCCAGCGCCCAGTCGTCCTTCGGGAAGTGGGCCGGCACCCAGTCGACGAGGACGCCGAGCCCGGCGCGGTGGCAGGCGTCGACGAAGAACTTGAAGTCGTCGGGGCTGCCGAGGCGGGCCGTGGGCGCGTAGTACGAGGTGACCTGGTAGCCCCAGGACGGGCTGTAGGGGTGCTCGGCCACCGGCATCAGCTCGACGTGCGTGAAGCCCAGGCCCTTGACGTAGGCGGGCAGCTCGTCGGCAAGCTCACGGTAGGTCAGGCCCGGCCGCCAGGACGGCAGGTGCACCTCGTACACCGAGAAGGGCGCCTCGTGGACGGGCCGGTCGCCGCGGTGGGCCATCCAGTCGCGGTCCTGCCACTCGTAGTGCGAGGCCGTGACGACGGACGCCGTCTCCGGCGGGCACTGGGTGCGGCGGGCCATCGGGTCGGCGCGCAGCGAGCAGTGCCCGTCCGGCCCGGTGACGGCGAACTTGTACAGCGCCCCCTCGCCCAGGCCCGGGACGAACAGCTCCCACACCCCGGTGCTCCCCAGCGACCGCAGCGGCAGGCCGGTGCCGGCGTCCCAGTAGTTGAACTCGCCGACCAGCCGCACCCCGCGCGCGTTGGGCGCCCACACCGTGAAGCGGGTGCCGGTGACGCCCTGGTGGGTCATCGGGTGGGCGCCGAGCGCCTTCCACAGCTCCTCGTGCCGGCCCTCGCCGATCAGGTGCAGGTCCAGCTCGCCGAGCGCCGGCAGGAAGCGGTACGGGTCGTCCCCCTCGGCGACGGCGGAGTCGTACGCCGTCCGCAGCGTGTACGCGGGCACCGCGGACAGCGGCAGCACCACCGAGAACAGTCCGTCGCCGTCGTCGTGCAGCTCGGTGCCCACCCCGTCGACGACCACGGTCACGCCGCGCGCGCACGGGCGCAGGGCCCTGATCGCGATCCCGCCGTCGACCGGGTGGGCGCCCAGCAGGGCGTGCGGGTCGTGGTGCTCACCGGCGAGCAGCCGCCCCCGGTCGGCCGGGTCCAGCGGCGCGGCGACCACCCCGTCGGCGGCCGCCCGCGGCCGGGGCGTGGCGCCGGGCGGCGGCGTGGGCAGGGTGGTGGCGTCCCCCAGCGGGGTCTGCCTGACGGCGGGTGCGGGAGGCGCGGTGGACGCGGGCGCCGCGGGCGCCTTCTCGGGTGCCGGCGCGGCCGGTGCTCCCGGGGCCTTGGTGGTGGCCGGGGCCTTCTTGGCTGCCGGGGCGGCCGGGTTACGGGTGGGGCGACGGGGGGTCACGGGGAGAAGCCTCCTCAAGGGGCGTTCACATCACGGAGTGGTGGTCTGCGCGGCCAGGCGGTGGATGGCCGCCATCGGGACCGGGAGCCAGTCGGGGCGGTGCCGGGCCTCGTACAGGACCTCGTAGACCGCCTTGTCCGTCTCGTACGCGCGCAGCAGCTCGGGCTCGTCGCGCGGGTCGGCGCCCGAGGCCTCGGCGTATCCGGTGCAGTAGGCGTCCCGGCACCGTTCGGCCCAGTCGGGGTTCCAGGGGTGGTGCGAGCGGGCCGCGTAGTCGAAGGAACGCAGCATGCCGGCCACGTCGCGCACCGGCGGCTGCGGGCGGCGGCGTTCGGCGAGCGGCTTCGCGGGCTCCCCCTCGAAGTCGATCACCGACCAGTCGCCGTCCCCGGTACGGAGGGTCTGGCCCAGGTGAAGGTCGCCGTGGACCCGCTGGGCCCGCCCGAGCAACCCCTCCGTCCGGGCCGCGCCGACCGCCTCGAAAGCGGCGCGCAGTCCCGGGACGTACGGCATCAGCGCGGGTACCGCCTGGGCGGCGGCGTCCAGCCGGCGGCCCATCCCGTGGACCAGGTTCTCGGTCTGCGGGCGGCCCAGGGCCACTGTCGGGAGGGCGTCCGCCAGCGCGGTGTGCACCTCGGCGGTGGCCCGGCCGAGCGCCCGCGCCTCGGCGGTGAAGTCCCGGCCGGCGGCGAGGGCGTCCAGGGCGAGCTGCCAGCCGTCCTGCGACCCGCGCAGATAGGGCTGGAGGACGCCCAGGGTGCTGGCCTCCGGCCGGCCGTTGCCCGTCTCGTACCAGGCGACGGGCGCGGGAACCCGGGTGCAGCCCGCGCGGGCGAGCGCGAGCGGCAGCTCCAGGTCGGGGTTGGCGCCCGGGTAGACCCGGCGGAACACCTTCAGGATGTACTGGTCGCCGTACACGAGCGACGAGTTGGACTGCTCCGTGTCCAGGACGCGGGGCGTGAGGCCCTCGGGGATGGCGACGGTCCGGGAGAACCGCAGCGGACCCATCGGGCCGGGAGTGCGCAATCGTTCCAGCAGCAGCGCCGCGAGCCGTGGGTCGCTGAGCCCCTCGTAGACCGTGCGCCCGGCGAGCGGTCCGTCCGGGACGCGGCCGATGAGCGCGGGGGCGAGCTGCGGCGGCAGGGTGTTCCGCACGCCCAGCAGCAACTGGTAGCAGTCGCCCTGGGAGGCGGTGCCGGCGCCGGGCTGCTGGACCCGCACGAGCAGGTGCAGCAGACCGGGTCCGGTGGTGTCGAGCGGGAGCAGTTCGGTCACCGAGACGAGGGTGAAAGCGGTGACGGGGCGGCCTTTCCCGGCGAACCAGCGCTGGCGCGGCAGCCATTCGTGCAGCAGCGGCACCAGGGAGGGGAGCAGGGCGACCGGAGCCCGGGCGGTGGATGCGGTCTCCGACATGGCAGCGCGTCCTTTCCCCGGGCACTACGAAATGCACAGAACGTGCAGAGTGTCCCGGAATGCGGCGAGTGCTGTCCGGCTGTGCGGGACGTGTCGGGCGGGGATGGTCGAGATAGACCCGAATCGACGTATGAGGGGGAGAGTGCCCAGGGCGGGGCGACGGAAACGCCCCGCCCTGATGTCCTCACCCCTTCCCGGCCGCCCCGCCGCCGGCGGGGGACGGGCCCCGGTCCCCGCCGGCCGGCACCCGGCCGGGCACGGTCACCCGCTCCGGAGCGGCCCGCCCGGGAGCCGCCTCGCCGCCCGCCGCGCCCGGCACGGCCACGGCCGCCGCCCCGGCACGGGCCGCGCCCGGCGTCGTCACCGCGCCGGAGCCTGCCGGGATCACCGGGGCGGACGTGGCGACGGTGGCTTCCGTGACCGTCCGGCCCGTGGCCGGCTTCACCGGGTCCTGGCGGAGGCGGAACCAGTAGAAGCCGTGCCCCGCGAGGGTGAGCAGGTACGGCCATTCGCCGATCGCGGGGAAGCGGACCCCACCGATCAGCTCCACCGGGTGCATCCCGTTGAAGCGCCGCAGGTCCAGTTCGGTGGGCTGCGGGAAGCGGGAGAAGTTGTGCACGCACATCACCAGGTCGTCCCCGTACTCCCGCAGGAAGGCGAGGACGGCCGGGTTGGACGACGGCAGCTCGGTGTACGAGCCCAGGCCGAAGGCCGGGTTCTGCTTGCGGATCTCGATCATCCGGCGGGTCCAGTGCAGCAGCGACGACGGGGACGCCATGGACGCCTCGACGTTGGTGACCTGGTAGCCGTAGACCGGGTCCATGATCGTCGGCAGGTACAGCCGTCCCGGGTCGCAGGACGAGAAGCCGGCGTTGCGGTCGGGCGTCCACTGCATGGGCGTGCGGACGCCGTCGCGGTCGCCCAGCCAGATGTTGTCGCCCATCCCGATCTCGTCCCCGTAGTAGAGGATCGGCGAGCCGGGCAGGGACAGCAGCAGCGCGGTGAAGAGCTCGATCTGGTTGCGGTCGTTGTCGAGCAGCGGGGCCAGGCGCCGCCGGATGCCGATGTTGGCGCGCATCCGCGGGTCCTTGGCGTACTCCGCGTACATGTAGTCGCGCTCCTCGTCGGTGACCATCTCCAGCGTCAGCTCGTCGTGGTTGCGCAGGAAGATGCCCCACTGGCAGTTCGCCGGGATCGCCGGGGTCTTCGCCAGGACTTCGGAGACGGGGTAGCGGGACTCCCGGCGCACCGCCATGAAGATGCGCGGCATGACCGGGAAGTGGAACGCCATGTGGCACTCGTCGCCGCCGGCCGAGAAGTCGCCGAAGTAGTCGACGACGTCCTCGGGCCACTGGTTGGCCTCGGCGAGCAGCACGGTGTCGGGGTAGGAGGCGTCGATCTCCTTGCGCACCCGCTTGAGGAAGGCGTGGGTGGCCGGGAGGTTCTCGCAGTTGCTGCCCTCCTGCTGGTACAGGTACGGCACGGCGTCCAGGCGGAACCCGTCGATGCCCAGGTCGAGCCAGAAGCGCAGTGCGGACAGGATCTCCTGCTGCACGGCCGGGTTCTCGTAGTTCAGGTCCGGCTGGTGGGAGAAGAACCGGTGCCAGTAGTACTGCTTGCGCACCGGGTCGAAGGTCCAGTTGGACGTCTCGGTGTCGACGAAGATGATCCGCGCGTCCTGGAACTGCTTGTCGTCGTCGGCCCAGACGTAGTAGTCGCCGTAGGGGCCGTCGGGGTCGCTGCGGGATTCCTGGAACCACGGGTGCTGGTCGCTGGTGTGGTTCATCACGAAGTCGATGATCACTCGCATGCCGCGCTGGTGGGCGGCATCGACGAACTCGACGAAGTCGGCCAGGTCGCCGAATTCGGGCAGTACGGAGGTGTAGTCCGATACGTCGTAACCGCCGTCCCGCAGAGGGGACTTGAAGAACGGCGGGAGCCAGAGGCAGTCGACCCCGAGCCACTGCAGGTAGTCCAGCTTGGCGGTGATGCCCTTGAGGTCGCCGACGCCGTCGCCGTTGCTGTCCTGGAACGAACGCACCAGAACCTCGTAGAAGACGGCTCGTTTGAACCAGTCGGGATCACGGTCCTTTGCCGGTGTGTCCTCGAACGTGTCGTGGACGGGCTCGTTGACGATCATGATGTGGGTGACCCTCCGATCGGCGGGGACGGTCGCAGGACAAGGATGTGCGCGGGCGTGACACCCGGCTCGAGGCGCACATAGTTGGCCCTGCCCCAGTGATAGGTCTCACCGGTGAGCTCATCGCGCACCGGCACGGTCTCGTGCCAGTCGAGGCCGAGTTCCGGCATGTCCAACGACACCGTCGCCTCGTGGGTGTGGCGCGGGTCGAGGTTGACGAGCGTCAGAACAATGTTCGAACCCGCTCGCTTGCTGTACGCGATGACGGCGTCGTCGTCGGTGTGGTGGAAGTGCACCGAGCGCAGCGTCCGCAGGGCGGCGTTGCGGCGCCTGATCCGGTTCAGACTCGTGATCAGCGGCGCGATGGTGCGGCCCTCCCGCTCGGCCGACTCCCAGTCGCGTGGGCGCAGTTGGTACTTCTCGGAGTCCAGGTACTCCTCGCTGCCCTCCCGCACCGGGGTGTTCTCGCACAGTTCGTACCCGGCGTACACGCCCCACGTCGGGGACATCGTCGCGGCGAGCACCGCGCGCGCCTCGAAGGCGGGGCGGCCGCCGTGCTGGAGGTAGGCGTGCAGGATGTCCGGGGTGTTCACGAAGAAGTTCGGCCGCATGTAGGCGGCGGCGTCGCCGGACAGTTCGGTGAGGTACTCCGTCAGCTCCTGCTTGGTGTTGCGCCAGGTGAAGTACGTGTACGACTGCTGGAACCCGATCGCGCCCAGGGTGTGCATCATCGCCGGGCGGGTGAAGGCCTCCGCCAGGAAGATCACGTCGGGGTCGCTCTTGTTGATGGTCGCGATGACCTTCTCCCAGAACACCACGGGCTTGGTGTGCGGGTTGTCGACGCGGAAGATGCGGACGCCGTGGGCCATCCAGTGGCGGAGTACGCGCACCGTCTCGCGGATGATGCCGCGCATGTCCCGGTCGAACGCGATCGGATAGATGTCCTGGTACTTCTTGGGCGGGTTCTCGGCGTACGCGATGGTGCCGTCGGCCCGGTGGTGGAACCACGCCGGGCGCTTCTCGACCCATGGGTGGTCCGGCGAGCACTGGAGCGCGAAGTCCAGCGCCACCTCCAGGCGCAGTTCGCGCGCGCGTTCGACGAAGGCGTCGAAGTCCTCGAGGGTGCCCAGGTCCGGGTGGACCGCGTCGTGGCCGCCCTCGGGGGAGCCGATCGCCCACGGCACACCGACGTCGTCGGGACCGGCCGTCAGGGTGTTGTTGGGACCCTTGCGATGGGTGGTGCCGATGGGGTGGATGGGCGGCAGATATACGACATCGAACCCCATCGCGGCGATGGCCGGAAGTCGCTCCGCGGCCGTGCGGAACGTTCCGGAGACCAGGCGTCCGTTTTCCCGGCGGGCCCCCTCGGAGCGCGGGAACATCTCGTACCACGACCCGAACAGCGCCCTCTCCCGCTCCACCAGCAACGGCAACGGCTTGGCGGCGGAGACCAGTTCGCGCAGCGGATGGGCGGCCAGCGCCTGGACCGCCTCGGTGCCGAGGGCGGCCGCGAGCCGGTCCTCGGCGGAGCGCCGCTCGTCCCGCAGGGCGTCCACCACGGCGAGCACGGCCTCGCGGCCCTCGCCCTTCGGTACGCCGTCGGCGGCCCGTTCGTGCAGCGTGGCGCCCTCGGCGAGGACCAGGGCGGTGTCGATGCCGGCCGGGACCTTGATGCCGGCGGTGTGGCGCCAGGTGGCGATGGGGTCGCTCCAGGCCTCGACGGTATAGGTCCACCGCCCCTCCGCCGTCGGAGTGACCTCGGCGCCCCAGCGGTCGGTGCCGGGCGCCAGTTCCCGCATCGGGGTGAACGGGCCCGGCTTGCCGGCCGGGTCCGTCAGCACCACGTTCGCGGCCACGGCGTCGTGCCCCTCGCGGAAGACCGTGGCCGTAATCTGGAAGGTTTCGCCGACCACCGCCTTGGCGGGCCTTCTGCCGCAGTCGACCAGCGGGCGTACATCGAGAACGGGAATGCGACCAATCAGCGAGTTCACGGCATCACCTGAGGGTTGCGTACGGGGTATCGCTCTTTGTACTTGCTCCGTTGACGAGTGGCAGAGCGCAGGCATCACCGCTCCTGTCCGGGTTCACTCGGGTGGGCGGGTACCGGAGGAGCCCTACCCACACCCTTCGGGTGGGCAATCCGGCGTGTTGTTAACTACTCAGGCGTACGCGAACACGAAAGGAACCGGCCCCGTTCGAGTGGAATATCGTGGCCGGTTCCCGCTCGGGTGTGTCCAGTGGCGTTCAGGTGAGCGTCTGGGCGTCCCGCTCCTCCGGATCGTTCGCCCAGATCTGCCACGGCCGGCGTGACACCCAGGCGTCGACCGGCGTGGGCGTCAGCGACAGCGCCTCCGCGGACAGCCCGTCATCGCCCGCCAGCAGCAGTGGATCCCGGCCCGCGGCCATGTAGTGGTAGATGCCCGCCACCCCGGCCGCCGCGACCGGGCCGATCGCCTGCGCCAGCCCCTGCTCGAAGACGTGCGGGGCCAGCGTCCGGTAGCGCACCCGGCGCCCGAGCCCCTTGCCGAACTCCTCCGCCAGTTCATCACCCGTCAGGGCCCGCGCCCCGCCGATGTCGTACGTCCGCCCCTCCACGCCCTCCGCGGTGAGCGCCGCGTACACCGCCCCGGCCAGGTCGCGGTGCGACAGCCACGCGGTCGGCACGTCCGCCGGCAGCGGATAGGAGAGGATGCCGTCGTTGACGAGCGCCGGGCCGTTCCAAGGGCTGAACAGGTTGTCGAGGTAGACCGGCGGGCGCAGCACCACCAGCGGCACGCCGCTCTCCCGCAGCACCTCCTCGGCGATCCGGCGGGTCTCGAAGGCCGCCACGTCGGTGGCGGCGCGCGGCACCCGGGTGTTGGCGTTGTACACCAGGCGCCGCACCCCCGCCTCCACCGCCGCGTCCGCGACGTTCCGGGCGTAGGCGCGCACCCGCTCCGCCTCGTACACCAGCGGCATCACCACCGCGGCGTGCGTCGCCCCGGTGAAGAGCTGCCGTACGGCCTCGGCGTCACCGAGGTCGCCGGTGGCGCACGAGACCCCGGGCAGCGGGGGCCGGTCGCCCTCGGGACGGCGGGAGAGCGTACGCACCCGGTGGTCACGCTCGGTCAGCAACCGGGCCACCGCACCCCCCTGGAAACCGGTCGCTCCCACCACTGCTACCCGCATCCGATTCTGCTCGGACATCTGCTCCGACATATGCCTGATCGGCCCTTCGATAGGGTGTGACTGCTGCCATGAAGGCGTTCACTCAGGCTGGCGGCGGCGGCTTTGGCCGATCAATTAACAATTCGGGGCGGGGGTTGAAGGATCGTCCATGGACACCGTGCGCACCGAAACCGGGAACGACGACCGGCACGACGACCTCCTCAGTGAGCTGCTGCAACCACTGCGGCTCACCGGCGTCTTCGACAGCCGCTGGCACGTCCGCGCCCCCTGGGCCATCGAGGGCGACGCCGAGCAGGGCTGCGCCGTCCTCCACTACATCGTCGAGGGCGGCTGCTGGATCACCGCCGAGGGCCAGCCGCCCCAGCAACTGCACGCCGGTGACCTGGCCGTCTTCCCCACCGGCACCGCGCACCGGCTCTCCGACCGGCCCGGCCGGCAGGGCGTGCCGCTCAAGGCGGTCCTGCCGGAGCGGGAGCCCGGCACCTCCGGCGAGATCCGCATCGGCGGCACCGGACCGGAGAGCCGGCTGCTGTGCGCCGGGCTGCACTACGACTCCAGCGCCGCCACCGGTCTGTACAAGGCGCTGCCCTGGGCCCTGGTCCTGGACGGCTCCCAGGTCGGCCGCGAACCGCTGCTGCGGGACACCCTCCGGCTGCTCGCCGCCCCCGACCGGCCCATCGGCCCCGGCGACCGGCTCATCACGCTGCGGGCCTTCGAGATGGCCCTGGTGCTCGCGCTGCGCCCGCTGCTGCGCGAGTTCGCGGAGAACCCGGCGTCCCTGCCGGTCCTGCGCCACCCGGGCGTGAGCCGCGCCCTGGTGATGATCGCGACCCGGTTCGCCGAGCCCTGGACCATCGAGTCGCTCGCCCGGGAGGTCGGCATGTCCCGCTCCGCGTTCACCGCCGCGTTCCGCGCGCTCGTCGGCGAGGCACCGGCGCGCCATCTGACCGGACGGCGCATGCAGGAGGCGGCGCGGCTGCTGGGCGAGACGTCGCTGCCCCAGTCGGCGGTCCCGCAGCGGGTCGGCTACCAGAGCGCGGTCGGTTTCCACCTTGCGTTCCGCAAATGGTTCGGCGTCACTCCCGGTGAGTACCGGGCGGGCGCGGCACGCGCCGCCTAATGGTTTCCGGACGCGGACTGGCCGGTTCTTAAGGACCATTGGACGGACGTTCATTGCCGTAGGTGTGTACCAACGGACAGGCTCTGCTGCGGCAATGGCATCCGCAAGAGGAGAAACGGTGACGAGGTCCGGTCAGGAGTACCTGGCGTCGCTGCGCGACGGCCGGGAGATATGGCTCGACGGGGAGCGGGTCGAGGACGTCACCTCGCACCCCGCGTTCCGCAACACCGCCACCTCGATCGCCCGGCTGTACGACCTGGCGCACGACTCCGAGCACACCCCGGTCCTCACCCAGGGCGGTGTCCACCGGGCGTACGCGATCCCGCGCTCGTACCAGGACCTGGTGGCGCGCCGTGAGGCGTACAAGGTGTGGGCGGAGGCGAGCTTCGGCTTCCTGGGCCGCACCCCCGACTACATGGCGGGCGGCGCGGCGGGCTTCGCGGCGCTGCCCTCCCTCTTCGCCACCGAGGCGTACGACGGCTCCGCCGCCGCCCTCGCCCACCACCGGCGGCTCGCCGAGGGCGACCTCTACCCGGTCTTCACCATCACCAACCCGCAGATCGACCGCACCCGGCCGGCCTCCGGCCAGGAGGAGGACGACCTGGTGGTGCGGGTCGTCGCCGAGAAGGACGGCGGGATCGTGGTGCGCGGCGCCAAGATGATCGGCACCGCGACGGTCTTCGGCAACGAGGTGATCGTCGGCACCATCGAACCGCTCGCCCCCGAGGACGTCGCGCACGCGGTGTGCTTCTCCGTCCCGGTCGACACCCCCGGACTGAAGTTCCTCTCCCGGACCTCCTACGAGGCACGGGCCCGCAGCGTGTTCGACAACCCGCTCTCCTCCCGCTTCGACGAGAACGACGCGCTGCTCGTGTGCGACGACGTGTTCGTGCCCTGGGAACGGGTGCTGACCTACCGGAACGTGGACGTGTCGTTCCGGATGTGGTGGCACACCCCCGCGTACCTGAACCTCGTCCACCAGGCCGCGACCCGCTTCTGGACGAAACTGGAGTTCCTCGCCGGCCTCGCCATCCTGATCGCCAAGGCCAACAACACCTACGAGCTGCCGCCGGTCACCCAGGCCGTCGGCCGCCTCCTCGGCCGGGTCGCGCAGGCCAAGGCGTTCGTCCTCGCGGCGGAGGCCTCGTACGAGGAGGTCGACGGCGGCCGGGGCGGGGTCGCGCCCGGCAAGGACATCTCGTTCGCCCAGCGCATCATGGCCGGGGAGCTCTACCCCCAGGCCGTCCAGGAGGTCAAGCTGCTCGCGGGCGGCGGCCTCATCCAGCTCCCCGCGTCCGGTGAGGACCTGCTCCACCCGGAACTGGGCCCGCTGCTCCGCAGGTACGTCCGCTCGCCCGGCACCCCGGCCGAGGACCGCGTGAAGCTGCTGAAGCTGGCCTGGGACGCGCTCGGATCCGAGTTCGCCGGCCGGCACGAGCAGTACGAACGCTTCTACCACGGCGCCCCCCACGTCTACCTCACCCAGCAGGCCCGGGAGGGCGGGGCGCCCGGCTGCGAGGCCCTCGCCCGGACCTGCCTGGACGGCTACGGCCTGGGGCGTACGCGATGACCGCACCCGCCCGGCTGCGCGCGGCCGACCCTGGCCGGTGCGCCCGGGGCGGCCGCGCGGTCCGCCCAGGCCGTGCGGTCCGCCAGGCACACGCGGTCCGCCCGGCACACGCGGCCGTCCCGGCGCACGCGGTCCGCCAGGCACACGCGGCCGTCCCGGCACACGCGGTCCGCCCGGCACACGCGGCCGTCCCGGCACACGCGGTCCGCTCGGCGCACGCGGCCGCCCCGCTACGGCGCCCGCACCGCTCCCTCCCGGGCGCCGCCGACCCCGGCTGGACCCGCGCCGGGGGCCACCGGTGAGCCGCCCGGGGGGAACGCGCGGCACGCTGGGACTGCTGGCCGCCACCCAACTCCTGATGATCATGGACACCGCGATCATCAACGTCGCGCTGCCGTCCGTCGGCGCCGACCTCGCGGCCGGGTCCGCCAACCTGTCCTGGGTGGCCAACGCCTACCTCATCACCTTCGGCGGGCTGCTCCTCCTCGGCGGCCGCACCGCCGACCTGTTCGGTCACCGGCGGCTGTACGTCCTCGGACTCGCCCTCCTCGCGGCCGCCTCCGCCGCCGGGGCACTCGCGCAGAGCACCGGCGCGCTGATCGCCGCCCGTGCCGCGCAGGGGATCGGCGCCGCACTCGCCGGGGCCGCCGCCTTCGCCCTGCTGCTGGTCCTGTTCCCGGACGGCCCCGCCCGGCACAGGGCCCTCGGCGTCTTCGCCGCGACGGGCGGTCTCGGCGGCGTCCTCGGCACCGTCCTGGGCGGGGCCCTCACCGACCTGCTCGGCTGGCGCTCCACCTTCTGGCTGAACGTCGCCGTCGCCGCCGTCCTCGCCCTGCTCGCCCCGCGCCTCCCGGCGGGCGGCAGCCGGGGCGCCGGGCCCGGCTTCGACCTGCTCGGCGCGCTCACCGCCACCGGGGGCCTCGGCCTCGTCGCCTACGCCCTCGTCGGACGCAGCCTGCCCGTGGCCGCGGCCGGCTCGGCCCTGCTCGCCGCGTTCGCCCTCGTGGAGACCCGCGCCGCCCGGCCCCTCGTACCGCCCGCCGCCCTCAAGCGGCCGGTGCCGCGCCTCGCCAACGGCCTCGCCGCCCTGGCCCAGATGGCGCTGTTCCCCATGTTCTTCCTGGTCAGCCTGCACCTCCAGCACGTCCTGGGGCACTCCCCGCTCACCGGTGGCCTCGGCCTGCTGCCCCTGTCGGTGGTCGTCGTCGCCACCGCCCCGCTGACCGGCCGCCTCATCCGGCGACTCGGCCTCGGCCGGACCATGACCCTCGGCTTCGGGCTGCTGCTCGCCGGCATGGTCTGGCTCGCCCTCGCCCTCGATCCCCACGGCACCTTCGCCACCACCGTCCTCGCACCCAGCCTCGTGCTGGGTGCCGCCCTGCCGCTGGTCACGGTCACCACCAACGTGGCCGCCACGGCAGGGGCCGCGCCCGAGGAGACCGGCCTGGCCTCCGGGCTGGTCAACACCAGCCAGCAGTTCGGGTCCGTCCTGGGCCTGGCCGTCCTCGTGGCCGTGGCCACCACCCGTACCGGAGCGGCCACACCCCAGGCCGAGACCGCGGGCCACCAGGCGGCGCTGCTCGTCGGCGCCGCGTTCGCCGCGGCGGCCGCGCTGCTGTCCGTACGGCTGAGCCCGCCCGCGCCCGCACCGGCGCCGCCACGCCAGGACCGGGTGGGCGACCCGCGGTGACCGCCTGACCAGCGAACACCGCGCCACTCCCGAATCCACACCGCCCGAGGGGGGCATCCCGTTGACCCTGTACGACCTTGTCGCGCCCGGTCCCGACACCTGTGCCGAACCGCGCTACCGCCTCACCGAGATACGCGACGCCGACCCGCTCGGCGCCGACGCGCTGCTCGCCGCGCTCCCCGCGATGAACCGGGACGCCGACGTCGCCGCGCTCACCGTCGCGCTGCGCACCCTCGTACCCGACCTCGACCGGGTCGCCGAGTGGTGCGTCATCGAGGCCCTCGCCGCCATGCGGGACCTCGGCATGCTGCTCGGCTCCCTGAAACGGCACGGCGTCCAGCCGGTCGCCGCCGTCCCCGAGGTGCTCCCCGTCCTGGAGGAGCTGGCCCGCCGCACCGACATGGTGCCCCGGGACACCGTGCACCACTACACCACCTGGAACCCGCTCGGCCCCCGGCAGCGGATGTACACCGGCCACGAGATGGAGGCCCACCTCCAGGAAGCCGTCCGGATGGTCTTCCCCGGCCTCGTCGCCGCGCTCGACACCTGTGAGCGGCTCGCCGGGCTCGAACCGTACGAACCCGGCTTCGCCCGCACCCTGGACCGCACCGCACAGCACGTCCAGGCGATGGTCGACTCCATCGACTTCACCATCACCCACGTCTCGCCGTCCTACTTCGCGCGCACCCTGCGGCCGTACTTCGAGGAGGTCGACGTCGCCGGCCGCGCCTGGCTCGGCCCGGCCGCCGCCCAGGTGCCGCTGTGGCTCGTCGATCTGACGGTCTGGCAGTGCGACCGGCCCGACCCCGGCTACGACGCCTTCCTCGCCGAGTCGGTCGCCTACAGCCTCCCGTCGTGGCGCGCCTTCCACGCCGCCCACAAGGACGGGGTGTCCGCCGTCAGCAAGCTCTCCGCCGCGCTGAGCTGGGAGACCGCCCACCGGCTGCCGCCCCAGCTCGTCGCCTCCGCCCACTCCCTGGCCCGGGTGCTGCGCGTCCTCAAGACGTTCCGCGCCCGCCACCTCGGCATCGCCCGCAAGGCCTACGGCGACGACCTCCGCCTGTACGACCAGGGCAGCGGCGGCGCACCGGTCGCGCTGCTGCGCTCGGTGCTCGACCTGACCCGGGACAACGAGACGCTGGTGCGCCAGGCCGCCGAGCGCCCGCGCACCACGGCCGCGTGAGGGGGCGAGCACCATGACCCCGCACATACTCGTCGCCGGCGGCGGCATCGCCGGCCTCACCACCGCGCTCGCCCTCCACGCCGCCGGCTTCCCCCGCGTCACCGTGGCCGAGGCCGCCCGGGAGATCCGGCCGCTCGGTGCCGGGCTGAACCTCATGCCCAACGCCGTGCGCGAGCTCGACGCGCTCGGACTCCTCGACGACCTGGAGGCCGACGCCGTCCGCACCCGCGAGCTGCGCTACTACCACCGCTCGGGCGGGCTGATCTCCCGCGAGCCGCGCGGGCTGGGCGCCGGCTACCACTGGCCCCAGCTCTCCCTCGCGCGCGGACACCTCCAGCGGGTCCTTGCCGACGCGGTGCGCGACCGGCTCGGCCCCTCCGCGCTCGTCACCGGTGTCCGGGTGACGGGCCTGGAGCAGCTCCCCGACGGTCGGCCGCGGGTGCGCCTGGAACACCGCGAGGGCACCAGGGGCGGCTGCGCCTCCCTGGAACCCGACGTCCTGATCGGCGCCGACGGCATCCGCTCCGCGGTCCGCGCCGCCCTCGAACCCCACGAGGGCGAGCCGCCCTGGAACGGCATGCTGGTCTGGCGCGGCGTGTCGTGGCTGGACGCCCGCCGGGCCGGCCCCTTCATGCTCATCGCGGGCGACGACCGGCAGAAGGCCGTCGTCTACCCGATGGCCGAACGTCCCTCCGGGGACGTCCTGGTGAACTGGGCGCTCGCGATGCCCGCCGACAGCATCGCGACCCCCGGCCACCGGGGCGACTGGAACCGGGCCGTGCCCGTGTCCGGGCTCCTCCGCCACTACGACGGCTGGGAGTTCGACGGCGTCCGCGTCCCCGACGTGCTGCGCGCCGCCGAGGCCGCCTACGAGTACCCCATGGTCGACCGCGAGCCGCTGGCCCGCTGGAGCCACGGCCGCACCACCCTGGTCGGCGACGCCGCCCACGCCATGTACCCCATCGGCTCCAACGGCGCCACCCAGTCGATCATCGACGCCCGGGCCCTCGCCCACGCCATGGCCCGGCACGCCGACCCGGCCGCCGCCCTCGCCGCCTACGAGGCGGAGCGGCGGCCCGCCATGACGGACCTTCAGCGCGCCAACCGGCGCCTCGGTCCGGAAGTCGTCATCAATCTGGCCCACCGGCGCGCCCCCGGCGGCTTCACCCACATCGACGACGTGATCCCGCCGGAGGAACGGCGCGGGATCGCCGCCCGGTACGCCGCGACCGGCGCGTTCGACCCGGAAACGGTCAACGCGGGGTCGCCCTACCGGGTCCCGGTGAGCGCGCGGTGAACGCGCTCCCCCCGAGTGCGCCGTGGTTACGGAGGGCGAGGTCCCGATAACGTCGGAGGGTGAAGGCGGGCGCACACCGTGGTGCGTCCGCCCCGATACGTACCTGCCCTGCGAAGGTGGAACACGTGAAGGCAATCCGTCGATTCACCGTGCGCCCCGTCCTCCCCGAACCGCTGCGGCCGCTCAGCGACCTCGCGCGCAACCTGCGCTGGTCCTGGCACGCCGAGACTCGTGATCTGTTCCAGGCCGTCGACCCCGAGGGGTGGCGGGCGGCCGGCTGCGACCCCGTGCGGCTGCTGGGCTCCGTGTCCGCCGCCCGGCTCGCCGAGCTCGCCCGCGACCGGCGCTTCCTGCGCCGCCTGTCGGCCGCCGCCGACGACCTCGACGACTACCTGCGCGGCCGCCGCTGGTACCAGAACCACTCCCTCCCCGACGGCGACCTGCCCGCCGCCGTCGCCTACTTCTCGCCCGAGTTCGGCGTCACCGCGGCCCTGCCCCAGTACTCGGGCGGCCTCGGCATCCTCGCCGGCGACCACCTGAAGGCCGCCTCCGACCTCGGCGTACCGCTCATCGGCGTCGGCCTGCTCTACCGGCACGGCTACTTCCGCCAGTCGCTCTCCCGGGACGGCTGGCAGCAGGAGCACTACCCGCTGCTGGACCCCAACGAGATGCCCGTCGCCTTGCTGCGGCAGCGCGGCGGCGCCCCGGTCCGGGTCTCCCTCGCCCTGCCGGGCGGCCGCAGCCTGCACGCCCACATCTGGGTGGCCCAGGTCGGCCGCGTACCGCTGCTGATGCTCGACTCGGACGTCGAGGAGAACGGCCCCTCCGAGCGGGACGTCACCGACCGGCTGTACGGCGGCGGCAGCGAACACCGACTGCTCCAGGAAATGCTCCTCGGCATAGGAGGTGTCCGGGCGGTACGCGCGTACTGCGAGCTCACCGGCCACCCCTCGCCCGAGGTGTTCCACACCAACGAGGGGCACGCCGGATTCCTCGGCCTGGAGCGCATCCGGGAACTGAGCGAGGAGGGCGTCGACTTCGACGCCGCCCTGGAGGCCGTCCGGGCGGGGACGGTCTTCACCACCCACACCCCCGTCCCCGCCGGCATTGACCGGTTCGACCGCGAGCTGGTCGCCCGCCACTTCGGCGACGGCGCGGAACTGCCCGGCGTCGACGTCGAGCGGATCCTCCAGCTCGGCAGGGAGACCTACCCCGGCGGCGAGCCGAACCTCTTCAACATGGCCGTCATGGGGCTGCGCCTGGCGCAGCGCGCCAACGGCGTGTCCACCCTCCACGGCGCCGTGAGCCGGGAGATGTTCGCCGGCCTGTGGCCCGGGTTCGACCCGGACGAGGTGCCGATCACCTCCATCACCAACGGCGTCCACGCCCCGACCTGGGTGGCCCCCGAGGTGTTCCGGCTCGGTGCCCGCAGGATCGGCACCCAGCGCGCCGAGGACGCGCTGAGCGTCGGCGGCTCCCAGCGGTGGGACGCCGTCGGCGAGATCGCGGACTCCGAGATCTGGGACCTGCGGCGCGAGCTGCGCGAACAGCTCGTCACGGAGGTCCGGACCCGGCTGCGCGCCTCCTGGCGGCAGCGGGGCGCGGGCTCGGCCGAGCTCGGCTGGATCGACGGGGTCCTGGACCCCGACGTCCTGACCATCGGCTTCGCCCGCCGGGTCCCCTCGTACAAGCGTCTGACGCTGATGCTGCGGGACCGCGACCGGCTGACGCGGATGCTGCTGGACCCGGACCGGCCGGTGCAGATCGTCGTCGCCGGCAAGGCCCACCCGGCGGACGACGGGGGCAAGCGGCTGGTGCGGGAGCTGGTCCGGTTCGCCGACGACCCGCGCGTGCGCCACCGGATCGTGTTCCTGCCCGACTACGGCATGGGCATGGCGCAGAAGCTGTACCCCGGCTGCGACGTGTGGCTGAACAACCCGCTGCGCCCGCTGGAGGCGTGCGGCACGTCCGGGATGAAGGCCGCCCTCAACGGCTGTCTCAACCTGTCCGTCCTGGACGGCTGGTGGGACGAGTGGTACGAGCCGGACTTCGGCTGGGCCATCCCGACCGCCGACGGCCCGACGACGGACGAGGACCGGCGCGACGACCTGGAGGCGAACGCGCTCTACGAGCTGATCGAGAAGCGTGTCGCCCCCCGTTTCTACGACCGGGGCGCGAACGGGCTGCCCGAGCGGTGGATCGAGATGGTCCGCCGTACGCTCGCCAACCTGGGCCCCAAGGTGCTGGCGGGACGCATGGTGCGGGAGTACGTGGAGCGGCTCTACGCCCCGGCGGCCCTCGCCCACCGGGCGCTGGACACCGGCGCCGCACGGGAGCTCGCCGCCTGGAAGGCCCGGGTGCGCGCCGTATGGCCGCGCGTGGCCGTCGACCACGTCGAGGTGGACGAGGCCAACGGCGTCGCCGAGCTGGGCTCGACCCTGGCGCTGCGGGTGCGGGTGGCCCTCGGGGACCTCCAGCCGGAGGACGTCGAGGTGCAGGCGGTCGCCGGCCGGGTCGACACCGACGACCGGCTGCGGGACGCCGAGACCGTGCCGCTCAAGCCGGCGGGCGGCCCCGACCAGCAGGGGCGCTGGGTGTACGAGGGGCCGCTCACCCTCGACCGGACGGGCCCGTTCGGGTACACGGTCCGGATACTGCCCACCCACCGGCTGCTGCCCGCCGGCGCCGACCTGGGCCTGGTCGCCCTGCCGACCGAGTCGACGGGCGAGGGCGCGGGCGTGCTGATGCGCTAGGTACCGGGGCCCGCGGCCCGTCGCCCCCTCCCCTCGTGGGGGGCGACGGGCCGCGCGCCGCACAGCCTGCCGCCCCCGCCCTCTCCGGGGCATCGGCCGGGGAACCGATCCGGTCCTCGGCCGTTCGGCGGAGGCGTCCCCCGCCGTGAGGAGGAGGACCGCCCGGCCGCGGTCCGTCCGGGGGCGGGCGGCAAGCCGCGGGCGGGCGGCGCGCCCCGGGCCGTACGCCCCCGGGCCCGTCCGCCACGCCGTCCGGACGCACGACCGCCCGGCGGCACGTGGAGTGCCACCGGGCGGTGCGTCACCGCTTCCCGGGCTTACGGGAAGGTGAGCTTGAAGCTGTTGATGTAGCCGGTGTCCTGCGCGGCCTTGTCCTGCACGCGCAGCTTCCAGCTCCCGTTGGCGACCTCGCTGGACGCGTTGACCGTGTAGGTGGCCTTCACGTTGTCGGCGGAGTCGGAGGAGCTGAACGGCTTGAGGTTGTAGACCGAGCCGTCCGGGGCCACCAGGTCGACGACCAGGTCACCGCGCCAGGTGTGGACGATGTCCACGTCCACCTTGAGGGTGGAGGGGGCGTTGCCGGCGATGCCGGTGACGCTGACGGCCGAGGTGACGGCGGCGCCGTTGTCCGGGATGGCGACGTCGGCGGTGTTCTCGAAGATCTTGCCGGTACCGGGGTCGCCGCCACCGGGACGGGAGCCGACGTTGACACCGGCCCAGGCGTGCTCGACGGCCTTCACCTCGGCGCTGCCCGCGCCGTACAGCTCGGTGGCGACCGCGACCGTTCCGGTGCGGGCACCGGCGTAGTTGGTCGTCGAGTTGAACTTGGTGGTGAGCGCCTTGTACCAGATCAGCGCGGCCTTGTCGCGGCCGATGCCGGTGACGGGCAGGCCGTCGGAGGTCGGCGAGTCGTAGTTCACGCCGTTGATGGACTTGGCGCCGCTGCCCTCGGAGAGCAGGTAGAACCAGTGGTTCGCCGGGCCGGACGAGTAGTGGACGTCGACGTTGCCGATACCGGAGTACCAGGCGTCCTTCGACGAGCCGTCCTTGCTCGGCTTGTCCATGTAGCGCAGCGGACTGCCGTCGCCGCGGATGTCGAGCTTCTCGCCGACCAGGTAGTCGCCCTTGTCCTGGGCGTTGTTGGCGTGGAACTCGACGGCGGCGGCGAAGATGTCGGAGGTCGCCTCGTTGAGACCGCCGGACTCGCCGCTGTAGACCAGCTTGGCGGTCGCGGAGGTGACGCCGTGCGTCATCTCGTGGGCGGCGACGTCGATGGACGTCAGCGGCTTGGTGTTGCCCGCCCCGTCGCCGTACGTCATGCAGAAGCAGCTGTCGGTCCAGAAGGCGTTGACGTACGCGTTGCCGTAGTGGACGCGGGAGTACGCGCCGACGCCGTCGCCCTTGATGCCGGAACGGCCGTGCACGTTCTTGTAGTAGTCCCAGGTGAGCGCGGCGCCGAAGTGGGCGTCGGCACCGGCCGTCTCCGCGTTCTGCGGCGTGCCGTCGCCCCAGACGTCGTCGGAGCCGGAGAACAGCGTCCCGGTGCCGGAGGTGCCGCGGTTGAGGTTGTACGTCTTGTGGTTGCCGCGGCCGGTGTCGGTCAGCGTGTACGAGGGCGCGGTGCCGAGCGTCACCTGGCCGCTGTACTGGGTGTTGCCGGTGCCGGTGTGCACGGCCTGCCACTCGTACAGCTTGGCGCCCGTGGTGGCGTCGGTGACGACGTGCAGCTCGTTCGGGGTGCCGTCGTGCTGGAGGCCGCCGACGACCGTCTCGTAGGCGAGGACCGGCTTGCCCTGCGCGAGCCACACGACCTTGCGGGGGGCGCGCTCGGCGTCGGTCGCCTTGGAGCCCTCGGCCCGGGCCGCGCCCAGGGCCTGCTTCTCGGCGGCCGCCGGGGCGATGTCCGCGGTGGTGTCCACGCCCTTGAGCACGGCGCGGGAGGCCTTGCTGACCGCCTCGGTCCGGCCGGAGCGGGTCTCGCTGACGACGAGGTCGCCGCCGAGGACCGGGAGGCCGGCGTAGGTGCGCTCGTAGCGGGTGTGGGTGGTGCCGTCGCGGTCCTGGACGACGTCGCGGACGGCGAGCTTCTCCTGGGCGCCGAGGCCGAGCTCCTTGGCCGTCTCGGCCTTGGCGGCGTCGGCGGCGCGTATCAGCGCGGTGCGCTGGGCGGGGGAGAGGTCGGCGGGCAGGGCACCGGGGTCGGCCTTGCCGGCCGTCCGGGCCTTGGGTGCCGCGGTCCGGGGTGCGTCGGCGGCGGTGGCGGCACCGGTCTGCACACTCACGGTGAGCATGGCGGCGGCGGCGATCAGGGCGCCGGTCGCGGTGGCGCGACGGCTGGGCGTGGATCTCACGCAGACTCCTTTTGCGAGGGGGGTACCGGCGGCTGGGTGGGGCCGGCCGGGCGGAGCAGCCTGAACGAGCGCGGAACACGTGCGAGTCGAACGAAGGAACGCGGTCCGAACATGTGGTGCGGAGAACGGGGTAAGAGTGGCGCCGGTGACGGGTCCCTGTCAGGAGCGCGTCAACAGATTGGCCGGAATTCGTCCGTTGCCCGAAAAGCCGTGTTCGTTAACCGGACGTTTCGCCGAGGTGCCGCCGCCGCGTCCTGTGTCCGGCGCGGGACCGAGGGGTGCGCGGCACCGCCTTGGTTCCGGCGATCGGCTATGGCGGTTACCACACCGCTTACCGTCGGTACTCGGCATTCACTCTGTTGCTGACGTGAACCTGATCATGACAGCATTCCGGACATGGCCGAATACGGGGACGCGGTATCCAGGACCGAACCACGCTCAAAACTCGCCGGCTTGGCCGACGCGCCGCCGGATCCACCACCTGTGGAGAAGCCGGCACCCGCTCCGCCCGCCCCTCCGGCGGCGCGGGCCGATGATCAACTGACCTCCGCGCGGCGTGAGTTCGCGGCGCTTCTGGGTGAATTCCGGCGCAGTGCGGTGCTGGTGCCGTTCGACGACCACGGAAGCCTGTGGACGGCGGAGCAGAACGGGGTGCGATGGATCTGCGCCTTTTCCGACGAGGAGGCGCTGGCCGCCTTCGCGCGGGCGCGGGGGGACGCGGACAGGGAGTGGACGTACCGGACGGTTCTTGGCGCGCGGCTCCTCGATGTGATGGTGCCCATGCTGCCGGGTCCGGCCGGGGTGGCGCTGGACGCGGGCAGCGAGGAGGGCATGCTCTTCCCGCCCGTCGTGGGCATCGTGCCCGACGCGGTGGCGGTCGATCTCGGGGGGAACGCGTGAGCGGCGAGGAGCCGGATCTCCAGGCGCCGCCGGTGGCGCTGGCGGCCATCGCGATCGGCATCGACCTGGCCCATGCCGAGCTGAAGGAGCTCGGCATGATCGGTGAGGCGACGGCCGGCCGGGGCTTCTCCGATCTGGCCCTGTCCGGGCTGGAGCTGGGCCACGCCGGGCTGACGGAGCAGTTCAGGACGTTCTGCGAACGCTGGGAATGGGGCGTGCGGGCCCTCACGCTGAAGGGCAACCTCTTCGCGCAGGGGGTGGGGCTGTCGGCCGGCTCGTTCTACGAGCAGGAGCAGTACGTCAAGGACTCGGTCAAGATCGGTGTGAACTCGCTGAACGGCAACCCGCACTTGAGCGAGGACCAGGTCAAGCAGATGAGCTGGGACACCATCAGTACTCAGAGCGTCTTCGACAACCCGGACTACAGCGCCGAGTCGATGACGAAGGCCCATGAGGAGGTGAAGCAGACCTGGAAGAACACCGGCTACGACGTCATGGACGCGCAGATGGACTCGATGGAGCGTTCGGGTCTGCTTGATCCGAAGCTGCGTGAGCGGATGGACGTGGAGTTCCGCGAGACGCTCGATCCGGACGAGGCGACGGTTGCGCAGGCCGAAGAGCCGCGGTGGGGGGAGAACGGCTGATGTCCGACTTCGGAATCATCGGCGATCTCGCCGGCAAAGCGACCGACAAGGTCGTCGACGGGATCGATGAGGGAATCGACAAGGGCAAGAAGCTCGTCGGCGAGGCCGCCGACTACGCGACCGACAAGGCCGGACAGTACCTGGAGGCCCACGGCCACAAGCGTGCGGCGGACCTGGTCACCGACTGGGGTGACGGGTTCGCCTCGTCGATGGGCGCGGAGGTCGGCGAGCAGCAGCTCGGGCAGACCGAGGAACCGAACGAGCTGATCCACGGCAATCCGACGAAGATCGCCGACTCGGTGAAGAACCTGCGGGACTTCCAGCTGGCGTTCGACCTCGTCGGCGCGGGGATGAAGAAGCTCGACTCCAGCAACTGGAAGGGCGAGGCTGCCGACACCTTCCGCACCAAGTTCTCCACCTTGCCCACCGACTGGCTGCACGCCGCTGACGCCTTCGAGGCCGCGGCCGGCGCCCTGGAGCGGTACTCCAACGCCATCACCAGCGCACAGGCCATGGCCCGCGAGGCGATCGTCCTGTACAAGCAGGGCCGGCAGGCCTCGGCGGCGCACGAGAAGGACGTGACCGCGTACGAGTCGGCCCGCGAGAGCGACAAACCACTGCCCAAGCCCGGCGCGGATCCCGGCAAGGCCCTGTGCACCCGTGCCCAGGAGATCCTCAGTGACGCCCGCCGCGCCCGCAACGAAGCGGCCGAGCAGGCGAAGACGGCCGTCACGAGCGCGATGGCACATGCCCCCAAGGAGCCCAAGGGCAGGGAGAAGCTCAAACTGGAGCTCGCCGACTGGAGCATGGCCTCCGGTACGGAGGGCCTGCACCTCCTCGGCGGGGTGACCAAGGGCGCCGCGGGCCTGATCAACTTCGTCCGCTCCGTCAACCCGATGGACGGCTACAACCTGACCCACCCCGCTGAGTACTACAAGGGCGTCAACATGACGCTCGCCGGGCTCGTCTCCACCGTCGCCAACCCCGACCGCGCCCTCAAGAACGCCTGGGAGGCGGCGAAGGGGGACCCCGCCGAGTTCCTCGGTCGTCTCATCCCGGAACTGATCGGTACCAAGGGCGCGGGCGTACTCCGGGGCGGACTACGGGCCGGCATGCGCAGCGGCACCCGCCACGGCGGCCTCGACGGACCCGGGCGCAACGGTGTGCAGGATCCTGCCGACCCGTCCCGGACCGCGCGCGGGGCGGAGAACGATCCCTCGGACCCGATCGATCTGGCCACCGGCGTGATGTACCTGCCGCAGACGGACATCGCGCTGCCCGGCACCCTGCCCCTCGTGTTCCGCCGCCGTCTGGCATCGGACTACCGGGCCGGGCGCTGGTTCGGCCCCTCCTGGTCCTCCACGGCGGATCAGCGCCTGGAGATCGACTCCGAGGGTGTCGTCCTCATCGCCGAGGACGGCCTGCTTCTGGCGTATCCGCACCCGGCTCCGGGCGTCCCGGTCCTGCCGAGCCACGGACCACGCTGGCCTCTGGACCGGGACGTGGACGGCGGATACACCGTCACCGACCCGGAGAGCGGGCGCGTTCGGCACTTCGTCACCCACCACGACGAGCTGGCTCTGCTGACGCAGATCGATGACCGCAACGGCAACTGGGTCACCTTCGAGTACGACGACGAGACCGGTGCTCCGACGGCGATCGTGCACAGCGGCGGCTACCACCTGAAGCTCACCACCTGTGAGGACAGGATCACCGCCCTGCACCTCGCGGGCGGGGCGCCGGACGGCTCGGACCAGGAGATCCTGCGTTACGGCTACACCGACGGACACCTCACCGAGGTCGTCAATTCCTCCGGGATACCCCTCCGGTTCGCGTACGACGAACGCGGCCGGCTCACCTCCTGGACGGACACCAACGGCAGGCGCTACGAGTACACCTACGACGATCGCGACCGCTGCATCACCGAGGGCGGCGTCGAGGGTCATATGGCGCTGCGGCTCGATTACGACGGTACCGACCCCGAGACGGGGCTGCGCGTCACGAGGGCCACGACAGGCACTGGCGCGGTTCATCAGTACGTGGTCAACGACGCGCACCAGATCGTCAAGGAAATCGACCCGCTCGGCGCCGTCACCCACTTCGAACGCGACCGCTACAACCGGCTGCTGTCCCGGACGGACCCGCTCGGCCGCACGACCCGCTTCGAGTACGACGCGTCCGGCCGCAGGACGTCGGCGATCCGGCCGGACGGTCGTGCGCTGTCCGCCGAGTACAACGAACTCGGCCTGCCGGTACGCGTGACCAACCCGAACCACACCTCGGTCCGCCAGGAATACGACGAGCGAGGAAACCGGGTCGCGGTCACGGACCCGGCCGGTGCCGTCACGCGCTTCACGCTGAGCGAGGCAGGACACACCACGGCGGTCACCGACGGGCTCGGGAACACCACCCGTCTCCGCAACGACGCCGCCGGTCTGCCCGTCGAGATGACCGATCCGCTCGGCGCGGTCACCCGGTTCCGCCACGACGCCTTCGGCCGCCCTGTCGTCGTCACCGATCCGCTCGGCCACACCACTCGCCTCGAATGGACCCCGGAGGGCAAGCTCGCCCGCCGCGTGGAAGCCGACGGCACCGAGCAGTCGTGGACGTACGACGGTGAGGGCAACTGCCTGACCCACACCGATCCCATGGGGAGGGTGTCACGCTTCGAGTACACCCACTTCGACCTCATAAGCGCCCGTACGGGCCCGGACGGCGTGCGCTACGAGTTCACCCACGACCACGAGCTGCGCCTCACCCAGGTCCTCAACCCACAGGGTCTTACGTGGGACTACGAGTACGACGCGGCGGGTCACCTCATATCCGAAACCGACTTCGACGGCCGTACGATCACGTACGCGCGCGACGCCGCCGGCCGCCTCGTCTCGCGTACCGACGCCCTCGGCCAGACGATCCACTACGAGCGCGACGAACTCGACCGCGTCACCCGCAAGGACGCCGCCGGAGCCGTCACCACCTACACCTACGACCTCTTCGACCAGCTCGCGGAAGCGCGCAACGCGGACGCGACGATCACGTACCTGCGCGATCGTCACGGGCGCCTGAAGTCCGAGACGGTCAACGGCCGCACCCTCACCTACGCCTACGACAAGCTCGGCCGTCGTACAGGCCGGACCACACCCACCGGCGCGGTCAGCACGTGGGTCTACGACGCGGCAGGCCGCCGCACCTCCCTCACCACCTCCGGCCGCACACTCCTCTTCGAGCACGACGCCGCGGGCCAGGAGATCACCCGCCACATAGGTGACACCATCACCTATACGTCCCAGTACGACTCTCTCGGGCGCCTCACCAGCCAACAGGTCACAGGCGCGGGCGGGCGCGGCATCCAACGCCGCGACTACGCCTACCGTGCCGACGGCAACCTCATCGGCATCGACGACCAGCTCACCGGCTCCCGCACCTTCGACCTCGACGCATCCGGCCGCGTCACCGCTGTTGAGGCGGCAGGCTGGACGGAGCGCTACGCGTACGACGAGGCCGGCAACCAGACCCACGCGTCCTGGCCCGCCTCCCACGCCGGGCAGGAGGCCACCGGACCCCGCGCCTATGCGGGCACGGTCATGACGCGCGCCGGCAACGTGCGCTATGAACACGACGCCCTCGGCCGGATCACCCTCCGCCAGAAGTCGCGCCTGTCACGCAAACCCGACACCTGGCGCTACGAATGGGACGCCGAGAACCGCATGCGGTCGGTGACCACACCGGACGGCACGGTCTGGCGTTATGAGTACGACGCGCTGGGCCGTCGGACCGCGAAGCAGCGCCTCGCTCCCGACGGCCGGACCGTTGTCGAGAAGACCATCTTCACCTGGGACGGGGTGACACTCTGCGAGGAGACCAGCGAGAGCGAGGCCCTTCCCAAGCCCGTCGCCGTTACGTGGGACTACCACGGCCTTCGCCCCCTCACGCAGACGGAACGCATCCTCGCGCCCACCGCGGCGCGGGAAACCATCGACGAACGATTCTTCTCCATCGTCACCGACCTGATCGGCACTCCGCGTGAGCTGGTCGATGAAACGGGCGACCTGGCGTGGAGCACCCGTACCACGCTGTGGGGTACCACGACATGGGCAGCGTCGAGCACCGCCCATACCTCATTGCGTTTTCCAGGTCAGCGCTTCGACCCGGAAACCGGGCTTCACTACAACCTCCACCGCTACTACGACCCCGAGACAGGCCGCTACCTCACATCGGATCCGCTCGGTCTGGCCCCCGCCGCCAACTCCGTAACCTACGTACCCAATCCCCACTCGCAGATAGATCCATTCGGACTCTTCGGGTGCCCGGAAGAGGAGCATCTCTTCCGGGGTACAACGGAGGGGTACAACGCCAGTGTCAACATTGAGAAATCCGGCTTTACGCCCACATCCACGGACCCCGGAGTCGCGGCCACCTTCGCCCGGCACTCGGAACAATTCGGAGACGCTGTACTTCAGCTCATTCCACGCAGCGCCCTCGAGGGAGTTCCGATGGAGCGGGGCTTCATTCGCGCCGAGGCGGAGGTGGGCGTGGGGCTCCACGCATCAGAGCTCGCCAAGCGGGCCAGCGTGACGATTCCCTCCAGCGTGGCGAAGGATATCCTGGACCAGATGGGGATCAAGATTCCCAAACTGCACACATATCAGAACATCAGCGACGCACTGGAGTGGGACATTCCGAAGCTCACGCCGGATCAGATATCGCAATTCGTCGCGGAGGCTTACAAATATGCAAGAGGCTAGTCGGTTGCAGGTTCACAGCGTTGAGGAGGCGGGTGAGCGCGGAGGGATTGTGATCGTGCGATGCGTGGGCGGCGTCGCACGGGTCGGCCAGACCTACACGCTCGAGGAAGAGGCCGGCTCCGGCACCGGTGCGCCGCATTTCGTTCTGGACAGGATCGAACGGTACCCCGACGTCTTCGTGGATGTCTTCGGCCCGCCCCACGCGGCTCGAGTCCACGTGTCCGGTGACTCGCCTGCATCGCTGTCGAGAGGGGTCGTCATCACTTCCAGTGATGGCGATGATTCCATCCCCGAGGAATGACCAGGGCCGGATCGTGCGGAGAGCCACCCGGCCGGCTCCGGGATTTCCGGAGCCGGCCGCGGGCCGGTCGCCCGTGCCGATCAGCCCACCAGGCTCTCCCGCCAGGCCCGGTGCAGCCCCGCGAACCGGCCCTCGCCGCGGATCAGCTCCGCCGGGGTGCCGTCCTCCACGATCCGGCCGCCCTCCATCACCAGCACCCGGTCCGCGATCTCCACCGTGGACAGCCGGTGCGCGATCACCACCGCCGTGCGGCCGTGCAGCACCGTGTCCATCGCGCGCTGCACCGCCCTCTCGCCCGGGACGTCCAGCGAGCTGGTCGCCTCGTCGAGGATCAGCACCGCCGGATCGGCCAGCAGCGCCCGGGCGAACGCCACCAACTGGCGCTGGCCGGCCGAGATGCGCCCGCCGCGCTTGCGCACGTCGGTGTCGTAGCCGTCCGGGAGGCCCGCGATGAAGTCGTGCGCGCCGATCGCCTTCGCGGCCCGCTCGATCTCCTCCCGGGTGGCGTCCGGCCGCCCGATCGCGATGTTCTCGGCCACCGTCCCGGAGAACAGGAACGCCTCCTGCGTCACCATCACCACCCCGCGCCGCAGGTCCGGCGTGTCCAGGTCCCGGAGGTCGACGCCGTCGAGCAGGACGCGCCCCCCGGTGGGGTCGTAGAAGCGGGCCAGCAGCTTGGCGAGCGTCGACTTGCCCGCGCCCGTCGAGCCGACCACCGCCACGGTCTGCCCCGCCGGGATGGTCAGCCCGAAGCGCGGCAGCACCTCGCCGCCCGTGCGGTACCCGAAACGGACGTCCTCGAAGACGACCTCGCGCCCCGGCGCCCCCTCCCGGGACGGCGGCAGGGGGCGGGGCGTCACGGGCTCCCGGACCGTCGGCGTCTGCGCCAGCAGGCCCGCGATCTTCTCCAGCGAGGCGGCCGCCGACTGGTACGAGTTGAGGAACATCGCCAGCCGGTCGATCGGGTCGTACAGCCGCCGCACGTAGAGCACGGCCGCCGCCAGCACCCCGAGCGCCAGCGACCCGGACGCGACCCGGTAGGCGCCCCACAGGACCATGCCGGCCACCGCGGTGTTCGCCACCAGCCGGGAGCCGACGACGTACCGGGCCATCTCCAGTATCGCGTCGCCGTTGCGGCGCTCGTGGCGGTGGTTGAGCGTGCGGAACGCCGCGTCGTTGGCCCCCTCCCGCCGGAACGCCCGCACCGGCCGGATGCCGTTCATCGTCTCCGCGAACTTCACGATCACGGCGGCGATCGCGGTCGACCGGGCGCTGAACGCCACGGCCGCGCGCCGCCGGTACACCCGCACCAGCAGGTACAGCGGGACGAAGGAGGCCACGGCGACGGCGCCGATGCCCAGGTCCAGCCAGAGCAGCAGCAGCGAGATGAAGGCGAAGGACAGGAGCACCCCGACCAGCTCCTGGAGCCCCTCGCCGAGCAGTTCGCGCAACGACTCGACGTCGGTGGTGGACCGCGAGATCAGCCGGCCGGAGGTGTACCGCTCGTGGAAGTCGATGCTCAGGGCCTGCGCGTGCCGGAAGATCCGCTCCCGCAGATCGAGCAGCACGTCCTGGTTGACGCGGGCCGAGGCGCGGATGAACGCGTACTGGAACAGCCCCGCGCCCACCGCGCACAGCGCGTACCCCACGGCCACGGCGACCAGCGGGCCGTGGTCGCCGTCCCGGAGCGCGGGCACGGCCCGGTCGATGGCGTACGCGACGACCAGCGGGCCCGCCTGCACGGCGGCCTGCTGGAGCAGCAACAGCAGCGCGGCCAGCGCCACCCGGGCCCGCCGGGGCGCCAGCAGGGACCTCAGCAGCGCCCGGGTCGCCCCGTCCGCCACCGGCAGCGCGTCCCGGTCGAACGCGTCCGCCCCGCCGGGCCCCGCCTCGGCACCGGGCCCCGCGCCCGGGGCTCCGTCCGTGGGCGCCCCTGCCACCGGGGTGGCGTCCTCGCGCGGCGCCCGGTCGTCCGGGGGCGTCGAGGCCGTCTGGCCGACCGTGTCCGTCATCGCGCACCACCCGTCGTCTCGGTTCCGGACATGAGCCAGGCGTATTCCGGGCTGTCCCTCAGCAGTTCCTGATGTGTGCCCACCGCGGCGATACGGCCCCCCGAGAGGAGCGCCACGCGGTCGGCCAGCATCACCGTGGACGGGCGGTGGGCCACGACCAGGGCGGTGGTGTCCCGCAGCACGTCCCGCAGCGCCGCCTCGACCAGCGCCTCGGTGTGGACGTCCAGCGCCGACAGCGGGTCGTCCAGCACCAGGAACCGCGGCCGGCCCACCACCGCCCGCGCCAGGGCCAGCCGCTGCCGCTGACCGCCCGAGAGGCTCAGACCCTGCTCGCCCACCTCGGTCGCCGTGCCCCGCGGCAGCCCCTCCACGAACCCGGCCTGGGCGACCTCCAGGGCACGCCGCAGCTCGGGCTCGCCCCCGCCGCCGGGGCCGGCGCCCATCAGGACGTTCTCCCCGACGCTGGCCGAGAACAGCGTGGGTTCCTCGAACGCCACCGACACCAGCTCCCGCAGCCGCTCCCGGGGCATCGCCGCGATGTCCTCGCCGTCCAGCAGGATGCGCCCGCCCGTCGCCTCGTGCAGCCGTGGGACAAGGGCCGTCAGAGTGGTCTTGCCCGAGCCGGTGGCGCCGACCAGCGCCATCGTCTCGCCGGGGCGGACGACCAGGCCGATCCCGTCGAGGACCGGACGCGACCCCTCCGGGGCGTCCGGATAGCGGAACGACACGTTCTCGAACCGGAGGCCGCCGGACCGCTCCGCGGACGAACCGCTCCCGCCCGGGTCCTCCGCCGCCTCGTCCATCACCTCGAAGTACCGTTCCACCGACGTCGCCGCCTCCTGGCTCATCGCCAGCAGGAAGCCGATCGACTCCACCGGCCACCGCAGCGCCAGGGCCGTCGACAGGAACGCCACCAGCGTGCCCGCCGACAGCACCCCGTCCGCGACCTGGACCGTGCCCAGCACCAGGGCCGTCCCGATGGCCAGTTCGGGCACCACCGTGATGACCGCCCAGATGCCCGCCAGCAGCCGGGCCTTGAGCAGCTCCGTGCCCCGCAGCCGGTCCGCCAGGGCGCGGAACGCCTCCGCCTGGCTCCGGTGGCGACCGAAGCCCTTGATGATCCGGATGCCGAGCACGCTCTCCTCGACGACCGTCGTCAGATCACCGACCTGGTCCTGGGCGCGCCGGGCCACCAGCGAGTAGCGCGACTCGAACAGCGAGCAGACCACGATCAGCGGCGCCACCGGCACCAGCAGCACCAGCCCCAGCGACCAGTCCTGGACCAGCAGCACCCCGCAGCCGACCAGCACCGTGACCCCGTTGACGAACAGGAACGTCATCGGGAACGCCAGGAACATCCGTATCAACGACAGGTCCGTGGTCGCCCGTGACAGCAGCTGGCCGGAAGCCCACCGGTCGTGGAAGGCGATCGGCAGCCGCTGGAGATGCCGGTAGAGGTCCGCGCGCATCGCCGCCTCGACGCCCGCCAGCGGCCGCGCCACCAGCCACCGGCGCAGCCCGAACAGCGCCGCCTCCGCCACGCCCAGCGCCAGCACCACCAGGGCCCCGAACCACACCCCGCCGGGGTCCCGTCCGGCCACCGGCCCGTCCACGATCCCCTTCAGGACGAACGGGATGACCAGCCCCAGACAGGACGCCAGGACCGCGACGAGCGCCGCCGTCCCCACCCGGGTGCGCACGGGTCGCACGTACGGCCACAGCCGCAGCAATGAGCGAACGGCTGAGCGGTCCTTGGTCGGTGCATCCTGTTTCGGCATCAGGACCGAGCCTACGGTTCGGCACTGTCATCGCTCACGCGCTTTTTCCGGACGTCCGGCGCCGGCCGTCCCGGGGCTTTTCCCGGACGTCCCCGGTCAGTCCCGCACCCGCAGCAGCAGCACCGACCGCTCCGGCACCTCCAGCACCTCCCCGCCCGGGTGCACCGTTCCCGGTGCCCGCGACTGGTCCTCCCGGGAGGTGTCCACCACCAGTTCGTACGCCTGCGCCCACGGGGGACCGGGGAGGCGGAAGTCCACCGGCTCCGCACCCGCGTGCAGGACCGCCAGGAAGCTGTCGTCCGTGACGGGCTCCCCCCGCGCGTCCCGGCCCGGGATGTCCCGCCCCGACAGGTACATCCCGATCGTCGCCGTCCGGGCGTACCAGTCCCCCTCCGTCATCTCCGTGCCCGCCGCCGTGAACCAGGCCAGGTCCCGCAGCCCGTCCACGCCCTGGGGGCGGCCCGAGAAGAACGCCCGGCGGCGCAGCACCGGATGGGCGTGGCGCAGCCGCAGCAGCCGGGACGTCAGCTCCAGCAGCCCCTTGGGCCCCGGCCGTTCCGGAAGGGACCAGTCGACCCAGCCCAGTTCGTTGTCCTGGCAGTACGCGTTGTTGTTGCCGCCCTGGGTGCGGCCCATCTCGTCGCCGGCGACCAGCATGGGCACGCCGGTGGACAGCAGCAGGGTGGTCAGCAGGTTGCGCACCTGGCGCCGCCGCAGCGCGTTGACCGCCGGGTCGTCGGTCTCGCCCTCGGCGCCGCAGTTCCAGGCCCGGTTGTCGTTCGTGCCGTCCCGGTTGCCCTCCCCGTTGGCCTCGTTGTGCTTGTGCTCGTAACTCACCAGGTCGCGCAGCGTGAACCCGTCGTGCGCGGTGATGAAGTTGACGGAGGCGTACGGGCGGCGGCCGCCCCACGCGTACAGGTCGCTCGACCCCGACAGCCGGTAGCCGAGGTCACGGACGTCCGGCAGGGCACCGCGCCAGAAGTCCCGGACGGCGTCCCGGTAGCGGTCGTTCCACTCGGTCCACAGCGGCGGGAAGGCCCCCACCTGGTAGCCGCCGTTGCCGACGTCCCACGGCTCGGCGATCAGCTTCACCCGCCGCAGCACCGGGTCCTGCGCGATGACCGCGAGGAACGGCGACAGCATGTCGACGTCGTGCATCGACCGGGCCAGCGCCGCCGCCAGGTCGAAGCGGAAGCCGTCCACGCCCATCTCGGTGACCCAGTAGCGCAGCGAGTCGGTGATCAGGCGCAGCACGTTCGGCTGGACCACGTGCAGGGTGTTGCCGCAGCCCGTGTAGTCCGCGTACCGCCGGGCGTCGGCGGCCAGCCGGTAGTAGCCCCGGTTGTCGATGCCGCGCAGCGACAGCATGGGACCCAGCTCGCTCGCCTCGGCCGTGTGGTTGTAGACCACGTCCAGGATGACCTCGATGCCGGCCGCGTGCAGCGCCTTGACCATCCGCTTGAACTCGCCGACCTGCTGTCCGGCCGTTCCCGAGGCGCTGTACGCGGCGTGCGGCGCGAAGTAGCCGATGGAGTTGTAGCCCCAGTAGTTCTTCAGCCCGCGCCGCAGCAGGTGGTCCTCGTGGGCGAACTGGTGCACCGGCAGCAGCTCCACGGCCGTCACGCCGAGGCCGGTCAGGTGCTCGATCGCCGCCGGGTGGGCCAGGCCCGCGTAGGTGCCGCGCAGCTCCTCGGGGATGCCCGGGTGGCGCCGGGTGAAGCCCCGGACGTGGACCTCGTAGATCACCGAGTCCGCCCAGGGCGTCTTGGGCCGCCGGTCGTCGGACCAGTCGTCGTCGTCATGGACGACGACCCCCTTGGGGACGTGCGGGGCGGAGTCGCGGGTGTCGCGGACGGTGTCGGCGACGTGCTGCTCGGGCCAGTCCCGTACGTGGCCGTACACCTCGGGCGGCAGGGAGAAGTCGCCGTCGACCGCCCGCGCGTACGGGTCCAGGAGCAGCTTCGCCGGGTTCCAGCGGGCGCCGGTCCACGGGTCCCAGCGGCCGTGCACCCGGTACCCGTACCGCTGCCCGGGGCGCACCCCGGGGACGAAGCCGTGCCAGATCTCGTGCGTCAGTTCGGTCAGGGGCAGCCGGGTCTCGGTGCCGTCCCCGTCGAACAGGCACAGCTCGACCGCCTCCGCCCCGCCCGCCCAGAGCGCGAAGTTCGTGCCCGTCGCCCCGCCCGGCCCGGCCCGGAAGCGGGCGCCCAGCGGTGTGGGCGCACCCGGCCACACGGGTGGGACGGGTGTGCCCGGGTCCTGGGGGAGCCCGTGCCGCCCGTCGAGGAGGCCCCCGGCGGGGGCGGGCCTCCCGTCCAGCAGTGCGTCACCCACCGCACGCTGCACTGCCTGCTGCTCGGCTGCGCTCGACACCTGCCGGCCTCCCGCGGCTCCCACTCGTGGCGGCTCGGTACGCCTCCGGGGTGCTCACGCGCGGGCCGGCGGTCGATCGCGCCCGGCTGCCCGCTCCGCACAGCCCGCGCGCGTTCTCCCTCCCGGCACCCGCCCACCCCTTCGGTTCACTCGCCGCAAGGCCGCGGCGTCCCTGCCGCGGCCCGCACTGGTCCTCCACCTGTTCTTCCCGGCCTGCCTGCCTCCCAACATGACCCGCACTGACGTTTCCCCCGGAGGGTGGCACTCGTTGGTCGCATCGTGAGACACGTACTGAAGCGGGCAGGGCTCGGCGTCGCCGCTGCCGTGACATGCGCCCTGGTGGCGGGGCTGGCCGGGTGCACCGGTGACGGTGTGCCGGTCCTCGGCACGGGCGGCAAGGGGCGGTCGCCCGAGGACACCATCCGGGTGGTGCCGGAGGACGGGGCGAAGGGGGTCGCCCCGGACGGCAGGGTGGAGGTGAGCGTGCCCAGCGGGCGGCTGGAGCGGGTCAGGGTGGTGAAGGTCGAGGACGCCCAGCCGGTGGAGGTACCGGGCGCGATCTCCGAGGACGGGCTGCGCTGGCGCCCGGCGCCCGGGGCCCGGCTGGAGCTGGCCGCCAAGTACGGCGTGGACGCGGTCGCGCTGGACGCGCACGGCCGGCGCTCCGCCCGCCACTCCACCTTCACCACCGCGGTCCCCGAACACAGGTTCATCGGCTACTTCAAGCCGGAGAACCGCTCCACGGTCGGCACCGGCATGATCGTCTCCTTCTCCTTCAACCGGCCGATCGAGAACCGGGCGGCCGTCGAGCGCGCCATCCGTGTCACCACCCGCCCGGCGGTGGAGGTGGTGGGCCACTGGTTCGGCAAGGAGCGCCTGGACTTCCGCCCGCGCGCGTACTGGGAACCGGGCACGGAGGTCACCGTCGACCTCCGGCTGCGCGACGTGGAGGGGGCGCCGGGGGTGTACGGGATCCAGCGCAAGAGCGTCGGCTTCACCGTCGGCCGCTCGCAGGTCTCCCGGGTGGACGCGGAGGAGCACACCATGGAGGTGCGCCGGGACGGCCGGCTGCTGACGACGCTGCCGATCACGGCGGGCGCGCCGAAGACCACCACGTACAACGGGAAGATGGTGGTGACGGAGCTGTTCGACGTGACGCGGATGAACGGTGCCACGGTCGGCTTCAAGGACAAGGACGGCAAGGGCGAGTACGACATCAAGGACGTTCCGCACGCCATGCGGCTGACCGACTCGGGGACGTTCCTGCACGGCAACTACTGGGCGCCGGCGTCCGCCTTCGGGTCGGTGAACGTCAGCCACGGCTGCGTGGGGCTGCGGGACGACAAGGGCGGCAGCACGGACTCCCCGGCGGGCTGGTTCTTCGACCGGACGCTGGTCGGGGACGTCGTGGAGGTGGTCAACTCCACCGACCGGAAGGTCTCCCCGGACAACGGCCTGGGCGGCTGGAACATGGACTGGGACCGCTGGAAGGAGGGCTCCGCCCTGCGCTGACCCCGGCCGGCCCCCGCCGCCCCCGGCACGATCCCGCACGGCCCGCCCCGGACCCGGGCACGTTGGGACCGAACGGTGACATACGCGGACGCTCGGCCCCACTCCCGGTGTGATTATCTATCGCGGTGCACGCGCGTGTGGCGTGCGGGGGTGCGGGCCGTGGCGGGGCCAGGGCCGTGCGAGGGGAGAACAGCGAAGTGGACGTGCAGCCGATATCGGGGGCATCGGCCGGGGCGGGCAGGCGTGGCGCGGGGGTCGGCGGGCGACTGCCGGCGCTGGCGCTGGGGGCGTTGCTGCTGCTGGTGACGGCCTGCGGTGGACCGGACTCCACCGACGGGGGCAAGAGCGGGGGCGGGGCGAAGGCGGAGGGCGCCACGCAGGCCGGGAACGCGGCCTCGCAGGCCGTGGTGACCATCGCGCCCAAGGACGGGGCGGCGTCGGTCGCCACGAGCGGCGCACTGAAGATCACCGCCGAGAAGGGCAAGCTGACCACGGTCACGGTCGCCGACCCCAAGGGCAACAAGGTGGAGGGCCGGCTCACCGCGGACGGCGCCGCCTGGGAGCCGGTGCGGCACCTGGCCGCCGCCACCAAGTACAAGGTGCACGCGGTCGCCGAGGACGGCGAGGGCCGGGAGTCGGCGAAGGACACCACCTTCACCACCCTGGTGCCCAAGAACACCTTCATCGGCCACTACACCCCGGAGGACGGCTCGACCGTCGGCGCGGGCATGCCGGTGTCCATCAACTTCTCCCGCGGCATCACCAACCCGGAGGCGGTGGAGAAGGCGATCAAGGTGACCGCCGTGCCGTCCGTCCCGGTCGAGGGCCACTGGTTCGGCAACGACCGCCTGGACTTCCGCCCCGAGAAGTACTGGGCCGCGGGCACCAAGGTGACGGTACGGATCGACCTGGACGGCGTCGAAGGCCGGCCGGGCGTGTACGGCAAGCAGACCAGGACGGTGAACTTCACCATCGGCCGCAGCCAGGTCGCCACGGTCGACGCGAGCGCCAAGACCATGAAGGTCGTCCGGGACGGAAAGCTGATCAAGACGCTGCCGATCACCGCCGGAGCGCCGTCGACGACCACGTACAACGGTCAGATGGTCATCAGCGAGAAGTACAAGGTGACCCGGATGAACGGCGCCACCGTCGGCTTCGGCGGCGAGTACGACATCAAGGACGTGCCGCACGCCATGCGCCTGTCGACCTCGGGCACCTTCGTCCACGGCAACTACTGGGCCTCCGCGGACACCTTCGGCTCGGCCAACGTCAGCCACGGCTGCGTGGGTCTGCGGGACGTGCGGGGCGCCTACGACGACGCCACCCCGGCGGCCTGGTTCTACGACAACTCGATCATCGGTGACGTGGTGGTCGTGAAGAACTCCAAGGACAAGCAGATCCAGCCGGACAACGGCCTCAACGGCTGGAACATGTCCTGGGCGGAGTGGATCGCGTAGCCCCGGCGGTCCCCGTCGTACGGGCCCGGTGCCGTTCCGCACGGCACCGGGCCCGTCGTCGTACGGTGCTCTCCCGGGGGAGACCCCCGAAAACCCCACGGCTAACCTGCCCTGCATGACAGTCACTCTCGAAGTCTCCGAAGGCGTCGGCACCCTCCGCCTGGACCGCCCGCCGATGAACGCGCTGGACATCGCCACCCAGGACCGGCTGCGCGAGCTCGCCGAGGAGGCGGCCCGCCGTGACGACGTACGCGCCGTGGTGATCTACGGCGGCGAGAAGGTGTTCGCGGCCGGCGCGGACATCAAGGAGATGCAGGCCATGGACCACGCGGCCATGGTGCTGCGCTCCAAGGCCCTCCAGGACTCGTTCACCGCCGTCGCCCGCATCCCCAAGCCCGTCGTCGCGGCCGTCACCGGATACGCGCTGGGCGGCGGCTGCGAGCTGGCGCTGTGCGCCGACTTCCGGATCGCCGGCGACAACGCCAGGCTGGGCCAGCCCGAGATCCTGCTCGGCCTCATCCCCGGCGCGGGCGGCACCCAGCGCCTGGCCCGCCTCGTCGGTCCGTCCAAGGCCAAGGACCTGATCTTCACGGGCCGCCATGTGAAGGCGGAGGAGGCCCTCGCCATCGGGCTCGTCGACCGGGTCGTACCGGCGGCCGAGGTGTACGAGCAGGCGCACGCCTGGGCCGCGAAGCTGGCCCAGGGGCCGGCGCTGGCGCTGCGCGCGGCCAAGGAGTGCGTCGACGCGGGCCTGGAGACCGACATCGACACCGGCCTGACCATCGAACGCAACTGGTTCGCCGGGCTGTTCGCCACCGAGGACCGTGAGCGCGGGATGCGCAGCTTCGTCGAGGAGGGGCCGGGCAAGGCCAAGTTCCTGTAGCGGCGCACGAGTTGTCAGCCGTGCGGGTGGTTTAGGGCAGCCTTAAGGACACCTTAAGCCCGTCGGGCCCCCCGCCCGCGCGGCCCGGGGGCGCCGGCCCCGTCTCCGCTGGTCAGGGTGGCTCTTTCGGGCTCTTCCTGCCGGCGTCATATGCCGGACGGCGCCCCGGGAGGCCTTCCTCCCGGGGTGCCGATTCCACCGGAACGGCCACGCCGGGGCTGCCGGACGGCCATGATGGTGGGCATGGCGGGGCTGGAAGGTGTGGAGCAACCGGGGCAGCGCGGAAGCGCTACCGCCGCGCGGTGGGTGCCCGCCGCGGAGGACGAACAGGCGCTGAAAGCGCTCGAACTGTTCGGCAATCCGACGGAGGGGGAGGTGCGGTTGCCGTCCCGTCCCGAGTCCGCCGCCACCGCCCGCCGACTGACCCAGTGCGTCGTGCTCCGCCAGTGGGGGCTCGCCCCGCAGACCGCCGAGCACGCGGTCCTGCTCGTCTCCGAACTCGTCGGCAACGCCGTCCGGCACACCGGCGCGCGGGTCTTCGGCCTGCGGATGCTGCGCCGCCGGGGCTGGATCCGGATCGAGGTGCGCGACCCCTCCCGCGGGCTGCCCTGCCTGATGCCGGTGCACGAACTGGACACCAGCGGCCGGGGCCTCTTCCTCGTGGACAAGCTCTCCGACCGCTGGGGAGTGGACCTGCTCCCGCGCGGCAAGACCACCTGGTTCGAGATGCGCGTCTCCGACCGCTGACGCACGGAAGCCCCCTCGCGCCGGATGCGGCGCCGCGGGGGCTTCCTGTGGAGCGACGTGGGCGAAGGGGGTGTGTCCACGGTCGCGGGAACGACCTGGCCCGGGTCAATGGGGGTCGTGTGTCTCCGACTATGGCAGACAGGGGGCCTTGCCACCAAAAGACCAAACGCGGACAAAATCAGCAAATCGGTCCAGCGGGGAAATGAATCGCAGGTGAGATGGGCCACGAGCCTCATAAAGCATGAATAAATATGGGGTCCGGTGGGTGAATCATCGACCTGCCGATGTGCGTCACGGAGGCCCGGAACGGCGGCAGGGGAGCGGACCGGCACCCCCGGCGCCCTAATGGGGCGCGTGACGACGCTGCGCCTGACCAGGCGATCGAAGGGCCTCCTCGCGGCCACCGCGCTGCTCGCCGCCGCCGTGGCACTCCCCGGGTGCGGTGGCGGCGCGGAAGGCCGGCCCGAGGCGCGCGGCAGCCGGGCCGCCGCCGCCCCCGTACCGAGGAAGACGGCCCCGGCCGGCCTGCCGGGCATGCCGCCCCTCCTGGACCCCACGGACATCTACGCCGCCGACCGCCCCGGCATGCTGTCCCCGGTGGTCAAGGGCTTCCCGTCCCGGGTGTACGTCCCCAACACCCTGTCCGGCACCGTCTCCGTCATCGACCCCAGGACCTACCGGGTCGTCGACACCCTCCGGGTCGGCGCCCAGCCCCAGCACGTCGTGCCGTCCTGGGACCTCAAGACGCTCTGGGTCAACAACAACCGCGGCCACACCCTCACCCCCATCGACCCCGCCACCGGCACCCGGGGCAAGGACGTGGACGTGCACGACCCGTACAACCTGTACTTCACGCCCAACGGCAGGTACGCGATCGTGATGGCCTCGCTCGACCGCGAACTGGTCTTCCGCGACCCGCACACCATGGAACGCCGCCACACCGAACCTGTCACCTCCTACGGCGTCAACCACGCCGACTTCTCCGCCGACGGCCGCTACTTCATCGTGAGCTGCGAGTTCTCCGGCGAACTGCTCAAGGTCGACACCGAGCGGATGAAGGTCGTCGCCCAGCGGAAACTGCCCTTCCGGGGCGCCATGCCGCAGGACGTGAAGGCCTCGCCGGACGGCAGGACCTTCTACGTCGCCGACATGATGGCGCACGGGGTGTGGATCCTGGACGGCGACTCCTTCGGCACGCCCAGGCTCCTGCCCACCGGCAAGGGCGCCCACGGCCTCTACGTCTCGCGCGACTCCAAGGAGATGTACATCCCCAACCGGGGCGAGGGCTCCATCTCCGTCTTCGACTTCACGCGCAAGCGGCTGACCAAGAAGTGGCGGCTCCCCGACGGCGGCTCCCCCGACATGGGCGGGGTGTCGGCCGACGGCAAGGTGCTGTGGCTGTCCGGCCGTTACGACTCCGAGGTGTACGCCATCGACACCACCACCGGCCGGCAGCTCGCCCGCATCCCGGTCGGCGGCGGCCCGCACGGCCTCGCCGTCTACCCCCAGCCCGGCCGCTACTCGCTCGGCCACACCGGAGTCTTCCGCTGACACGCCGCCGACCGGGTGAAGATCCCCGGTCCGGGGCGGCACGGCGGCCATCGTGAGCGCCATGATCACCTCTCGTCCGCGGCACCGTGCCGCCGCGCTCGCCGTGTCCGTCGCCGCCCTCCTCGTACCCGCCGCGTCCACCGAGGCCGCCCCGGCCGCCGGGGCCCCCGCCGCGGCGGCTCCCGCCCTCGCCGCGGCGGCCGCCGCGAAGGCCCCGTCGAGCTGTCCCGTCGTCGAGGACCGGCTCTACCCGGCGGCGGACCGCCGCGTCGACCCCGACCGGATCACGCCCGCCCCCGCCTGGCGCAAGGACTGCAAGCAGCTCTACCGCGCCGACAACCGCCCCCCGGCGGTGATCTTCGAGGAGGGCTTCCGTCCGAAGGCACCCCTGGACGGCCAGTACGACATCGAGAAGTACGTGCTGGTCAACCAGCCCTCGCCGTACGTCTCCACGACGTACGACCACGACCTCTACAAGAAGTGGAAGAGCGGCTTCAACTACTACCTGGACGCCCCCAAGGGCGTGGACGTCAACGGCACCATCGGCGACACCCACAAGTACGCCGACCAGGAGGAGGTGGCCTTCCCCGGCGGCATCGCCCGCAAGCACATCGTCGGCGTCTGCCCGGTCGACCTGGTGAAGAAGATCGAGATCATGACGGAGTGCGAGGACAACCCGTACTACGAGCCCTGGCGCCGCTGAGCCCCGCCACGGTGGACCAAGGCCCCCGGACCCGGCCCCCCGCCCCTGCCGATAACCTGACCGGCGTCAGTTATGCACCAAGAAGGGGTGGACCAGTGGCGGACATCGAAGAGGCGCGCAAGGCGTTCGAGCGGTACGACGTGAACGGCGACGGGCTCATCTCGGCCGCCGAGTACAAGAGCGTCATGGCGCAGCTCGGCGACTTCAACGTCACGGAGACCGTGGCCCAGGCCGTGATCAACGCGCAGGACGGCAACGGTGACGGCATGCTCACCTTCGACGAGTTCTGGGCGCACCTCAGCAAGGCGTGACCGTAGACACCGGAAACGGCGCCGCCCGGCGTACCGGGCGGCGCCGTACGCGTACCCCGCTCCTCACCACCCTGGCGGCCCTGCTCGCCCTCGCCCTGTGCGGCACCGGGATCGCCGCCCGGGGAACGGGGGAGCTGCACATCCCCGCGCCCGGCACCACCACGGTGCTGCGCGCCGCCGTGTTCGCCGCCCTCGCCCTGCACCTCGGCGAACTCGCCGGCGCCCGGCTCGCCGGGCCCGGCCGCGTGCCCCGCCCGTGGGCCCTGTGGGCCGCTCTCGGCGGGGCCGCCGCGTCCGCCGGGCAGATCGTCCTGCTGGCGCGGATCAGCGACCTGGACCTCACCGCCACCTACGGCACCAGGGACGGCGGGCTGCTGCTGGCCATGGCCAACGGCTTCGCCCTGGCCGCCGGGTGCGTCGCGCTGGGGCGGCCCGGCTGGGCGGCCGGCCCGCTCGCCCTGGTCGTCGGGGCGGAGGCGCTGCGCGCGCACCCCGAGCCGTACACCCCGGAGCTCGGCACCGCCCTCACGGTGGTGCACCTGACGGCCGCCTCCCTGTGGGCGGGCGGGCTGCTGTACGCGCTGCGCGTGGTGCGGCTGCGCGGCGGGGCGAGGGAGATCCTGCGGCGCTACGCCCGGCTCGCCCTCTGGCCGTACGCCGCGCTCGCCGTCACCGGCACCTGCTCGGCGCTGCGCCGCCTGCCCGCCGACGTGGTGGTCACCTCGGCGTACGGCAGGCTGCTGCTGGCCAAGCTGGCGCTGGTCGCCGTGGCCAGCGCGCTGGCGCTGACCGCCCGGGGCCGCCTGCGCCGGGGCGGGGACGCGACGACCCCCGCCCGCACCGAGCTGGCGGTGCTGGCGGGGGTCGTCGTGGTGTCGGCGCTCCTGACGGTGGTGCCCGACCCTCACTGGGTGAGCACGCGCCTCAGCATTCGATGATGTTCACCGCGAGGCCGCCGCGCGCGGTCTCCTTGTACTTCACGCTCATGTCGGCGCCCGTCTCCTTCATGGTCTTGATGACCTTGTCCAGGGAGACCTTGTGGCTGCCGTCGCCGCGCATCGCCATGCGGGCGGCCGTGACGGCCTTGACCGCCGCCATGCCGTTGCGCTCGATGCACGGGATCTGGACCAGTCCGCCCACCGGGTCGCAGGTCAGGCCGAGGTTGTGCTCCATGCCGATCTCGGCGGCGTTCTCCACCTGCTCCGGGCTGCCGCCCAGCACCTCGGCGAGGGCGCCCGCCGCCATGGAGCAGGCCGATCCGACCTCGCCCTGGCAGCCGACCTCGGCGCCCGAGATGGAGGCGTTCTCCTTGAAGAGCATGCCGATCGCGCCCGCGGCGAGCAGGAAGCGGACCACGCCCTCCTCGTCGGCGCCGGGCACGAAGTTCATGTAGTAGTGCAGGACCGCGGGGATGATGCCGGCGGCCCCGTTGGTCGGTGCGGTGACGACCCGGCCGCCCGCGGCGTTCTCCTCGTTCACCGCCATCGCGTAGAGGGTGATCCACTCCATGGCGAGGGCCTGCGGGTCGCCCTCGGAGCGCAGCTTGCGGGCGGTGTTCGCGGCGCGGCGGCGGACCTTCAGGCCGCCCGGCAGGATGCCCTCGCGGGACATGCCGCGGTCCACGCACGCCCGCATCACGCGCCAGATCTCCAGGAGGCCCTCGCGGATCTCGGCCTCCGTGCGCCAGGCCTTCTCGTTCTCCAGCATCAGCGCGGAGATCGACAGGCCGGTCTCCTTGGTCAGGCGCAGCAGCTCGTCACCGGTGCGGAAGGGGTACTTCAGCGCGGTGTCGTCGGGGACGATCGGGTTCTCGCCCGCCACCGCGTCCTCGTCCACGACGAACCCGCCACCGACCGAGTAGTACGTCTTCTCCAGCAGCGTGGCGCCGTCGGCGTCGTACGCCCACAGGGTCATGCCGTTGGCGTGGTACGGCAGCGCCTTGCGGCGGTGCAGCACCAGGTCCTCGTCGAAGTCGAAGCCGATCTCGTGGGCGCCCAGCAGGTTGATGCGCTTGTCGGCCTTGATCCGCTCGACCTTGTCGTCGGCGCTCTCCACGTCGACCGTGCGGGGCGAGTCGCCCTCCAGGCCGAGCAGGACGGCCTTGGGGGTGCCGTGGCCGTGGCCGGTCGCGCCCAGCGAGCCGTACAGCTCGGCGCGTATCGAGGCGGTGGGGGCCAGCAGGCCCTCGTTCTTCAGGCGGCGGGCGAACATCCGGGCGGCCCGCATGGGGCCCACCGTGTGGGAGCTGGACGGGCCGATGCCGATCGAGAACAGGTCGAAGACCGAGATGGCCACGGGGGTACTCCTTGGTGGGAAGACGTCGCTGTCTGCCGGGGTGGTGCAGGGACAACGGGGGTGGGGCGAAGAGCGGGGCAAGAGACGGGGCACCGCACTCACTGTCCAGTGTGCGCGGTGCCCCGCAGATCAGTCTGTTACGTACGTAACGCCGTACGGGCTACAGACCAGGGTAAAGCGGGTGCTTCGCGGCGAGGGCCGAGACCCGGGCCTTGAGCGCGTCCGCGTCGTAGGCCGGCTTCAGCGCCTCGGCGATGATGTCGGCGACCTCGGTGAAGTCCTCGGCCTGGAAGCCGCGGGTGGCCAGCGCCGGGGTGCCGATCCGCAGGCCCGAGGTGACCATCGGGGGCCGCGGGTCGTTCGGGATCGCGTTGCGGTTGACCGTGATGCCGACCTCGTGGAGCCGGTCCTCGGCCTGCTGGCCGTCCAGCTCGCTGTTGCGCAGGTCGACCAGCACCAGGTGGACGTCGGTGCCGCCGGACAGCACGGAGACGCCGTGCTCCTTGACGTCGTCCCTGATCAGGCGCTCGGCCAGGATGCGGGCGCCGTCCAGGGTGCGCTGCTGGCGCTCCTTGAAGTCCTCGCTCGCCGCGACCTTGAACGAGACCGCCTTGGCGGCGATCACGTGCTCCAGCGGACCGCCCTGCTGACCGGGGAAGACCGCGGAGTTGATCTTCTTGGCGAGCTCGGCCGTGGACAGGATCACGCCACCGCGCGGGCCGCCCAGCGTCTTGTGGGTCGTGGTGGTGACCACATGGGCGTGCGGCACCGGGTTGGGGTGCAGACCGGCGGCGACCAGACCCGCGAAGTGGGCCATGTCGACCATCAGGTACGCGCCGACCTCGTCCGCCACCCGGCGGAAGGCGGCGAAGTCGAGCTGGCGCGGGTAGGCGGACCAGCCGGCGACGATCAGCTTCGGCTTGTGCTCCTTGGCGAGCTTCTCGACCTCGGCCATGTCGACCTGGCCGGTAGCGTCGTCGACGTGGTACGCGACCACGTTGTAGAGCTTCCCGGAGAAGTTGATCTTCATGCCGTGGGTCAGGTGACCGCCGTGGGCGAGGTTCAGGCCCATGATCGTGTCACCCGGCTTGAGCAGGGCGAACATCGCAGCGGCGTTCGCCTGGGCGCCCGAGTGCGGCTGGACGTTGGCGTGCTCGGCGCCGAAGAGGGCCTTGATGCGGTCGATGGCGATCTGCTCGACCACGTCGACGTGCTCGCAGCCGCCGTAGTAGCGGCGGCCGGGGTAGCCCTCGGCGTACTTGTTGGTCAGGACGGAGCCCTGGGCCTCCATGACCGCGACCGGAGCGAAGTTCTCCGAGGCGATCATCTCGAGGGTGGACTGCTGCCGGTGGAGCTCGGCGTCGACGGCGGCGGCGACGTCCGGGTCCAGCTCGTGGAGAGGGGTGTTCAGAAGCGACATCGGGGAAGGTCCTTAGCTGCCGGAGAACTCGGTGTACTCGTCGGCGGTGAGCAGGTCCTTCGGCTCCTCCGCGACGCGTACCTTGAACAGCCAGCCGCCCTCGAACGGGGCGGTGTTCACCAGCGACGGGTCGTCGACGACGTCCTGGTTGGCCTCGACGACCTCGCCGGTCACCGGGGAGTACAGGTCGCTGACGGACTTGGTCGACTCCAGCTCACCACAGGTCTCGCCCGCGGTCACCGTGTCACCGACCGCCGGGAGCTGGACGTACACGACGTCGCCGAGGGCGTTCGCCGCGTGCTCCGTGATGCCGACCGCCGACACGCCGTCCTCGGCGGCCGACAGCCACTCGTGCTCCTTGCTGTAGCGCAGCTGCTGGGGGTTGCTCATGACTGGGATTCTCCTGTACGCGGGGGAGTGCTGGTGAACGGGGTGGTGGTGCGGGTGGTCACTTCTGGCGCTTGTAGAACGGCAGCGCCACGACCTCGTACGGCTCATGGGTACCGCGGATGTCGACACCGACGCCCTCGGTGCCCGGCGCGGCGTGCGCCGCGTCCACGTAGGCCATGGCGATCGGCTTGCCCAGCGTCGGCGACGGGGCACCCGAGGTGACCTCGCCGATCACCGTGCCGTCCGCCACCACGGACATCCCGGCGCGCGGCACCCGGCGGCCCTGGGCGACCAGGCCGACCAGTGTGCGCGGCGGGGCGATCTGCGCCCGCTCGGCGGCGGCCGTCAGGGCCTCGCGGCCCACGAAGTCGCCCTCCTTCTCGAACTTGACCACCCGGCCCAGGCCCGCGTCGAACGGGGTCAGGGAGGTCGTCAGCTCGTGCCCGTACAGCGGCATGCCCGCCTCCAGGCGCAGCGTGTCGCGGCAGGACAGCCCGCACGGGATCAGGCCGACCCCGGCCCCCGCCGCCGTCAGCGCCTGCCACAGCTCCTCCGCGTACCGCGGCTCCACGAACAGCTCGAAGCCGTCCTCGCCCGTGTAGCCGGTACGGGCGATCAGCGCGGGCACGCCCGCCACGGTGCCGGGCAGGCCCGCGTAGTACTTCAGCCCGTCCAGGTCGGCGTCGGTGAGCGACTTCAGGATGCCGGGGGACTCCGGACCCTGGACGGCCAGCAGCGCGTAGGCGTCCCGGTCGTCGCGCACCACGGCGTCGAAGCCGGCGGCACGGGCGGTGAGCGCGTCGAGGACGACCTGCGCGTTGGAGGCGTTGGCGACCACCATGTACTCGGTCTCGCCGAGCCGGTACACGATCAGGTCGTCGAGGATCCCGCCGTCCTCCTGGCAGATCATCGTGTAGCGGGCGCGGCCGGTGCCGACGCTGCCGATGTTGCCGACGAGCGCGAAGTCCAGCAGGTCCGCGGCCTGCGGCCCGGTGACGGTGATCTCACCCATGTGGGAGAGGTCGAAGAGTCCGGCCTTGGTGCGGACGGCGTTGTGCTCGTCGCGCTCGCTCCCGTACCGCAGCGGCATGTCCCAGCCCGCGAAGTCGGTCATGGTCGCGCCCAGCGCACGATGCACGGCATCGAGGGCGGTCAGGCGGGGGGCAGTGCTCATGTGATGTGGCTCCCAGGTCCCAGGACGGGCATGGCTCGAAGACGATCCTCCCCATCTGTCATCGGAACCTGAGAGGTTCACCGTGACCGTACGGGGACGGCCCTCGGCTTGCACCTTGGGTGGAGCCGCCGCGGCGGCCCGCTTTTCAGATCTGCCTCATCCACGCGGTACGGGGCCTGAGAGATTCAAGGGAGGAACTTGCTCCTTCGGCGCCCGGGCGGGACCCGGAACTCTCCCGCGCGGATTCAAGCGGCCGGTATGCGGTTGTGGCGCAACGGTGTGCGTCGGCGCGCACATCATTGCACGCGGTCCGGCGACGGCAAATCGCTTGTGCCTTATTACCCCTTCTTTACACTTCTTGGGCAAGGGTCGGGTCAGCCGACCCAGCAGGGGGAGAAGCGATGACGTTGCAGCGGACCGGTGGGTACGCGACGACGGGCGTACCCGCTCAGCCGGGCCTGCCCGCGCGGGGCCGTGCGGCGGCCGCCGCCCCGCCGGTGGTGCGCGACCTGCGGGACCGCGACGGCCGGCTCCCCCGGACCCTGGCCTTCGCCCCCGGCGACCTGGTGGTCGTCTCCGGCCTGCCGGGCAGCGGGAAGTCCACGCTGATCGCCCGGACGGCCCCGGGCTGCGGCATCGACTCGCAGGACACCCGCGAGCGCTGGGAGCGCCGGGTGCCCGGCTTCCTGCCGTACGCGGTCTACCGCCCCCTCGTCCGGTTCGCCCACTACGCGGGGCTGTGGCGGGTGCTGCGCTCCGGCGCCGCCGCCGTCGTCCACGACTGCGGCACGCAGGCCTGGGTGCGCCGCTGGCTGGCCCGCGAGGCGGCCCGGCGCGGCCGGGCCCTGCACCTGCTCCTGCTGGACGTCCCGCCCGGCACCGCCCGCCAGGGCCAGCGGGAGCGCGGCCGCGGGGTGTCCGGGTACGCCTTCCGGCGGCACCGCGCGGCGGTGGGCCGGCTGGTCCGGGACGCCGAGCGGGGCGTCGTGCCGCGCGGCTGCGCCTCGGCCGTCCTGCTCGACCGGCCGGCGGCGTCCGCGCTCACCCGCGTCACCTTCTCCTGACCCCGCGCGCTCCGGCACCCCCAGCGGCCGACGCGCTCCGGCGGGCCCCGCGTTAGGGTGCTGCGGGCAGCGACAGGCACGCGCGGGAAGGACCAGGAACACCAGTGGACACTGCATGGCCGGGCAACGAGCTCGAAGAGGTGCTCGCCGCCTCGCTCGGCAACCCCGCGGCCGGCGGCCGCCTCGTCGAGGTGCTGGGCCGCAGCGACATATGGGTGCCCCTGCCCAACGGCGGCGCCCCCGACAGCCCCAGCCTCGACCTGCCCACCCTGGAGATCGACGGCCTCCCCTACGTCCCGGTCTTCAGCTCCCTGGCACAGTTCACCCACTGCGTCGGCGCCCACATGCCGTACGCCGTCGCCCCGGCCGTCGAGTTCGCGCGCGGCCTGCCCCCGCAGCTCGGCATCGCCGTGAATCCGGGCGGTGCCGTCGGCGCCCCGCTGCCCCCGCCCGCCGTCGCCGAGCTCTGCCGGACCGGCCGCACCCCGCTGGACGGCCCCGCGAGCGGCGCCCGGGTGCGGCTGTTCGAGCCGGACTGGCAGGAGGACCCGGTGGACTTCCTGTCCGCCGCGGCCGCCGAGTTCGACGCCACCGCCACCGTCCTGACCGCCCGCCGCTGCCTCGCCAGCATCGAGGGCGACAGCCCGACCCTGTTCATCGGCGTACAGCTCTCCTCCTGGGAGGGTGCCGACCGCACCGTACCGATGGACGCCCTGGGCCGGGCACTGGGCCGCGTCGGCCCCACGGCGGTGCCCTGGCCGGTCAACATGGTCCTGCTCGACGTCGCCCAGGACCCGGTCGGCGACTGGATGCTGGAGAAGGTGCGGCCCTTCTACCGGCGCGGGCACGCATAAGCTGGTCTGGTCGGGTGGACGGAAGAGGGGCGGGACCCAGGGTGAGCGCGTCAGGCACCGCGGCGGCCGGAGCGGCCGCCGGACAGGTCGAGCACCTGCTGGGCGAGGTCACGCCCGGGCGCTACGACACGTACGAGGCGCTGCTGCACGCCCTGGCCGAGGGCCGGCTGTGGATGCTGCTCTGGCACGGCCACGCGGGCTCCTCCGACGCCCAGTACGGCAACATGGAGGTCGACGGCCTCGGGTACGCCCCGTGCGTCACCTCCGCGCAGGAGCTCGCCGTCTCCGGCTGGAACCGCGCCCACGAGGTCATCGGCGGCCGCGACATCGCCCGCGCCCTCTACCCCGACCGCTGGGGCATCTGGCTCAACCCGCACGCGCCCGGCGGCGGCGTCGGCATCCCGTGGCCCGACCTGCGCCGCATCGCCACCGGCCTGGACCGGATGCCCGCCGGACCGCTCAAACTGTCCGAACCCGGCATCCAGATCCCGCAGTTCTACGCCCTGCTCACCCAGAACGCCCACCGCACCCCCGCCGTCCGCTCGCTGCGCCGCGCCTGGGTCCAGCCGGCCCTCGGCACCCCGTACCTCGCCATCGGCCTCGACCTGTACGACACCGGCCAGGCGTCCGTCGACGCGGTGCGCGCGATGATGCAGCAGTCCGTGACCGCCGTCCCCGACGGCCTGCCCGTCTCCACGGTCGCCATGTCCGACGAGTACGACCCGGTGACGATGTGGCTGCGGGCCAACGCCCGCCCCTTCTACGACCGGGAGGCGCACGCCACCGCCCCCATGGTCCCGGGCACGGGGTACGGCTACCCGCCCCGCTCCTGACACGTCCCGAGCGGGCCGCGACCCGGTGTCCGTTTCGGTGGAGTAGCGGCCGAGTTGGTCCGCTGAGGCGATCTTCCCGTCCGCATAACGGAAGCCGACGACCCGCATCACGGTTGCGCAAACATTCCCGGTGAGGTCTGGCGGGTGATCGTGAACCCATTGAAGACTCCCCCCAACCAGGGGACGTCGCACATGCGTGCAGCGCATTTCCGCACCCCCTGAACGGACCGCGCCGCAGACCCGGGCGGTTCGTCGAGCACTGTCGGCGACCGTCGGCACGGGCGAGCACGAGGGACGATGACCGCACCCATGGAGACCACCGGATCGCAGGCCGAGGCAGCGCCTGAGGCCGTACTTGAAGGCGTCAAGTCCAAGCAGATCGAAGGTCGTTCACTCGGTCAGATCGCCTGGACCCGCTTCAAGCGGGACAAGCTGGCGGTGACCGGCGGGATCGTCGTCGTCCTGCTCATCCTGATCGCCGTCCTCTCCCGCCCGATCCAGTCGGTGCTGGGGCTGGACCCGAACGCCTTCCAGCAGGACCTGCTCGACCCCAACACCTCCCTCCCCAAGGGCGGTCTCGGCGGGATGAGCGTGGACCACCCGCTGGGCGTCGACCCGAAGTTCGGCCGCGACATCCTCGCCCGGATCCTGGAGGGCTCCTGGGTCTCGCTGGTCGTCGCCTTCGGCGCGACGATCCTGTCCAACGTCATCGGCGTGGTGCTCGGCCTGATCGCCGGGTACTACGGCGGCCGCGTGGACACCTTCGTCAGCCGGCTGATGGACACCTTCCTGGCCTTCCCGCTGCTGCTGTTCGCCATCGCCATCTCGGCGACGCTCCAGGGCGGTGCCTTCGGTCTGGAGGGCCTGCCGCTGCACATCAGCGTGCTGATCTTCGTCATCGGGTTCTTCAACTGGCCCTACATGGCGCGTATCGTGCGCGGCCAGACCCTGGCCCTGCGCGAGCGCGAGTTCATCGACGCCTCGCGCGGGATGGGGGCCCGCGGCCCGTACATCCTCTTCCGCGAGCTGCTGCCGAACCTCGTGGGACCGATCACCGTCTACGCGACCCTGCTCATTCCGACCAACATCATCTTCGAGGCGTCGCTCAGCTTCCTCGGCGTCGGGATCCAGCCACCGCAGGCCTCGTGGGGCGGCATGCTGAGGGACGCGGTCAACTTCTTCGAAGTCGATCCGCAGTACATGCTCGTCCCCGGCCTCGCGATCTTCATCACCGTACTGGCCTTCAACCTGCTCGGTGATGGCCTCCGGGACGCTCTCGACCCGCGCAGCCGCTGACGTCTGCCACGTCATCCGCGGCGGCCGCGCAACCGGCCGGGAACGTACCGGCAATTTTCCGAATACAAAGGGGAGTTCGACGAAAATGCGAAGGTCAGCAGTGGCCGCTCTCGCGGTCGTCAGCAGTGCCAGCCTGCTTCTCGCGGGCTGCAGCAAGGCGGACGACGGCGGCTCGGACGGCAACAAGGGCAACGCCAAGGCGAACGCCGCGACGACCGGTGTCGTCAACGCCTCGGACAAGAAGGGCGGCACGGTCACCTACGCGATGGCCGACGCCCCCGAGTCGTTCGACCCGGGCAACACGTACTACGCCTTCATCTACAACTTCAGCCGCCTTTACGCGCGTCCGCTGACGACCTTCAAGCCGGCCCCCGGGGAGAAGGGCAACGAGCTGGTCCCCGACCTCGCCGAGAGCATGGGCGTCCCCAGCGACGGCGGCAAGACCTGGACGTACAAGATCCGCAAGGGTCTCAAGTACGACGACGGCACGCCGATCACCGCCAAGGACGTCAAGTACGCGGTCGAGCGCTCCAACTTCGCCCGTGACGTGCTGTCGCTGGGCCCCAACTACTTCCAGCAGCTCCTCGACGACCCCGCCAAGTACAAGGGCCCGTACAAGGACAAGAGCGAGAAGGGTCTGGCCTCCATCCAGACCCCGGACGACCACACCATCGTCTTCAAGCTCAACAAGCCCTTCGCGGACTTCGACTACCTGGTCAGCGCCCCGCAGACCGCCCCGGTGCCGAAGGCCAAGGACAAGGGCGTGGACTACACCAAGTCCATCGCCTCGTCCGGCTCGTACAAGTTCGCGAGCTACCAGGACGGCAAGCAGATCACCCTGGTCCGCAACGAGAACTGGAGCGCGGCCACCGACCCGCTGCGCAAGCAGTACCCGGACAAGATCGTCCTGAACCTCAAGGTCGCCCAGGCCACCATCGACAAGGACCTGGTCGCCGGTGACGTCGTCGCCGACCTGGCCGGCCGCGGCGTCGACACCCAGACGCAGGCGCAGGTGCTCGCCAAGGACGACCTGAAGGCCAACACCGACAACGCGCTCGGCGGCCGCCTCGTCTACACGGCGATCAACACCAAGGTGAAGCCGTTCGACAACGTCGAGTGCCGCAAGGCCGTGCAGTACGCCATCGACAAGGTCTCCGTGCAGACCGTCATGGGCGGCCCCATCCGCGGTGACATCGCCTCCACGGTGCTGCCCACCGACATCCCGGGCTACCAGAAGTTCGACACGTACGCCACGCCCGGCAACAAGGGTGACGTCGCCAAGGCCAAGCAGCACCTGAAGGCCTGCGGCCAGGAGAAGATCTCCACCTTCATCTCCGCCCGCAGCGACCGCCAGAGCGAGGTCGACGCCGCCACGGCGGTCGTCGAGTCGCTGAAGAAGGTCGGCATCGACGCCAAGATCAAGCAGTACCCGTCGTCGAAGTACTTCTCCGACTACGCCGGTGTCCCCTCCTTCACCAAGAAGCAGAACATCGGTCTGATCATGATGCAGTGGGGCGCCGACTGGCCGACCGGCTACGGCTACCTCCAGCAGATCGTCCACGGCAAGGCCATCGGCCAGTCCGGCAACACCAACCTCTCGGAGCTGAACGACCCCGCGGTCAACAAGCTCCTGGACGACGCCATCGCCAACACCGACGAGAACGCCCGCAACGCGGCCTACGGCGAGATCGACAAGAAGGTCATGGACCAGGCGGTCATCGTCCCGCTGACCTACTTCAAGGTCCTGCTGTACCGCTCGCCCCACGGCACCAACATGGTCTCCACGGCGGCCTTCAGCGGCCAGTACGACTACCTCAACATCGGCACCACGAAGAAGTAGCCCCGGAAGGCAGGTGAAGGCATTGGTGCCCGCGGGCCCCCGCGCACACCGCGCGGCCCGCGGGCACCGGCGCCGGTCCCCGTGATCTCGTACATCATCCGCCGGCTGATCGCGGCAGTGATCCTGCTGCTGGTCGTCACGGCGGTCACCTTCGGCATCTTCTTCATCCTGCCGAAGCTGGCCGGACAGACCGTCGATCAACTGGCCCAGCAGTACATCGGCAAGAACCCCACACCGCAGGACATCGAGGCGGTCAAGAAGAACCTCGGCCTCGACAACCCGGTCTACGTGCAGTACTGGGACTTCATCAAGGGGATCGTCTCCGGCGCCACCTACGAACGGGGCCCCGCCACCGTCCGGTGCGACATGCCCTGCTTCGGTTACTCCTTCAAGACCAACCTGGAGGTCTGGCCGGAGCTCGTCGACCGGCTCCCGGTCACCATCTCCCTGGCCATCGGCGCCGCGGTGCTGTGGCTCGTCTCCGGCATCGTCGTCGGCGTCATCTCGGCCCTCAAGCCCGGCTCCTTCTTCGACCGGGCCGCCATGGGCGGCGCGCTCGCCGGCGTCTCGCTTCCGATCTTCTTCACCGCCCAGCTCTTCCTGCTGCTCTTCAGCTACAAGCTGGAGATCTTCGGGCGGACGTACGTCCCGTTCACGGAGAACCCCTCGCAGTGGGCCAACACCCTCTTCCTGCCGTGGTGCTCCCTCGCCCTGCTCTACGCGGCGATCTACGCCCGCCTCACCCGCTCCGGGATGCTGGAGGCGATGAGCGAGGACTTCATCCGCACCGCCCGCGCCAAGGGCATGCGGGAGCGCCGGGTCGTCGCCAAGCACGGCCTGCGGGCCGCGCTCACCCCGATCGTCACCGTCTTCGGCATGGACATCGGCCTGCTGCTCGGCGGCGCGGTGATCACCGAGTCGGTGTACTCGCTGCACGGCATCGGCGAGTACGCGGTGCAGTCGATCGTCGCCAACGACCTGCCGCCGATTCTCGGCGTCACCCTGCTCGCGGCGTTCTTCGTCGTCTTCCTCAACCTCGTGGTTGACCTTCTGTACGCCGTCGTCGACCCGCGCGTGAGGGTGTCATGACCGAACTGTCCAAGACCGGCGCCGTGGTGGAGGACCGCCCCGGCACCTCCGAGCCGCGCGCCTTCCTCGACGTCCGCGACCTCAAGGTCCACTTCCCCACCGACGACGGCCTGGTCAAGTCCGTCGACGGGCTCTCCTTCCAGTTGGAGAAGGGCAAGACCCTCGGCGTGGTCGGCGAGTCCGGCTCCGGCAAGTCCGTCACCTCGCTCGCCATCATGGGCCTGCACCGGCTCGGCGCGCGCGGCAAGAACGTGCGGATGAGCGGGGAGATCTGGCTCGACGGCAAGGAGCTGGTGAACGCCGACCCCGACGAGGTGCGGCGGCTGCGGGGCCGCGAGATGGCGATGATCTTCCAGGACCCGCTGTCGGCGATGCACCCGTACTACACGGTCGGCAACCAGATCGTGGAGGCGTACCGCATCCACAACAAGGTGTCGAAGAAGGTCGCCCGCACCCGGGCGATCGAGCTGCTGGACCGCGTCGGCATCCCCGAGCCCGGCAAGCGGGTGGACTCCTACCCGCACGAGTTCTCCGGTGGCATGCGCCAGCGCGCCATGATCGCGATGGCGTTGGTCAACAACCCCGAGCTGCTGATCGCCGACGAGCCGACGACCGCGCTGGACGTCACCGTCCAGGCGCAGATCCTCGACCTGATCCGCGACCTCCAGAAGGAGTTCGGCTCGGCGGTCGTCATCATCACGCACGACCTCGGCGTGGTGGCCGAGATCGCCGACGACATCCTGGTCATGTACGGCGGCCGGTGCGTGGAACGCGGCCCGGTCGACAAGATCTTCTACGAGCCGCAGCACCCCTACACCTGGGGATTGCTGGGCTCGATGCCCCGCATCGACCGGGAGCAGACCGACCGGCTCATCCCGGTCAAGGGCCAGCCGCCGTCCCTCATCAACGTGCCGAGCGGCTGCGCCTTCAACCCGCGCTGCCCGTACGCGGACGTGCCCCAGGGCGGGATCACCCGCACCGAGCGCCCGGAACTGCGTGAGGTGGCCTCCGGCCACTTCACCGCCTGCCACATGGACCAGGCGGAACGCACGCGGATCTGGACCGAAGAGATTGCGCCGAAGCTGTGACCGACAACGCGACGACAGGATCCGAGTCCCTGCTGAGGGTCCAGGGCCTGGTCAAACACTTCCCCATCAAGAAGGGCGTGCTCCAGCGCCAGGTCGGCGCCGTGAAGGCCGTCGACGGCATCGACTTCGAGGTGCGCCGCGGCGAGACCCTCGGCGTGGTCGGCGAGTCCGGCTGCGGCAAGTCGACGATGGGCCGGCTGATCACCCGGCTGCTGGAGCCCAGCGGCGGGAAGATCGAGTTCGACGGCACCGACATCACGCACCTGAAGACCGCCGGGATGCGGCCGCTGCGGCGCGACATCCAGATGATCTTCCAGGACCCGTACGGCTCGCTGAACCCGCGCCACACCATCGGCTCGATCGTCTCCGCGCCGTTCCGGCTCCAGGGCGTCGAGCCCGAGGGCGGGGTCAAGAAGGAGGTCCAGGGCCTCCTGGAGCGGGTCGGGCTCAGCCCCGAGCACTACAACCGCTACCCGCACGAGTTCTCCGGCGGCCAGCGCCAGCGCATCGGCATCGCCCGGGCGCTCGCCCTCAAGCCCCGGCTGGTGGTCGCCGACGAGCCGGTCTCGGCGCTGGACGTGTCGATCCAGGCGCAGGTGGTGAACCTGCTGGACGACCTCCAGGACGAGCTGGGCCTGACGTACGTGATCATCGCGCACGACCTGTCGGTCATCCGGCACGTCTCGGACCGGATCGCGGTGATGTACCTCGGCAAGATCGTCGAGCTGGCGGACCGCACACCGCTGTACGAGGCGCCCATGCACCCGTACACCAAGGCCCTGATGTCGGCCGTCCCGGTGCCGGACCCCCGGCGGCGCGGCGCCAAGAGCGAGCGGATCCTGCTCAAGGGCGACGTGCCGTCGCCGATCGCCCCGCCGAGCGGGTGCCGCTTCCACACCCGGTGCTGGAAGGCGACCCAGGTCTGCCAGACCCAGGAGCCGGCGCTGCTGGAGGTGGCCCCCGGCCGCCGGGTGGCCTGCCACCACCCCGAGAACGCCCCGGACCAGTTCCCGGGCGACCCGGCGCTGGCCACGGCGGGCGAGGCGATCGAGATCGTCCCCGCGACGAAGGCCGCGACGGCGGAGCCGGCCGCGCCGGTGATCCCGGCCCCGGCGGCCGAGCCGTCCCCGAAGGGCGCCGCGCCGGAGGTCCCGGCCCCGGCGGCCGCGAAGGACGCCGCGCCGGAGGACGGGCCGGCCGCGGACACCTCCGAGGGCCCGAAGAAGGCCTGATCCCTGCCGGGGTGGTCCTTCGGGGCCACCCCGCCGGGCGTCCCGGGCCCGCCGGAGGCTCCGTCACCCGCCCCCGGGAGCAACGTCCCAGCGGCGCCGAGGCGGGCGGACGACCCGCGAGGGCGGCGTGCCGGACCGGCGCGCACGGGGGTGGCCGTCCGGCGGGGGCGGAGCCCCCGAAGGGAACCGGCACAATTGGGCGGTGCTCCAGGAATTCTTCACCCCCTCCGTGCAACACGCGCTCGACCTCGCCGGCATCTTCGTGTTCGCGATCTCCGGCGCCCTGCTGGCCGTGCGCAAGAACTTCGACGTCTTCGGCATCGCCGTCCTCGCCGAGGTCACCGCCCTGGGCGGGGGGCTCTTCCGGGATCTGGTGATCGGTGCCGTACCGCCCGCCGCGTTCACCGATCTGGGGTACTTCGTGATGCCTCTCGTCGCCACGGTGCTCGTCTTCTTCCTGCATCCGGTGGTCGAGCGCACCCAGGTGGCGGTGAACGTGTTCGACGCCGCCGGGCTCGGGCTGTTCTGCGTCGCGGGCACCACCAAGGCGTACGAGCACGGTCTCGGCCTGACGTTCTCGGCCGTGCTGGGGCTGGCCACCGGGGTGGGCGGCGGTGTGCTGCGGGACGTGCTGGCCAACGAGGTGCCGTCGCTGCTCCGCTGGGACCGGGACCTGTACGCCGTGCCGGCCATCGTGGGGGCCACCATGGTCGCGCTGTGCATCCGGTTCGAGATGCTGAACTCCTTCACCAGCGCCCTGGCCGCCGTGACCACGTTCCTGCTGCGGCTGCTGGCCATGCGGTTCCACTGGCGGGCGCCGCGGGCGTGGAACCGCCGCTCCTCGGCGAGCGAGGAGCCGCTCCCCGAAAAAGCTACCGCTTAGTAATGTCGTGTTGTACTGTGCCGGACATGGACAGCGAGTTCGACCGCGACACCGCGGTGACCCTTCGCGAGCCCGGCGTGTACGACGCCGAGCTCTCCGCCGGCTGGACGATCATCAAGGCCGTCAACGGCGGTTACCTGCTCGCCATGCTGGGCCGTGCCCTCGGTGACACCCTGCCGCACCCCGACCCGTTCACGATCACGGCGCACTACCTGACGGCGTCCGTGCCGGGCCCCGCGGTGATCCGCACCGAGACGGTCCGCACCGGGCGGACGCTCTCCACCGGCCAGGCCTCGCTCTTCCAGTACGCGGAGGACGGCACCGAGGTCGAGCGCCTCCGGGTCCTCGCGTCCTACGGCGACCTGGACGCCCTGCCCGACGACGTACGGACGACGGCCAAGCCGCCCGCCATCCCGCCGCGCGAGCACTGTCTCGGTCCGTCCGACGGCCCGGCGCCCATTCCCGGTTCCTCCGCGATCACCGAGCGCCTGGACATCAAGCTCGACCCCACCACCCTGGGGTGGGCGGTCGGCGCCCCGTCCGGCAAGGGCGAGATGCGCGCCTGGTTCGGGCTGGCCGACGGCCGCGACCCGGACCCGCTGTCCCTGCTGCTCACCGTCGACGCCCTGCCCCCGACCTCGTTCGAGCTCGGGCTCACCGGCTGGACCCCGACCGTCGAGCTCACCACCCACATACGCTGCCGTCCCGCGCCCGGTCCGCTGCGGGTGTCCATCACCACGCGCAATCTCGCGGGCGGCTTCCTGGAGGAGGACGCCGAGGTCTGGGACAGCGCCGACCGTCTGGTGGCCCAGTCCCGCCAGTTGGCCCGCGCCCCCCGGCGCTGACCCCGCGAGCCGACCCGCCGAGCGCCCCGGCGTCCCGCCACCAGCGGGACGCCGGGGCGCTCCGTGCGTCGCGGTCCGTGCGTCGTGGCCCGGTCAGTCCAGCCAGTGCCGGCGGCCCAGGCTGACCAGCCGGAGCTGGCGGCGGGCGGTGCGTGCCACCCGGTCCCGGTCCCCGGCCGGCGCCGCCAGGAACTCCGAGGCGGTCATCACCATGTGGTCGACGTACAGTCCGGCGAGCATGAGCAGGTCGTCCCGCTCCCACCCCTCGCTCTCGGGGTGCTTGGCCAGCTCGTCGGCCACCTCCCGGACGAACCGGTCGAGTTGGCCGGATATCGCCTCTCGGACGGCCGCCACGCCGCCGTGCCGTTCCCGGGCGATGAACCGGACGTGTGCGGGGTACCCGCGTACGAGCCCGGCGATCAACTCGACGGTGGCGGTGATCCGTTCGTCACTGTCGCCGGTGGCCGCCAGGGTCGTACGGATCGTGCCGTGCAGGCTGCCGAGGGCCTCGTCGACGAGGGCGACGCCGAGGTCCGCGGTGTCGCGGAAGTGCCGGTAGAAGGCCGCCGGGGCGACACCGACCGCGCGGGTCACCTCGCGCAGGCCGAGGCTGCTCAGGCTCTGCTCCTCCAGCAGGTGGAGGGCGGCGTCCAGGAGCGCCTGACGGGTCTTCAGTTTCTGGGCCTGCCGGATCCCGGAGGTGTGACTCATGCCATTCAGTAAACAACCGTTCTCCGGACCCTTCCAGTGCTGAGGCTCGCTAGACTGGGTAGTCAGTGAACAAGTGTTTTCCGATTCAACACGACGAGGAACGAGGGAGGTCCACCGATGTTGTTCATCGTCGCCGCCCTGCTGATGCTGGGTGTCGTCCTCGGGACCGTGGCACACGTACCGGTCCCGGTCACTCTGGTCGCCGCCGCCGTCATCGGCGCGTGGCTGCTGGTCTTCGCCATCCGGGAACGACAGCACCGCTGAGGAGGCCGCCATGGAACTCACCGCACACAGCTCCCGCACCGCCCACCGCACCCGCCGCCCGCGCAACCGGACCCGCGACGCCGACGGGATGGCCGTGGCCTCGTTCGTCCTCGGGCTCCTCGGCCTGCTGGTGATGAACATCCTGCTCGGCCCGGTCGCCATCGGGCTCGCCGTCCTCGCGCTCCGGCGCGGCACCACCCGGCGCGGGCGCGCCGCGCTCGGCCTGGGACTCGGCATCGCCGACCTCGCCGTCCTGGCCGCGCTGGTCACCATGGACGGGACGGTCTCCTGGGGCATCGCCTGATCCGGCCACGTCCGCCGGAGTCCGGGGGCCGCGCGCGGTACGGCCGGTACGGCGCTGATCCGGCGCCGCCGGGAGGCTCGTAGAATCGTCGCACCATGGCTTACCTCGACCACGCCGCGACCACTCCGATGCTGCCGGAGGCGATCGAGGCGATGACCGCCCAGCTCGCCGTGACGGGCAACGCGTCCTCGCTGCACGCCGCCGGCCGCCGGGCCCGCCGTACCGTCGAGGAGGCCCGCGAGACCCTCGCCGAGGCGCTCGGGGCGCGCCCCAGCGAGGTCGTCCTCACCTCCGGAGGCACGGAGGCGGACAACCTCGCCGTCAAGGGCCTGTACTGGGCCCGCCGGGACGCGGACCCGCGCCGCGTCCGCGTCCTCGCCAGCCCCGTGGAACACCACGCCGTCCTCGACGCCGTGCACTGGCTCGGCGAGCACGAGGGCGCCACCGTGGAGTACCTGCCCGTCGACGGGTACGGGCGCGTGCACCCCGAGACGCTGCGCGAGGCCATCGCGCGCGACCCGTCGGACGTCGCCCTCGCCACCGTGATGTGGGCCAACAACGAGATCGGCACCCTGATGCCGGTCCGCGAACTGGCCGCCGTGGCCCGCGAGTTCGACGTCCCCCTGCACTCCGACGCCGTACAGGCCTTCGGTCAGGTGCCGGTCGGCTTCGGTGACTCCGGCCTCGCCGCCATGACCGTTTCCGGCCACAAGATCGGCGGCCCCTACGGCATCGGCGCGCTGCTCCTCGGCCGCGAGTACGGCCCGGTCCCGGTGCTGCACGGCGGCGGCCAGGAACGGCACGTCCGCTCCGGCACGCTGGACGTCCCGGCCGTGGCCGCCTTCGCCGTCGCGGGCCGCCTGGCCGCCGAGCGGCGCGAGGAGTACGCCGCCCGGACCGGCGCCCTGCGCGACGAGCTGGTCGCCGCCGTCCGCGCCGCCGTCCCCGACGCGATCCTGGGCGGCGACCCCGCCCCCGAGGGGCGCCTCCCCGCCAACGCCCACTTCACCTTCCCCGGCTGCGAGGGCGACTCGCTGCTGCTGCTCCTGGACGCCCAGGGCATCGAGTGCTCCACCGGCTCGGCCTGCACGGCCGGCGTGGCCCAGCCCAGCCACGTCCTCCTGGCCACCGGGACGGACCCCGACCTGGCGCGCGGCACCCTGCGCTTCACCCTCGGCCACACCTCGACGCGCGCCGACGTCGAGGCGGTCGCCAAGGCCATCGGACCCGCCGTGGAGCGCGCCCGGACCGCGGGCCTCAGCTAGGTCATGTGCCGGAAGTCCCGCCCGGCCGGGAACGTGTCCCGGGCGCCCGCGCGGCGTCCCGGACCAGCCGCATGTACCGGTCCCAGTCCCAGTGCGGGCCCGGGTCGGTGTGGTCGGTGCCCCGCACCTCCACATGGCCGATGATGTGCTCGCGGTCCACCGGGATCCCGTACCGCGCGCATACCCCGGCCGTCAGCCGGGCCGACGAGGCGTACATGGCGGCCGTGAAGTCCTGCGGCCGGTCCACGAACCCCTCGTGCTCGATGCCGACGCTGCGCTCGTTCATGTCCCGGTCGCCCGCGTGGAACGCCACGTCCAGCTCCCGGATCATCTGCGCCACGTGCCCGTCCTTGCGGACGACGTAGTGCGTCGCCGCGCCGTGCCCCGGGTCCTTGAACACCTTCAGCGCCGACGGGTAGCTGCCCTGCACGACATGGATCACGACCCGGTCGATGGTGAAGTCGTCCGGGCGGTCCGCCCGCCGCCAGTTCGCCCGTGACGCCGCCGTCCACTCCGCGCCCGCGTGGTCCAGCTCACCCTCCACACGGGGCTTCTCCACCCCCGGCACCCGGTACCAGGCGCGGCGCAGCTCGTCGCGCGCCAGCACCGCCGTGCCCACGACGGCCGCCCCGCCGCCGATCAGCACGGCACGACGGCCCACCGCACCCGGCTTCTTCTCTCCCATGTGACCGTGAACGCCTACTCACGCGAGCTTGGTTCCCGGGGCCCGTACCCTGGTAGGGCTATGACTCAGACTCCCCAGCGCCCCCTCCGTGTGCTCGCCGCCATGTCGGGCGGCGTGGACTCCGCCGTCGCCGCCGCCCGCGCCGCCGAGGCCGGCCACGACGTGACCGGCGTGCACCTCGCCCTGTCCGCGAACCCGCAGTCCTTCCGTACCGGCGCCCGGGGCTGTTGCACCATCGAGGACTCGCGCGACGCGCGCCGCGCGGCCGACGTCATCGGCATCCCGTTCTACGTGTGGGACCTGGCCGACCGGTTCCGCGAGGATGTCGTCGACGACTTCATCGCCGAGTACGAGGCCGGCCGCACCCCCAACCCCTGCCTCCGCTGCAACGAGAAGATCAAGTTCGCGGCGCTGCTCGACAAGGCGCTCGCCCTGGGCTTCGACGCCGTCTGCACCGGCCACTACGCCACGGTCGTCACCCGCGAGGACGGCACCCGGGAGCTCCACCGGGCCTCCGACATGGCCAAGGACCAGTCGTACGTCCTCGGGGTGCTGGACGAGAAGCAGCTCGCGCACGCGATGTTCCCGCTGGGCGACACCCTCACCACCAAGGACGAGATCCGCGCGGAGGCGGAGCGCCGGGGGCTCGCCGTGGCGAAGAAGCCCGACAGCCACGACATCTGCTTCATCGCCGACGGCGACACCCAGGGCTTCCTCGCCTCCCGCCTGGGCAAGGCGGAAGGCGACATCGTCGACGAGTCCGGCACCAAGGTCGGCACCCACGAGGGGGCGTACGGCTTCACCATCGGCCAGCGCAAGGGCCTGCGCATCGGCCACCCCGCCCCGGACGGCAAGCCCCGCTACGTCCTGGACATCTCGCCGGTGAACAACACGGTCACGGTGGGTCCCGCCGAGGCGCTCGACGTCACCGCCCTGACCGCCATCAAGCCCCGCTGGTGCGGCACCGCCCCCGCCGGCCCCGGCGCCTACACGGCCCAGCTCCGCGCCCACGGCGACGAGACCCCGGTCACGGCGACCCTCGCGGACGGCGAGCTCCACGTGGCCTTCGAGGAACCTGTCCGCGGCGTCGCCCCCGGCCAGGCGATCGTCCTCTACGACGGCACCCGCGTGGTCGGCTCGGCCACCATCGCCACGACGACCCGCCGGGCCCCGGTCACCGCCTGAGCGTCAACCCGGCGGTCACGGCCCGCCCCGGCGCGGACGAAGCCCGCGCGGCCTGCGCTACTGTCCCGGCGCGCACAGCACGTCGCTGTGCGTGACCTTCGATGGACGGGGGACGGCGCGGGTGACGTACACACAGCGCTGGCAGGAACTGCTCGACCTCGCGCCGGGACCCGGCACGCTCACGCACAGCGGCGGCCCGTGGACCGCCGCGTCCGGTACGGCCGGTGAGTTACGCGTACGGACCGAGGGCAGCCGCCGCTCGCTCGGCACCGGGCACCACGCCGTCCGGTCCCCGGGGACGGGGCTGGCGTCGGTCGCCTCCTTGCAGGCCGTGCTGACCTCCTGGGAGGAACGCCTCGCCCTGGTACGGGACGAGTGCGCGTACCTGACCGGGGCCCTGTCCGCGGTCGCCAAGGAGCTGGGCGAGACCGACACCGGGGTCGGCCAGGCCGTGGGCGCCGTCCGGACGGGCGGCCGGGAGCGGTGACCGGCACCACCCTGACCTGGCGGCTGCTGCGGGACCTGCGGCCGGCCGCCCTGGAGGGCGCCGGCGACGCCTGGCACGACGTGTCCGCCCGGTCCGGCTCGGACCGGGCCCGGGTGGACCGCCTGATGACGGCGAAACTGCGGGAGACCCAGGACAGCCGGTCCGCCGCGGCGGCCCTCGTACGCCTCGGACGGCTGAGCCGCAACTACCAGTACCTGCACACCGAGTGCGGGCTCGTCCGTACCGCTCTGAACGCCCTGGCGGCCGATCTCGCCGAGCCGCAGCGGCAGTTGCGGCAGGCGCTGGACGAGGCGGCCGAGCTGCGGTTCACCGTCCACGAGGACGGCTCCGTCAGCTTCCCGCCCGCCACCGCGGCCACCCTTGCGGGTGAGACCCCCACCCCGGGCGGCCGCGCCCACGGCGACGGCCGCCTCCCCCTGGACGCCGCCCCCGGCCCGGCCGGCCCGCCCCCGTCCGTGCGACCGCTCAACCCGAACGCCGAGAAGGCCCAGGCCCTCGCGGACCGCATCGCCCGCGCCGTCCGCGCGGCCGCCGAGATCGACCGCGAGTACGCCCGGACACTGGACCGGCTCCGGGCGGCGAAGGGCCTCGACGTCACCACCGCGACCCTCGCGGACGCCGCCCGCGACACCGCGCACGTCCGCACCGCGGCGGGCCGCCACCTCGGCGACGGCATCCCCGCCGACAGGTCGCCCGCCGCGCTCAAAGCCTGGTGGGACGGCCTGCCCGAGGAGCAGCGCCGCGAGTACCTCGACGTGGCGCCGGACCTCATCGGCGGCCTGGACGGCATCCCCGCCGCCGCCCGCGACGAGGCCAACCGCAGATACCTGCCCCTGCTCATCGACGAACTGGCACGGCGGGGCGGTTCCGAGACGGAACTGGACGGTCTGCGAATGATCCAGGCGCGATTGAATGAGCCAAGCCGCATTCCGATGTTGCTCTTGGGCATCGGCGACGAGGGCAATGGGCGTGCCATCATCTCGTACGGAAACCCGGACACCGCTCGGAATGTGTCGGCCTATGTCCCGGGACTGGGTACCAAACTCGATGCCGAGGACTTTCAGGACGCCATCAAGCGCGCCAGGGACACAGCCATGGGTGCGCGACAGATCGACCCGTCAAGCGCGTCCATCATCTGGTTGGGTTACGACGCCCCACAGGCCCTGGACGTTGCGTCCCCGGGGGATGCTGAGCGAGGAGCGCCCGCCTACAACTCCTTCATGTCGGGTCTGCACGCCACGAACGAAAACCGTGATCCGCACTTCACGGCGATCGGCCACTCCTACGGCTCTCTCACCGTGGGAAAGGCGGCCACGTCTTCTGGTGGCATCCCTGGCGTCGATGACATCGTCCTTCTGGGCAGTCCCGGCGTGGGGGTACAGAAGGCGGAAGACCTTGGTGTCGGCAAGGAGCATGTGTTCGTCGGAGCGGCCGACAACGACCCGGTCACACACCTGCCGGCGAAGGAGGAGGTCGCTCTCGGCGGCCCTGCCGGAGCGCTTATTTCCCGCGATCTCTTCGACGCAGGAAATGACGATGTCTACTACGGCAAGGATCCCGCCAGTCAGGCCTTTGGTGCGCGACGATTTCTTGTGGACGACGGGCCCCGCATGCTGAGGGACGGAGGGGGCTTTGGCGCCCATTCTCAATACTTCACCCCGGGCAACGAGCCAGGAGCTGACCAGGTCTCCGCGGACAACATCGCTGCGATCGTGGCTGGGCGTCCGGAGAAGATTGTGCAAGAGGAGTACCGGTGAATCAGATGTTGCGGTTTGTCGGCGTCTTCCTCTCGGTGTTGCTGGGAGGGGCCTGCCTCACCGCTTGTGGGACCGGGACAGAGGGTAGCCGGGCGAACGGGATGGAGGCACGGATGGATATGCAGGAAGCTGCGGAGCACGCGGACGACCTGCTTGACGCCACGATCGACGCCATCACGCCGGAGATTCGGTGGGCGCACGAGGACACGACAACCGGGACATGCGAGGTGACTCGTCGCCGTACCGTCATGACCGTGATTTCACAGCAGCGACGGGGCAGTTTTCTCGGTGTGGTCGAACGGTTCTGGCGAAAGCAGGGCTACACAATCTCGGCGGTGCGGCGTGACCAGGAGATGCCGGCAATCTACGCCCGGACATCAAAGGGCTTCGCCATCCGCGTCCTCTTCGGGTACCAAGGGCAGGCCTTCTTCGCGGCGGCCACCCCATGTGTGCGGGAGGCCACGGTAGCCCCGCCGAAATCCGTGCCGAACGGGCCTGCCTACGACGGAGTGGAGATCCCCACCCCCAACGTCCGCTCGGCGTTCTGGTCGGTGGAGGAGCCGGTGGGGGGAGGCGGGCGGTGACGGGGGCGGTCAGAGGACGTCCGTGTCGTAGAAGCACAGGTGGTTCCGGATCGCGGCGACGTCCGGCTTGGGGTCCGGGTACGCCCAGACCGCGTCCTGGGCGCCCGGCAGGGACCAGTAGGACGCCGTTCCCTTGAACGGGCAGTACGTGTGCGTGTCGGAGACCGTCAGCAGCTCCGTGCGGACGTCCTCGGCGGGCAGGTAGTACCGCACGGGGCAGCCCGTCTCCCGGAGGACCAGCGGCCGGTGGCTCTCCGCGACCACCCGTCCGTCGTGGACGACCCGTACGTGCTCGGTGCCCTGCTCGACGGTGATGCGGTGTCCTGGCGTCATGGTTGTGACAACGGCCGTGCCGGGCGCCGGGTTCCCCGTACGGTGGCCCCATGGACATCTGCGTCTTCCTCTCCGCCGCCGACCTCGACGAGCGGTACACCGTGCCCGCGCGGGAGTTCGCCCGGCTGCTCGGCAAGGGCGGCCACACCCTGGTGTGGGGCGGCAGCGACACCGGTCTGATGAAGGTCGTGGCGGACGGGGTCGAGGAGGCGGGCGGGCGGCTCGTCGGCGTCTCCGTGGACTTCCTGGCCGCCAAGGCGCGGCAGGGGGCGGACGAGATGCTGTTCGCCAAGGACCTCGCCGAGCGCAAGGCGTGGATGCTGGCCAGGTCCGACGCCGTCGTGATCATGGTGGGCGGCACCGGCACCCTGGACGAGGCCACCGAGATCCTGGAGCTGAAGAAGCACGGCAAGCACACCAAGCCGGTGGTGCTGCTCAACGCGGCGGGCTTCTACGACGGCCTGAAGGAACAGTTCCGGCGCATGGAGACCGAGGGCTTCCTGCCGCTCCCGCTCACCGAGCTGGTGTTCTTCGCGGAGGACGGCGCGGCGGCGCTCGCGTACCTGGAGGAGTGCGCCGGGATCCGGTAGCCGCCGTACGGATGCGAGCATGGCCGTATGGCTACACACATGATCACCGGGGCGGGCTCCGGCATCGGCGCGGCCGTCGCGCGCCGCCTGCACGAGCGGGGCGACGACCTCGTCCTGCTGGCCCGTGACGCCGGGCGCGCCAAGGAACTGGCCGACACCTACCCAGGTGCCCGCACGCTCGTCGGCGACCTCGCCAACCCCGACCGGCTGTCCTGGGCCTTCTCGCACCAGACCCTCCCGGACCGGCTCGACTCGCTGCTGCACATCGCTGGCGTGGTCGACCTCGGGCCGGTCGGCGAGCTCACCACCAAGGCGTGGCGCAGCCAGCTCGACGTGAACCTGATCGCACCCGCCGAGCTGACCCGGCTGCTGCTGCCGCAGCTGCGGGTGTCCCAGGGTCACGTGGTGTTCGTCAACTCGGGCGCCGGTCTGAACGCGCACGCCGAGTGGTCCGCGTACGCCGCCTCCAAGCACGGCCTCAAGGCGCTGGCCGACTCGCTGCGCCAGGAGGAGCACGCCGGCGGGGTCCGCGTCACCTCCGTCTACCCGGGCCGGACGGCCAGTCCCATGCAGGCCAAGGTGCACCAGCAGGAGGGCAAGGAGTACGACGCCTCCCGCTGGATCGACCCCGAATCGGTCGCGACGGCGATCCTCACGGCCATCGACCTGCCGCGCGACGCCGAGATCAACGACCTGACGGTGCGGCCCGGACGATGACCGAGAACGAGGCTTTCGGCTGGGGCCCGGCCACCGGGATCGGGTCCATGCCGGGCGGCGACGCGCGGGAGGCCGCCAGGACCGTCACCGGCACCTTCGAGGACTTCCCGTACCTCGCCGAGCTGCCCGCGCGCGGCCCGGGCGCCGACATGATCGGGCGGACCATCGGGCTGCTCGTGGAGATGTACGCGCACGTCGAGCCGAGCGGCTGGCGGGTCAGCGACCGGCCGGGCCGCGACACCCGGCGGGCCAGGTCGTGGATGGGGGAGGACCTCGACGCCCTGGAGGAGTTCACCCAGGGGTACCAGGGACCGCTGAAGGTCCAGGCCGTGGGGCCGTGGACGCTGGCCGCCGCGCTGGAGCTGCGCGGTGGCGAGGCCGCCCTCGGCGACCCGGGTGCCGTCCGGGACCTGACGGCCTCGCTGGCGGAGGGGCTGCGCGCCCACCTCGCGGAGCTCCGGCGCCGGGTGCCGGGCGCCCGGGTGGTGCTCCAGCTCGACGAGCCGTCCCTCACCGCCGTACTGCGCGGGCAGGTGCGGACCGCCAGCGGCTACCGCACCCACCGGGCGGTGGACCGGCAGGTCGTGGAGAGCGGGCTCAGGGACGTGCTGGCCGTGCACGACGGCCCGGTGATCGTGCACTCGTGCGCCCCGGACGTGCCGTTCGCGCTGCTGCGGCGGGCGGGTGCCGCGGGCATCTCGTTCGATTTCGGGCTGCTCACCGAGCGTGACGAGGAACAGATCGGCGAGGCGGTCGAGGGCGGCACGAGGCTGTTGGTGGGCGTCGTCGAGTCGACCGACGTTCCATTGTCGGACCCTGCCGGTAGCGTCATGGGTGTCAGGACGCTGTGGCGCAGGCTGGGGCTGGATCCGGGGACTCTGGCCGAGTCTCTGGTGGTCACCCCGTCGTGCGGGCTGGCGGGCGCTTCACCGGCGTACGCCCGGGCCGCGCTCGCGCACTGCGTCACGGCGGCGAGATCACTCGCGGACAACCCTGAGTGACGTCAGTAACGGGAGGAAAGACGGTGGCTGTCGAACAGCAGGACGTCGTGCCGGCGGAGGCGCGGGACAAGCACGCACAGCTGGCCGAGCAGGTCGAGGAGCACCGCTTCCGGTACTACGTGAAGGACCAGCCGGTCATCAGCGACGCCGACTTCGACAGGCTGCTGCGCTCCCTGGAGGCCCTGGAGGAGGAGTACCCGGAGCTCCGCACCCCCGACTCGCCGACCCAGAAGGTCGCCGGGTCGTACGAGACGGAGTTCACGGCCGTCCAGCACCGCGAGCGCATGCTGTCGCTGGACAACGCGTTCGACGACGAGGAGCTGGCCTCCTGGGCGGACCGCCTCGCCAAGGAGGTCGGCACCTCGGCGTACCACTTCCTGTGCGAGCTCAAGGTCGACGGTCTCGCCGTGAACCTGACGTACGAGAAGGGGCGACTGACCCGCGCGGCCACGCGCGGGGACGGCCGCACGGGCGAGGACATCACGCCGAACATCCGCACCATCGCGGACGTGCCCGACCGGCTGAGGGGCGACCGGATCCCGGACCTGGTGGAGGTCCGTGGCGAGGTCTACTTCCCGATGGAGAAGTTCGAGGAGCTCAACGCCCGGCTGGTGGAGGCCGGTGACAAGCCGTTCGCCAACCCGCGCAACGCGGCGGCCGGTTCGCTGCGCCAGAAGGACCCCAAGGTGACCGCCACCCGCCCGCTGCACATGGTGGTGCACGGCATCGGCGCGCGGGACGGCCTGGAGATCGCCCGGCTGTCGGAGGCGTACGGGCTGCTGCGCGAGTGGGGTCTGCCGACGGCCCGGCACAACAAGGTGGTCGACGGCATCGAGGGCGTGCGGGAGTTCATCGCGTACTTCGGTGAGAACCGGCACTCGGTGGAGCACGAGATCGACGGCGTGGTCGTCAAGCTCGACGAGATCCCGCTCCAGGGCCGGCTCGGGTCCACCTCGCGCGCGCCGCGCTGGGCGATCGCCTGGAAGTACGCGCCGGAGGAGGTCAACACCAAGCTGGTCAACATCCGGGTCGGCGTGGGCCGGACGGGCCGGGTGACGCCGTACGCGCAGGTGGAGCCGGTCACGGTCGCCGGTTCGGAGGTCGAGTTCGCCACCCTGCACAACCAGGACGTGGTGAAGGCCAAGGGCGTGCTCATCGGGGACACGGTGGTGCTGCGCAAGGCCGGTGACGTGATCCCGGAGATCCTCGGGCCGGTCGCCGACCTGCGGGACGGCACGGAGCGGGAGTTCGTGATGCCCGCCGAGTGCCCGGAGTGCGGGACGCCGCTGCGGCCGATGAAGGAGGGCGACGTCGACCTGCGCTGCCCGAACGGCCGTACGTGCCCGGCGCAGTTGCGGGAGCGGCTCTTCTACCTGGGCAGCCGCAAGGCCCTCGACATCGAGAACTTCGGTTACGTGGCGGCGGCGGCGCTGACCAAGCCACTGGAGCCGGGCGAGCCGCCGCTGAGGGACGAGGGCGACCTGTTCGACCTCACCATCGAGCGGCTGCTGCCCATCAAGGCGTACGTCCTGGACCAGGACAGCGGTCTGCCCAAGCGGGACCCCAGGACGGGCGAGGAGAAGATCGTCACGGTCTTCGCCAACCAGCAGGGGGAGCCGCGCAAGAACGCCCTGGCCATGCTGGAGAACATCGCGGCGGCCAAGCAGCGGCCGCTGGCCCGGATCATCACCGGTCTGTCGATCCGTCACGTCGGGCCGGTGGCGGCGGAGGCGCTCGCCCGCGAGTTCCGCTCCATCGACCGCATCGAGCGGGCGAGCGAGGAGGAGCTGGCGGCCGTCGAGGGCGTGGGCCCGACCATCGCGGCCTCCCTCAAGCAGTGGTTCGAGGAGGACTGGCACCGGGAGATCCTGCGCAAGTGGCGGGCCGCCGGGGTGCGGATGGAGGAGGAGAGCACGGGCGAGGACGAGGGGCCGCGCCCGCTGGAGGGGCTGACCGTCGTCGTCACCGGCACCCTGGAGAAGTACACCAGGGATGGCGCAAAAGAGGCCCTCCAGAGCCGCGGAGCGAAAGTGACCGGTTCCGTTTCGAAGAAGACCGCTTTCGTGGTGGTGGGTGACAACCCCGGCTCCAAGTACGACAAGGCGATGCAACTGAAGGTTCCGGTCCTGGACGAGGGCGGGTTCCAAGTCCTGCTCGAACAAGGGCCGGACGCGGCGCGCGAGGTGGCGGTTCCACTCGAACAGTAGGCCGGGGAACGCCCGAAAAAGGTCACCCGTTCAGCGCATACCAGATGGATAAGGGTGGCCGGGTCGCATTCGGGCAAGACCAGTAGAGCGCTGCCCGTCGAAGCCTTCCGCGGCCTACTGTTGAGACGGCGCCTGTCGTGCACGGCCGCGAGGTCGATTCCGGCCGTGTCGGCATGACAACGGGCGAACGCGTGGCAACGGCACCGCCGGCTGTGAGAGGGACGGAATGAAACCGACCGAGAGTGCCGCCCCGGTCTCACGGCCGCGTGCGTACGCGGCCCGCGCGGGCATCGCATCCAGGCTCCCGAACGTCGTCCTGGCCGCCGCCGCCCTCGTCCTCCTGGCAGGACTCTACGGCGGCCTGAGCGGCGGTCACGCCCTCTTCCCCGGGTCCACCGCGGGCTGGTCGCTCGCCGTGCTCACCGGCATCATCGTCGGCCACCTGGTCGCGCTCGGCCGCGACCGGTGGTGGGGCGGCACCGGCTCCGGCGCCGCGCTCACCCTGGCCGTCCTCCTGCTGTACGGCTGGGTCCCGGCCGGACTGGTCAGCCTCGCCGTCGTCGTCCTGGTCGGCGCGGCACGCCGGCACCGCTGGCGCCAGGGGCTGCTGCACGGCGCGGCCGACATCCTCGGCATCGGGGCGGCGGCCCTGGTCCTCGCCGCCTTCGGCGACGTACCGACCGTCGAACAGCCGTGGCGGCCCCTCGAATGGGGTATCGGGACCGTGCCGGAAGTGGCCCTGGCCGCCGCCGCGTACCTGGTGGTGACCCGGCTCCTGCTGTGGTACACGCTCGCCCCGCAGAGCGGCGGCCTGCCGACCGCCGCCCGCACGGCGCTGCTCCGCCAGGGGCTCGTGGCGGTCGCGCTGCTCGGCATCGCCCCCCTCATCTGCGTCGTCGCCGTCTCCCTGCCGGTGGTGCTGCCCCTGTTCGCCGTACCGCTGATCGCCTTGGACTCCACGCTCTGGATCGCCCGCGCCCGGGCGGAGGAGCAGTTGCGCGACCCGCTGACCGGGCTGCCCAACCGGCAGTGGCTGCTGGAGCGGACCTGGTCCGCGCTGGAGGAGGCGGAGGGCGAGGGGGCCAGGGCGGCCCTGGTCCTGATCGACCTGGACCGCTTCCGGTCGGTCAACGACACGCTCGGCCACCTGGCCGGCGACCGGCTGCTGCTCCAGATCGCCGACCGGCTGCGGCTGGCGCTGCCGCGCGGCGCGGAGGCCGCCCGGCTGGGCGGCGACGAGTTCGCCGTCCTGCTGCCGACCGCCGACTCCACCACGAGCGCCCAGCGGGTGGCCCGGCAACTCGCCGCCGAACTGTCCTCGCCGCTCGACCTCGACGGACTGACCCTCGTCCTGGAGGCCAGCGCCGGCGTCGCCGTCTTCCCCGACCACGCCCTCGACGCGGAAGGGCTGCTCCAGCGCGCGGACGTCGCCATGTACCAGGCCAAGCGGGACCGCACCGGCGTCGAGGTGTACGAGTCCAAGCGCGACTCGAACACCCCGGACCGGCTCGGCCTCCTCGGCGACCTGCGGCGCGCGCTGGACGCCGGGGACGTCGAGCTGCACTACCAGCCCAAGGTCCGCTTCGACGGACACGTGGCCGGGCTGGAGGCGCTGGTGCGCTGGGTGCACCCGGAGCGGGGCAAGGTGCCGCCGGACGAGTTCATCGCGATCGCCGAGTCCTCCGGGCTGATGCCGCACCTCACCGAGTACGTCCTGGAAACGGCGCTGGGGCAGGTCGCCAAGTGGCGGGCCCAGGGCCTGTACGTCCCGGTCGCGGTGAACGTCTCCCCGCGGGACGTCCACACCCCCGGCTTCGCGGGCGCGGTCGCGGCGCGGCTGGCCCGCCACGGGGTGCCGGCGGGGGCGCTCCAGCTCGAGATAACCGAGCACGTCCTGCTGGAGGACCCGGAGCGCGCCGCCGACACCCTGGCGGGGCTCACAGGCCACGGCGTGAAGATGTCCCTCGACGACTTCGGCACCGGCTACTCGTCGCTGGTCCACCTCCGGCGCCTCCCGGTGAGCGAGCTCAAGATCGACCGCTCGTTCGTGGCGCGGCTGGCGATCGACAACGAGGACGCCGAGATCGTCCGCTGCACGGTGGACCTGGCCCACTCGCTGGGCCTGCTGGTGGTGGCCGAGGGCGTCGAGGACGACGAGACCTGGGAGCGGCTGCGGGACCTGGGCTGTGACGCGGTCCAGGGCTGGCTGGTCGCCGCGGCGATGCCGCCGGCGGAGACGACGGCGTGGCTGCGGGCGCGGGGCGAGGCGGGCTGGCACCGGCCGCCGCGGGCGCTGCCGCCGGCCCCCCAGGACGCCGACCAGGTCGTCCAGTAGCCGGCCCCCTCGGGCCCCCGCACCTCCACCCACCGGCCGTGACCGCCCCACCCGCGCCTGGGCGCGCCGGTGAGGCGCACCATCCCGGGGGAGCGGGAAGGGCACCGCCCCGGTGCCGTCGTGCCCACCCGTGCCGCCCCGGCGGAACGACTGCCCACAACGAGCGGAGGGCGGGCCCCGGCGGAACGGACGCCACCCTCGGCGGGCGCCACGGGGGGCGCGGGCCCCGGCGGAGCGACGGCCCGCGAGGGGCCGCGGGGCGGGGCGGGGGAAACCGTTTAACGCGGGGCGGGGGAAACCGTTTAACGGGTAGAGGGCGCCGCCCCATAGGATTGGGCCAAAACCATCACACTCACCCCTGAGGATCGCTGCATGCCTGGCATCACGCGCGAGGAGGTCGCCCACCTCGCCCGGCTGGCACGTCTTGAGCTGAAGGACGAAGAGCTCGACCACTTCGCCGGACAGCTCGACGACATCATCGGCGCGGTCGCCCGCGTCTCCGAGGTCGCCGACCAAGACGTACCCCCGACCTCCCACCCGCTGCCGCTGACCAACGTCATGCGCGCGGACGAGGTCCGTCCGTCGCTCACCCCCGAGCAGGCGCTCTCCGGCGCGCCCGCCCAGGAGCAGCAGCGTTTCAAGGTGCCGCAGATCCTGGGGGAGGACTGACCATGACGGACATCATCAAGCTCACCGCCGCCGAGATCGCGGAGAAGATCGCCTCCGGCGAGCTCACCGCGGTCGAGGTCACCGAGGCCCACCTGGCCCGGATCGAGGCCGTCGACGAGAAGGTCCACGCCTTCCTGCACGTCGACCGGGAGGGCGCCCTCGCCCAGGCCCGGGCCGTGGACGAGAAGCGGGCCAACGGCGAGAAGCTGGGCCCGCTGGCCGGCGTACCGCTCGCGCTCAAGGACATCTTCACCACCCGGGACATGCCGACCACCGTCGGTTCCAAGATCCTGGAGGGCTGGATCCCGCCCTACGACGCGACGCTGACGAAGAAGCTGAAGGCCGCCGACGTGGTGATCCTCGGCAAGACCAACATGGACGAGTTCGCCATGGGGTCGTCGACGGAGAACAGCGCGTACGGCCCGACCGGCAACCCGTGGGACCTGACGAGGATCCCCGGCGGCTCCGGCGGCGGCTCGTCCGCCGCGCTGGCGTCGTACGAGGCGCCGCTGGCGATCGGCACGGACACCGGCGGTTCCATCCGCCAGCCCGCGGCCGTCACCGGCACGGTCGGCGTCAAGCCGACGTACGGCGGGGTCTCCCGCTACGGCATGGTCGCCTTCTCCTCCTCCCTCGACCAGGGCGGGCCCTGCGCCCGTACGGTCCTGGACGCGGCGCTGCTGCACGAGGTCATCGCCGGGCACGACCCGCTGGACTCCACGTCCGTCGACGCGCCCGTGCCGCCGGTCGTCGAGGCCGCGCGGAACGGCTCGGTGCGGGGCATGCGCGTGGGCGTCGTCAAGCAGTTCCGCGGCGAGGGCTACCAGGCCGGCGTCGTCCAGCGGTTCGACGAGTCGGTCGAGCTGCTCAAGGAGCTGGGCGCCGAGATCGTCGAGCTGGACTGCCCGTCCTTTGACCTGGCGCTGTCGGCGTACTACCTGATCGCCCCGTCGGAGTGCTCCTCCAACCTCGCCCGGTTCGACGGCCTGCGCTACGGCCTGCGGGTCGGCGACGACGGCACCCGCTCCGCCGAGGACGTCACGGCGCTGACCCGCGAGGCCGGCTTCGGCGACGAGGTCAAGCGCCGCGTCATGCTCGGTACGTACGCGCTCAGCTCCGGCTACTACGACGCGTACTACGGCAGCGCGCAGAAGGTACGGACGCTGATCACCCGGGACTTCGAGAAGGCCTTCGAGCAGGTCGACGTGATCGTCTCGCCGACGACGCCGACCACCGCCTTCCCGATCGGCGAGCGCGCCGACGACCCGATGGCGATGTACCTCGCCGACCTGTGCACCATCCCGACCAACCTGGCCGGCAACGCCGCCATGTCGCTGCCCTGCGGGCTGGCGCCGGAGGACAACCTGCCGGTGGGTCTCCAGATCATCGCCCCCGCCATGAAGGACGACCGCCTCTACAAGGTCGGTGCGGCCGTCGAGGCCGCCTTCGTGGCACGCTGGGGCCACCCGCTGCTGGAGGAGGCTCCCTCGCTGTGAGCGACGCACGCGCGGCCGCCGGGCCGCAGATGACGACGAAATCCGCACCTCTGCGCCGCGCGGGCGGAGAAGCGAACGGAGAGACACAGTGAGCGCACTGACCAAGGCCAAGGGCTTCAGGAAGTCCCGGGCCGGAACGTATCTGTCCATCGGCACCACCGCCTTCGGCGCGCTCAGCGTCATCAAGCAGGCCCGCAAGGCGCGTGGCGAGAGCGACACGCTGCTGCTGCTCGACGCCATCGTGTCGGCCGCCGCGATCGCGACCGGCCTCGCCATCCTGGTGCGCGAGCTGAAGCGCGTCGGCGACGACGACGTCCTGTTCGGCTGAGAGGGAAAGTTTCACCGTGACCGTCATCACCGAGCTGGTGCCGTACGAGGACGCCCTCGCCGCCTACGACCCCGTCATGGGGCTCGAGGTGCACGTCGAACTCGGCACCAGGACCAAGATGTTCTGCGGCTGTTCGACCGAGCTGGGCGCCGAGCCCAACTCGCAGACCTGCCCCACCTGCCTCGGCATGCCCGGGTCGCTCCCGGTCGTCAACGCCGTCGGCGTCGAGTCGGCCATCAAGATCGGTCTCGCGCTGAACTGCGAGATCGCCGAATGGTGCCGTTTCGCCCGGAAGAACTACTTCTATCCGGACATGCCGAAGAACTTCCAGACCTCGCAGTACGACGAGCCGATCGCCTTCAACGGCTACCTGGACGTCCAGCTCGAGGACGGCGAGGTCTTCCGCGTGGAGATCGAGCGCGCCCACATGGAGGAGGACACCGGCAAGTCCACCCACGTGGGCGGTGCGACCGGCCGGATCCACGGCGCCTCGCACTCGCTGCTGGACTACAACCGCGCCGGCATCCCGCTGATCGAGATCGTCACCAAGCCGATCACCGGCGCCGGTGAGCGCGCTCCCGAGGTCGCCAAGGCGTACGTGGCCGAGCTGCGCGAGGTCATCAAGGCGCTCGGCGTCTCCGAGGCCCGTATGGAGATGGGCCAGATGCGCTGCGACGTGAACCTGTCGCTGCGCCCGCACGGCACCGAGAAGTTCGGTACGCGCTCGGAGACCAAGAACGTCAACTCGCTGCGGAGCGTCGAGCGGGCCGTACGGTTCGAGATCAGCCGCCACGCGGGCGTGCTGAACGCGGGCGGCACGATCATTCAGGAGACCCGCCACTTCCACGAGGAGGACGGCTCCACGACGTCCGGCCGGGTGAAGGAGGAGGCCGAGGACTACCGGTACTTCCCGGAGCCCGACCTCGTCCCGGTGGCCCCGTCCCGCGAGTGGGTCGAGGAGCTGCGCGGGGGGCTGCCCGAGCTGCCGCGCGTGCGCCGCAACCGGCTGCGCGAGGAGTGGGGCGTGTCCGAGCACGACATGCAGTCCATCCTCAACGCGGGCGCGGTCGACCTGATCGTCGCCACCACCGAGGCGGGCGCCCCGGCCGACCAGGCCCGCAAGTGGTGGATGGGTGAGCTGGCCCGGCACGCCAACGAGTCGGGTACGCCGCTCGAGGCGCTGGCCATCACCCCGGCCCAGGTGGCCCGGGTGACCGAGCTGGTGGCGTCCGGCGACCTCAACGACAAGCTGGCCCGCCAGGTCATCGAGGGCGTGCTGGGCGGCGAGGGCGACCCGGACACGGTCGTCGAGAAGCGCGGCCTGAAGGTCGTCTCCGACGAGGGTGCGCTGGGTACGGCCGTGGACGAGGCGATCGCCGCCAACGCGGCCATCGCGGACAAGATCCGCGGCGGCAAGGTGGCCGCTGCCGGCGCCCTGGTGGGCGCGGTCATGAAGGCCACCCGGGGCCAGGCGGACGCGGCCCGCGTGCGCGAACTGATCCTGGAGAGGCTCGGCGTCGAGGGCTGACACCGGCACCGCTCGGCCCCCGCACCCGATGGGTGCGGGGGCCGAGTCATGGCCGCCGGGGGCCCCGCCACCGGGGGGAGGGGGTGTGGCGGGGACCTGGCCGTCCCGTGGGGGGAGCCGAGGTGACTTCTGCCCCCGGTCCCACGGCTCATGCCGGGTTGGCGAGTTGTGGTCATCCTGGCCGGGTCCGGTACGTCGATTCTCGGACATTCACCGTCGCGTCGGTGGCAGGCCCTGACGGCTTCCGGGGGGTGATGGGCCACATCGAGAACGGGCGCGCCGGCGCCTCCGGCCGACCCCGGTCCCGGCCCGGGCGGACGGGTACGCGGAGCCCCATGATCCTTGGCCCGAGCTTCTGCGCACCGTGACACGGCGGCTGTGAGGATCGCCACGAAACGGACAATGGATCTTTTTAGCCTGCCAGAGTGGCGGTACGTAGGTCATGCGTTCTTTACGGGCAATTCCCGATAGAGACCACGAACCACCCCAGGGAGTGCCCCGTTGGCAGCCATCGCCCGATGGTGCATCACGCACCGCCTCGCCACCGTCCTGCTCTGGGCCGCTGCCCTGGTCGGTGTCACGGCGGCCGCCGGCCTCGCCGGTTCCGCGTACTCCAACGACTACGACGTCCCCGGCACCGAGTCGGGCCGCGCCACCGTGCTCCTCGACGAGGGCTTCCCCGGCCGGAGCGGCGACGGCGACACCATCGTCTGGCACACCACCCGGGGCAGCGTCCGCGCCGAGCCCGTCGAGGACCGGATGGCGGCCATGCTCGACGACGTCGCCCGGCTCCCCGGAGTCGCCTCCGTCACCAGCCCGTACGACCGCGCCCCCGGCCCCGGCGCGACCTCCGGCGCCGCCCGTGCCGCGGACGCGGCCCACGAGCCCGCCGGGCCGTCCTACGAACCCGGCCGGATCAGCGACGACGGACGCACCGCCTACGCCACGGTCGCCTTCGACCGGCCCGCCGGCGAGATCGCGCCCGACCGCATCGAGGCCGTGGTCGACACGGCCCGCGCGGCCGCGACCGACGGCGTCCAGGTGGAGCTCGGCGGCAGCGCCGTCGCCGTCACCGAGGCGCCGGCCTCCCACACCGCCGAGATCGTCGGCGTGGCCGTCGCCGCCGTGGTCCTCTTCCTCGCCTTCGGCTCGCTCGCCGCCAGCGTCCTGCCCATCGCCACCGCCCTGGTCAGCGTCGGCACCGCCTACGCGGGCATCAGCCTGCTGGGCCACGTCATGACGGTCGCCGACTTCGCGCCCATGCTGGGCATGCTCATCGGCCTCGGCGTCGGGATCGACTACGCCCTGTTCATCGTCACCCGCCACCGCAAGGGCCTCAAGCGCGGCCTCCCGGTCGCCGAGGCCGCCCGGAACGCCGTCGCCACCACCGGCCGGGCCGTCGTCTTCGCCGGCGCGACGGTCTGCATCGCGCTGCTGGGCATGCTGATCCTGCGCCTGGGCTTCCTCAACGGCGTCGCCATCGCGGCCTCGCTCACCGTCGTCCTCACCGTTGCCGCGTCCGTGACGCTGCTGCCCGCGCTGCTGTCCTTCATCGGCATGCGCGCCCTGTCCCGCCGCGAGCGGGCCCGGCTCGTCGAGCACGGCCCCGAGCCCGAGCTGCCGACCGGCTTCGCCGCCCGCTGGTCGGCGTTCGTCGAGCGCCACCCCAAGCTGCTGGGCGCCGTCGCCGCCGTCGTGATGCTGGTTCTCGCGCTGCCCACCCTGGGCCTGCACCTGGGCACCTCCGACCAGGGCAACAACCCGGCCGCCTCGACCACGCGCAAGGCCTACGACCTGCTCGCCGACGGCTTCGGCCCCGGTGTCAACGGCCCCCTCACCCTGGTCGCCGAGCTCGACGGCGCCGACGACCGGCTCGCCCTCGCCGCCCTCCCCGACGCCCTCCGGGCCACCGGCGGCGTGGAGACGGTCGGCCCGGTCACCTACAGCGGCAGCGGCAACACGGCCGTCCTCACCGTCGTACCGGACTCCGCGCCGCAGTCGGAGGCGACCAGCGACCTCGTCGACCGGCTGCGCGACGACGTCCTGCCGACCGCCGAGGAGGGCACCTCCCTCGACGTGTACGTCGGTGGCGTCACCGCCGGGTACGACGACTTCGCCCAGGTCATCATCGGCAAGCTGCCGCTGTTCGTGGGCGTGGTCATCGCCCTGGGCTGTCTGCTGCTCCTGCTCGCCTTCCGCTCGATCGGGATCCCGCTGAAGGCGGCCCTGATGAACGTCACCGCCGTGGCCTCGGCCTTCGGTGTCGTCGTGGCGATCTTCCAGTGGGGCATGGGCAGCGAGCTGCTCGGCCTCGGCCGGGCCGGCCCCATCGAACCCTTCCTGCCGGTGATCATGGTGTCGGTGCTCTTCGGGCTCTCCATGGACTACCAGGTGTTCCTGGTGAGCCGGATGTACGAGGAGTGGCTGGAGACCGGTGACAACCGGCGGGCCGTACGCGTCGGTCTCGCCGAGACGAGCCGGGTCATCAACTCCGCCGCCGTGATCATGATCGCCGTGTTCCTGGCGTTCGTCCTCTCCGGGGACCGGGTCATCGCGATGTTCGGCATCGGACTGGCGGCCGCCGTCGCCCTGGACGCCTTCGTCCTCCGTACGCTCCTGGTGCCCGCCCTCATGCACATGCTCGGCGGCGCCAACTGGTGGCTGCCGGGCTGGCTCGACCGCGTCCTGCCCCGCATCAGCGTCGAAAACCCCGAGTGCCACGATTCCGAGCGTGCGAAGATCCCGTGGCAGCGCGCGAGCGACGACGGGCAGCTCGTGCCATAGCGGTGGAGGACCACGACGGTGTTCGCGATATCCCTGGGTGACGACGGAGCCGAGCTGCGGCCGCTGGAGCCGTGGCAGGCCGAGGAGTACCTGGCCCACATGGACCGGGGCAGGGACTACATCGGGCAGTACGTCGCCCTCCCGACCGTCTGCACCGACCTCCCCTCCACCAGGGCCTTCCTCCAGGCGTACGCCGACAAGGCGGCCTCCGACACGGGCCGGATCCTCGGCATCTGGCTCGACGGCACCCTCGTCGGCGGGGTCCTGCTGCGGGTCATGGACACCGCCGCCGGCACCTGCGAGGCGGGCTGCTGGCTGGAGCCCTCGGTGTCCGGCCGGGGCCTGGTCACCCGGGCGGTCCGCGTGCTGATCGACTGGGCGGTGACCGAGCGCGGGATGCACCGTGTCGAGTGGCAGGTCTCGTCGGCGAACACCGCCAGCATCAACGTCGCCAAGCGCCTCGGCATGACCAAGGAGGGCGTGCTCCGCGAGAGCTACCCGTACCGGGGCGTACGCCACGACATGGAGGTCTGGTCCGTCCTCGCGCCCGAGTGGCGTGCGGCACGCGGCGGGGCGCGGGACGCGTCGCGTTAAGGGGCCTCTCAGAAACGGTACCTAGCGTGCCGGGCATGAACCCCACCAGGACGAACCCCGGCACCACCGGCTCCGCCCCCGCGGAGCCCGACGACACCAGGGCCCCGACGGCGAAGGCTCCCGCGGCGGCGACGGCCACCACCGACGGCCCGCGCGAGCACGCCCCGGACGACGACGCCACCCGCACCCACGGGCCCGCCGGCTCCGGGTCCGGCGAAGACGCCCCGGACGCCCCGGACGACGACGACGCCACCCGCGCCGCCCCGGACGACGACGCCACCGGGGACGCCTCCCGGCCGGCGTCCGGGCCGGGAGGCGTCACGGGCGGCCTCGCCGCCGCGGCGGCGGCCGTCGTCGCCACCGCGCTCGGCCTCGCCTCGCTGACCGGCACCTGGCCGGGCCGCGTCGCCGCCGAGCGCGAGACCCTCGTCGGACAGATCGCCACCTCCCGGACCGGCTCCGCCACCCAGCAGATCTCCGAGATCTACGGGGACGCCTGGCACACCACCGCCTTCGTCAACGGCCTGTTCGCCCTCCTCGCGCTGCTCACCGGTCTCGTCGTCCTCACCCGCCCCCGGCGCCCCCAGTGGGTCGGCGCCGTGGCCCTGGCCGGTGCCGTGCTCGGCGGCCTCGGCCTGCTGCTGTCCGCCGGCATGTACGCCGACCTCTTCCTCCCGCTGCCCGGCACCGGCGCCTAGGGGGTGTCTCGCCGATCGTGCCGGGCTCACGGCGCCCGGCAAGTCACTCCCTAGGGCACTCCCCGGGCCCTCCTGAGGTACCTCAGGACGCGCCTAAGGAGCCCCCGCCACCCACAATGCGGCACTCTCCCGATGTGGCCGGACCCCCTGGGGAACGAGACTCGAGGCATCAAGGGAACGCCCCGAACACACCAGGGAGAGAACGATGTTCGCGTACGAACTCCAGCAGGCCCGTCACGCCGAGCTCATCCGCCGGGCCGACGCCCAGCGGCTCGCCAACCGCGCCCGGGCCGCCCACAAGGCCGGCCGGCTCCTCGGCCGCCGGTCCGGGCGCCACGCCGCCGAAGGGCAGGTGAACACCGACCCCGGCCGCTTCACCACGGCGGCCTGACGGCCGGCCGGCACCCACGCCATGGCCGTCGTGCCGAAATCCGGTGCCCCGCTGTCGGAAGGCTGTGCGATGCTCGGCCACGTGGAGAACAGGTCCGTCAGCCCCGTGTTCGTCGGCAGAGCCGGTGAACTGACCACCCTCACCGAAGCGCTCTCCCGCGCCACCGCGGGAGAGCCACAGGCGTTGCTCGTCGGAGGCGAGGCGGGGGTCGGCAAGACCCGCCTGCTGGAGGAGTTCCTCGGCGAGGCGTGCGCCCAGGGGGCCGTGGTCGCGGTCGGAGGATGTGTCGAGATCGGCGCCGACGGACTGCCGTTCGCGCCGTTCTCCACCGCGCTGCGCGCCCTGCGCCGCACCCTCCCCGACGAGCTCGCCGCCGCCGCGGAGGGCCAGGAGGGCGAACTGGCCCGGCTGCTGCCCGAACTGGGCGACGCGGCCGGGCCCGAGCCGTACAACGAGGACAGCACCGCCCGGCTGTTCGAGCTGACCGTCCGCCTCCTGGAGCGCATCGCCGCCGACCGCACGGTCGTCCTCGCCCTGGAGGACCTGCACTGGGCCGACACCTCCACCCGCCACCTGCTCGCGTACCTCTTCCGCACCCTGCACCGCGGCCGGCTCGTGGTCGTCGCCACCTACCGCGCCGACGACATCCACCGCCGCCACCCGCTGCGTCCGCTGCTCGCCGAGCTGGACCGGCTGCGCACGGTCCGCCGCATCGAGCTGCCCCGGTTCAACCGCACCGAGGTGCACCGCCAGTTGACCGGCATCCTGGCCGCCGAACCCACCGCCGCGCTCGTCGACGACGTCTTCCGCCGCTCCGACGGCAACGCCTTCTTCGTCGAGGAGCTCGTCGTCTGCCAGGAGGGCGGCGGCGAGCCGGGCGGGCTGAGCGAGTCCCTCCGCGACCTGCTCCTCGTGCGCGTGGAACGGCTCTCCGAGGACGCCCAACGGGTCGTCAGGACCGTTGCGGAGGGCGGCTCCACCGTCGAGTACGGCCTGCTCGCCGCCGTCGCCCGGCTGCCCGAGGACGACCTCATCGAGGCGCTGCGCGCCGCCGTCAACGCCAACATCCTGCTCGCCGTGCCCGACGGCGAGGGTTACCGCTTCCGCCACTCCCTGGTGCGCGAGGCCGTCAGCGACGACCTGCTGCCCGGCGAGCGCTCCCGCCTCAACCGGCGCTACGCCGAGGCGCTGGAGGCCGACCCCGGTCTCGTGCGGGCCGACGAACGCACCACCCGGCTCGCCAGCTACTGGTACCACGCGCACGACGCCGCCAAGGCCCTGCCCGTCGTCCTGCGGGCCGCCGTCGAGGCCCGCAAGCGGCACGCCCACGCCGAGCAGATGCGCCTGCTGGAGCGGGCCATGGAGCTCTGGGACGACGTGCCCGAGGACGTCCGCGCCTCCCTGCGGCCCATCGACTACGCCGAGGCGTACCCGGCGTGCGGCTGCCCCGAGACCACCCCGCTGCGCTACCTGGACCTGCTGGCCGAGGCGGCGGTGGCCGCGCGGCTGTGCGGCGAACGCGAACGGGCCCTGAAGATCGTCAAGCGGGCGCTGCGGCTGCTGGACGAGGAGGGCGACCCGGCCGCCGGCTCCGCCGACAAGGACCCGCAGCGCGCGGCCTGGTTCTGGACCGAGCGCTCCCGGCTGATGTCCAACCTCGGGCGCGGCGACGGCTGGACCGAGATCGCCACCGCCCAGGAGCTGGTGCGCGGTCTCCCGCCGTCCGCCGTCCACGCGCAGGTCCTGGCGGTGGCCGCCGGCTGGGGCATGCTGCACGCGCCCGGCCTGGAGAGCCTGGCCGCCGCCGAACGGGCCGTCGAGTACGCCCGGCTGGTCAAGGCCGAGCCCATCGAGCTGAACGCCCGGCTCACCCTCGGCGGCCTCATGGTCGACTCGGGCGACGTCGAAGCGGGCTTCGCCGAGATGTACGCGGTGCTGGAGCGGACCCTCGACCTGTGCCTGCGCACCGAGTCCGGACGCGCCTACGTCAACATCTCCTCCTGCCTGGAGGGCGTCGGCCGCTCCCGGGAGGCGGTCCGGATCGCCACCGAGGGCGTGGAGTTCTCCCGGAAGCGGGGGCTCCTGGACAACAAGGCCTGGGTCCTCGGCAACCTCGTCGAGTCCCAGATCTCGCTGGGCCACTGGGACGAGGCGGCCGAGGGCGCCCAGCGGCTCCAGCGCGTCGCCTACAGCTCCAGGCCGCGCGCCGGGGCGCAGTTGCGGCGGGCCCAGCTCGCCGGGCTCCGGGGCGAGCTGGAGGTCTGCGCCGAGTACGCGGCCCGGGCCCGGGAGACGTACGGCACGCACGATCCGATGCACCAGTACCTGCTGCCCCTGGCGCAGACGGAGCTGGGGATCGCCGCCGCGCAGGGCCGTCTCGCCGACGTGCGGACGGGCCTGGTCGAGGCGGCGGGACGCGGCTTCCCGATCGGCAGTCAGCGGTACGCCTGGCCGCTGCTGCTCACCGCCGCCACGGCCGAGGCGGAGGCCCGCGGGCTGCCCGCGGCGGCGGAGGGCCGCGCCGAGGCGGTGGCGCTGATCCGCTCGTACGCGCGGCAGCTCGCCACCCCGGTCCCGGTGTGGCGGGCCCACGCGCTGTTCACGGCCGCCGAGCTGGCCCGCGCCGAGGGCCGGGACGACGCCGACCGGTGGGCGGAGGTGGTGGACGCCTTCGGCCCCCTGGAGCGCCCCTACGAGCTGGCCCGCGCCCGGCACCGCCGGGCGGACGCCCTGCTCGCCCGGGGCGGCAACCGGGACCGGGCCGCGGAGCTGGCCCGCGAGGCGCACCAGGTCGCCGTGCACCTGGGTGCCCGTCCCCTGCGCGAGGAGCTGGAACTGCTGGCGGCCCGGGCCCGCCTGTCCCTCACGGCCCCGGCGGCCGTCCCGGCACCGGAGCCGGACGGCGAGGGCTTCGGGCTCACACCCCGCGAGCAGGACGTGCTCCGGCTGGTCGCGGTGGGCCGCACCAACCGGCAGATAGCCGAGGAGCTGTTCATCTCACCGAAGACGGCGAGCGTGCACGTCTCCAACATCCTGGCCAAGCTCCGCGTCTCGGGCCGCGGCGAGGCCGCCGCCCTCGCCCACCGCCTCCGCCTGCTCCCCGAGGTTCCCGTCTGACACCGCCGGCCCCGCCGCACGCGCCCGGCGTGCACCCGCACCCGGCCCACCGGCCCGGCGCCCCCGAGGGGCTCAGGAGCCGGAGGGGCGGGGCGCGCGGATGGTGACCGTGCCGGACGCGAGGTCTATGGGGCCGCGGGCGGGGTCGCCGTCATTCTGGTCCTCCCGCGTCAGCTCCAGCCGCCGTTGCTCGTCGTCCGTGTGCTTGCGGCCCGGCGCGAAGAGTTGCTCCATCATGTTGAACACTGGCTGCCACCTCTCAGGTCACCTCCAGGCGGAGGATCCGGTCGTCTCCCGCCTCCGGTGTGCCCCGGCCGTCCGTCTCGCTGGTGACCAGCCACACCGCGCCGCCGCCCGCCGCCAGGACCGTGCGCAGCCGGCCGTACCGCTCCTGGAGGAACGGCTGGGGGGCCGCCGAAGGTTCCGCCCCCGCCAGCGGGACCCGCCACAGCCGCTCGCCCCGCAGTCCGGCCACCCAGACCGAGCCCTCCACGACGGCGATGCCGCTCGGGGAGGCGTCGGCGGTCTTCCACTGGGCCACCGGGTCGGCGAAGCCGGGCCGGCCCTCCTCGCCCTCCACCTCGGGCCAGCCGTAGTTGCCGCCCGGCCGGATGAGGTTGAGCTCGTCCCAGGTGTTCTGCCCGAACTCGGCCGCCCACAGCCGCTTCTCGGAGTCCCAGGCCAGCCCCTGCACATTGCGGTGGCCGTACGAGTAGACGACCGAGTCGGCGGAGGGGTTGCCGTGCACCGGCCGGCCGTCCGGGGTCATCCGCAGGATCTTCCCGCCCAGGGAGGCCTTGTCCTGGGCCAAGCCGGTGTCACCGGTCTCGCCCGTGCCCGCGTACAGCATCCCGTCCGGGCCGAAGGCGATCCGCCCGCCGTTGTGGATCGACCCCTTGGGGATGCCCCGCAGGACCGTGTCGGGCGCCCCGAGCTGCTGGCCGGGCGGTCTCTTCTCGTCGTACAGCATGCGGGCGATGCGGTTGTCGGACTCGGTGGTGAAGTACGCGTACACCAGGTGGTCCGAGGCGTACGACGGCGACAGCGCCAGCCCCAGCAGCCCGCCCTCGCCCGCGGGGGCCACCCCCGGCACCGAGCCGATCACGGTTTTGGCGCCGCTCTCCCCGTCGACCCGGGTGATCGTCCCCTCGTCGCGCGAGGAGACCAGCAGGTCGCCCTCCGGCAGGGCGGCCAGGCCCCACGGCGACTTCAGTCCCCCGGTGAGCGTGGACACGACCTTCACCGTGCCCTTCGCGGGCGGACCGGAGGGCCCGGAGGGGGACGGCGACCCCGACGGCGATCCCGACGGCGGGGCGGAGGCGGCGGGCGGCGACCCCGGGCTCCTCGCGCCCGCGGGGTGCCCGCCCCCGTCCGCCGAGCACCCGGTCGCGAGGAGCAGGGCGCCGGCGGCCAACACGGCCGTCACAGCAGGACGTTGCACAGTTCCGATCCCTTCAACGGCGTGTGAGCTGCGTGCCCACCCTTGATACACCGCCCGGGCCGGTCACCGCCGAGGGTCCGGCGGGGGAGTCAGTCCCACGATCCGCGGGCCGGCGGCAGCGCGGCGATCTCCGCGAGGTCCTCGGCGGTCAGCGACAGCTCCGCCGCCCGCGCGTTCTCCACCGCCCACCGCTCGTGCTTCGTCCCCGGCACCGGTACGACGTGCCGACCCCGTCCCAGTACCCAGGCCAGCGCCACCTGTGCCGGCGTGACCCCCGCCGCCGCACCGCCGTGCCGCTCCGCCACCCGGCGCAGGCCCACCACGAGCGGCTGGTTCGCGGCCATCATCTCGGCCGTGAAGCGGGGGTGCCGGGCCCGCAGGTCCTCGGGCTCGAACCCGCTGCCCGGGGTCAGCGTCCCGGTGAGGAAGCCGTTGCCGAGCGGCATCGCCGCCAGGAACCCCACGCCCCGCGACGCGCACCACGGCAGCAGCCGGCGCAGCGCCTCGGGCGACCACACCGACAGCTCGGCCTGCACGGCGCTCACCGGGAACACCTGCTGCACCCGCTCGAGCTGCTGAATCGTTCCGTCGTACAGGTCCGCCCGGGACGCCCCCGCCGCGCCCCGGCGCGGCGCCCTGACGGCCATCGCGCACAGCCCCAGGGCCCGTACCTTGCCCGCCGTCACCAGCTCCGCCATCGCGCCCCAGGTCTCCTCCACGGGCACCTCGGGGTCGGCGCGGTGGAGCTGGTAGAGGTCGATCACGTCCGTCTGGAGCCGCCGCAGCGAGGCGTCGCACGCCCGGCGCACGTACCCGGGCCGCCCGTTGGCCACGATGTGCTGCTCCCCGACGAGCAGCCCGCACTTGGTGGACACGAACGCCTCCGCCCGCCGCTCCTTGAGCACCCGGCCCAGCAGCAGCTCGTTGGTGAACGGCCCGTACATGTCGGCGGTGTCAAGCAGGGACACCCCGGCGTCGAGCGCGGCGTGCACGGTGCGCAAGGAGCGGTCACCACGCTGTCGCGAAGCGCTGTAGGCCCAGCTCATCGGCATGCAGCCGAGGCCGACCGCACCTACTTCGAGCGCCGTCGCCCCGATCGTCCTGCGCTCCAACTCCCCGTACCCCTCCTCGTGCCGCTCCCCAAACTAACCTCCTGACCATGACTGCTGACGTGTGGCTCCCCATTCCGGCCGACGAGATGGACGGGCTCCCCGCCCCTGCCGAGTCGGGCCTGACCTACCGCTTCTGGGACGGCGGCCCGGACTTCCCGGCCGATCCGGCCGACTGCGTGTTCTACGTGGTGCCGTACATGAAGGGCAGCGAGATCGCGGTGCGCCCGATGGCCGCCATGACCTCCGTACGCGTCGTCCAGACGCTCTCGGCCGGGATCGACCATGTGACGCCGGGGCTCGGCGTCCTGCCGTCCGGGGTGACGCTGTGCAACGCCAAGGGCGTCCACGAGGCCAGCACGGCCGAGCTGACGATCGCGCTGACCCTGGCCTCCCTCCGGGGCATCCCCGGCTTCGTGCGCGGCCAGGACGCGGAGGAGTGGCGGGCCGGCTTCTACCCGGCGCTGGCCGACAGGTCCGTGCTCATCGTGGGCTACGGATCGATCGGCGCGGCCATAGAGGACCGGCTCGCGCCCTTCGAGTGCGCGCGGGTGGCGCGCGTCGCGCGCTCCGAGCGCACCACTGCGCGCGGTCCAGTGCAGCCGCTCACCGATCTGCCCGCCCTCCTGCCCCGGGCGGACGTCGTCATCCTGTCCACGCCCCTCACCCCCGACACCCACCACCTCGTGGACGCCGCATTCCTGGCCCGGATGAAGGACGGCGCCCTGCTGGTGAACGTCGCCCGCGGCCCCGTCGTCGACACGGAGGCGCTGCTGGCCGAGACACGGACCGGCCGGATCACCGCCGCGCTCGACGTCACCGACCCCGAGCCGCTGCCCCCCGGTCACCCGCTGTGGCACGCGCCGGGCGTGCTGATCAGTCCTCACGTCGGCGGTTCGACATCGGCGTTCATGCCCCGCGCGAAGCGTCTCGTCGTGGGTCAGGTCACCCGGTTCGCCGAGCGCGCGGAGATGCGGAACATCGTCCTCACCACCCCCTGACCACGCTCTGAAGCGAAATGGGCGCCCTCCGTGCCCATTAGCCTGATGATCGTCACGGAGCGTAGAGCACCCCTGTCCCTGAGTGACGATCCTGGTGTATCGTCCCGATCTGGGGGCCGCGTCGAGCATCAATCGGCGCTGGGGAGCGACGTGATGGCCGATCAGAATCCGAGGGGGGCGACGGGCGATGCACGGTCGATGGATGAACGAACCGGCGCGACGGGGCGGCCGACTGCGAGGCGTGACCGCCTCCCGGCCACCGGAGCCGACGCGGACGCGGCGGCAGCCGTCGCCGCACCACTTCGAGCCGCACACCGAGGTGTCCCCGTGAGCGCCCCGGGCGTGCTCATCGAGCGGCCGCCCGTCACCGGTGCGAGCACCGGCGGCACCACGAGCGGCAGTGCGGCGGGCGGTGGCGCGGCCGGCCGCGGCGCGGGCGGCTCCGGCGGCCTGGCGTGCCAGCTCCTCCTCGCCGCGCTGTGCGCGAGCTACGCGGCCGGTGCCGCCGTCGGCTGGGGCTCCGAGGAACTGGCGCTGATCATGGGCGACTTCGGCCTCAGCGCCGCCGCCCTGCTCGCCGCCGTCTCCTGCTTCGTGTACGCACGCACGCGTGGCAGCCGGTTCCGGCCCGCCTGGCTGCTGTTCGCCTTCTCCTCCGCGATGGCGGCCGGCGGCAACACCGTCTGGGGCTGGTACGAGGTCGTGCTCGAGCGCGAGGTGCCGCAGCCGTCCTTCGCCGACCTGTTCTTCCTGCTCTTCGCACCGCCCGCCATCGTCGGGCTGCTCGTCCTCGCCAAGCGGCCGGTCACCCGCGCCGGATGGACCTGCCTCGCGCTGGACTCCTGGCTGATCGGCGGGTCGCTGCTCACGCTGTCCTGGAGCCTCGCCCTCGCCCACACCGCCCGCTTCGAGGGCGAGAGCGTCGCGCGGGCCGCGCTGTCGCTCGCGTACCCGCTCCTGGACATCGTGCTGGTGAGCATGGTGCTGGCGCTGCACTTCCGGCGCTCCCAGACCAACCGCTCCGCCGTCCACACCGCGATCGCCGCCCTGGCGCTGACCGTGCTGTGCGACGCCCTGTTCACCTCACCGCTGCTGCGCGAGCACTACCGCTCGGGCCAGCTCCTCGACGCGGGCTGGTTCGCCGGCTCGCTGCTCCTGGCCTACGCCCCCTGGGGCGCCAACCGCCTGGCCGAGAGCCAGGCCCCGGCGCGCGGGCCCCGTCAGGCCAGTCGTCCCATCGCCGGGTCGCTGGCAGCCCTCACGCCGTACCTGGCGGCGGCGGTCTGCACGCTCGGCATCCTCTACAACGTCATCGAGGACCGCACGGTGGACCGCGTCGTCGTCTTCACCGGATGCACGGTCGTGCTCGCCCTGGTCGTGCGCCAGGGGATCATGCTCCTCGACAACATCGCCCTGACCCACGAACTGGCCCAGAAGGAGAACCACTTCCGGTCCCTGGTGCAGGGCTCCAGCGACGTGATCATGATCGCCGCCCCCGACGGGGTGCTGCGGTACGTCAGCCCGGCGGCCTCCGGCGTCTACGGGCGGGACGCCGACGAGCTCATCGGCTCGGAACTCGCGGCCCTCATCCACCCCGAAGACCTCGGCGGCGTGGTCCACGAGGTCCGGCGCTTCCTGACGGCGCCCCCCTCCGAGGAGCCCACGACCCGCATCGAGTGCCGCTTCAGGTCCGGCAGGGGGGAGTGGCTCAACGTCGAGTCGACCGTCAACCGCCACCAGGGCGGGCTGATCTTCAACAGCCGGGACGTCACCGAGCGGGTCCGCCTCCAGGCGCAGCTCCAGCACAACGCGGAACACGACCCGCTCACCGACCTGCCCAACCGCGCGCTGTTCACCCGGCGCGTGCGCCAGGCCCTCAGCGGCCGCCGCGCGGGCGACGCGGGCACGGCCGTGCTCTTCATCGACCTGGACGGCTTCAAGGGCGTCAACGACCGGCTCGGCCACCAGGCCGGCGACGAGCTGCTCATCCAGGCCGCCCGCCGGCTCCAGGACTCGGTGCGGGCCGGGGACACCGCGGCCCGCCTCGGCGGTGACGAGTTCGCCGCCCTGATCCTCGGGGACGGCAGCCGCGACCCGTCGGCCCGCGAGCCGCAGGTCCAGGAGATCGCCGACCGGCTGCGGCTCACGCTCTCGCAGCCGTACCGGATCGAGGGCCAGGAGGTCCGGGTCGCCGCGTCCATCGGCGTGGCCTTCGCCGAGGCGGGCATCAGCGCCGGGGACCTCCTCCGCAACGCGGACCTCGCCATGTACCGCGCCAAGGCGGGCGGCAAGAACCGCGTCGAGCTGTACGCGCCCCAGATGCAGTCCGACGTCGTGCGCCGCACGGACCTGGCCCGCCGCAGCCGCCCCCCGTCACCGGACGGCGAGTTCGTGCTGCTCCACCAGCCCGTGGTGGACCTCGCCACCGGCCGGATCACCGCCGTCGCCGCCCAGGCCCGCTGGCGGTCCGCCCAGGGCATCCTGTTCACCCCGGGGGAGTACCACCGGGTCGCCGAGGACGCCGAGCGCACCGCCGAGGTGAGCGGCCGGCTCCTGGAGGAGGCCGTCGAGCAGGCCGCGGAGCGCGGCCGGCTCGGCCACCGGGTGCCCGTCACGGTCCGCTTCCCGGCGCGCCGGCTGGTGGACCGCTCCATGCCGCTCGGCACCGTCGAAGCCCTGCTCACCAAGTACGAACTCCCCTCCGGGTCGCTGATCATCGAGCTGGCCGACAGCGACCCCCGGATCTCCTTCGACGAACTGGAACAGCGCCTGGCCGGCCTGCGCAGGCTCGGGGTGCGCATCGCGCTCGACGGATTCGGCAGCGGATATGCCGCGATCAACGCGCTCCGGCGGCTCCCGGTGGACATACTGAAACTGGACAGGGGCCTGGTCGAGGGCGTCGTCGAATCGGCCCGGCTGCACAAGATCACGAGTGGGCTGCTCCGCATCGCCCGTGACCTCGGCATGCAGTGCGTGGCCGACGGGGTCGACATGCCGGAGCAGGTCCTGGCGCTACGCGCGATGGGGTGCACGCATGGGCAGGGAACGGCCTTCTCGGGCCCCCTGGACGAGTACCGGCTCCGCCGTGCCCTGGTGCGGGACGCGTTCCCGGTGCCCGGCGGGACCGTCCTGCCCGCGGTCACCGGGGGCACCCGTCAGGGCACCCTCCCGGGCGTCCTGCCCGCCACCTTCCGCGGCACCCTCGTCGCGGGCGCCCGCCCGAGCGCCGTCCCCAGCGCCGTCCCGAGCGCCGCGCCCGGCGGCCCCCCGCCCGGCCCCGCGTCACCCGGCGCCGTGTCCGGCGACGGCCCGCCGGGCGGCACCCCGGCCGCCGGCACCCCGGCCGCCGGCACCCCGGCCGCCGGCACCCCGCCCGGCGGTACCCCCGGCGGCGTGCCCGGGGCCGGGTCCGGTGCCCGCCCCGGTGCCCTGCCGGGCGCCCTCGCCGGCACCGTGCCCCACGTCCTCCCGGCGCCCCTCCCGGTCGCCCTTCCCGGCAGCCTCCCGACCACCCTGCCGGGTGTCCTCCCGGGCATGCGTTCCCCCCATCCGTCCCGCTCACATAGTGAGACTCGCGTCCCACCCACTTGACACTGACGGTGCGCCGGAGGGAGGGTCGTTGCCATGCGCACCCGAATTCTCGTACTTGGAAAGCGCGTCGGCTGAGCACGGCCCGATGACGGCCCTGCAGACCCACACCGGCGCGCTCCCCTCGCTTGCCTCACGGCACGAGGGGTTTTTTGTTGCACTGGCACCGAGCCAAACCAGCTAAACCTCGCGAAAACCCTCAGCTTCGAGAAGAGAATGCCGATGACCGAGCAGGCCTCCGGGGCCCACCATCCGCAGCCGCGGGCCCGTAGCGGCGGACAGCCCTCCACCACCGTTGAGCACGTCACGGGTGCGCAGTCCCTCATCCGTTCTCTCGAGGAAGTGGGCGCCGAGACGGTCTTCGGCATCCCCGGCGGCGCCATCCTCCCCGCGTACGACCCGATGATGGACTCCACCCGGGTCCGCCACGTCCTCGTCCGCCACGAGCAGGGCGCCGGCCACGCCGCGACCGGCTACGCCCAGGCGACCGGCAAGGTCGGCGTCTGCATGGCCACCTCCGGCCCCGGTGCCACCAACCTGGTCACCCCGATCGCCGACGCGCACATGGACTCCGTCCCGCTGGTCGCGATCACCGGTCAGGTCGCCTCCAAGGCGATCGGCACGGACGCCTTCCAGGAGGCGGACATCTGCGGCATCACGATGCCGATCACCAAGCACAACTTCCTGGTCACCAAGGCCGAGGACATCCCCAAGACGATCGCCGAGGCGTTCCACATCGCCTCCACCGGCCGCCCCGGCCCGGTCCTGGTCGACATCGCCAAGGACGCCCTCCAGGCCCGGACGACCTTCAGCTGGCCGCCGCAGCTCGACCTGCCCGGCTACCGCCCGGTGACCAAGCCGCACGCCAAGCAGATCCGCGAGGCCGCCAAGCTCATCACCCAGGCCAAGCGCCCCGTCCTGTACGTCGGCGGCGGCGTCCTCAAGGCCGGTGCCACCGCCGAGCTGAAGGTCCTCGCCGAGCTGACCCAGGCCCCGGTCACCACCACGCTGATGGCCCTCGGCGCGTTCCCCGACAGCCACCCGCTGCACGTCGGCATGCCCGGCATGCACGGCGCCGTCACCGCCGTCACCGCGCTCCAGAAGGCCGACCTGATCGTCGCCCTCGGCGCCCGGTTCGACGACCGCGTCACCGGCAAGCTGGACAGCTTCGCCCCCTTCGCCAAGATCGTCCACGCGGACATCGACCCCGCCGAGATCGGCAAGAACCGCGCCGCCGACGTGCCGATCGTCGGTGACGCCCGCGAGGTCATCGCCGACCTGGTCCAGGCCGTCCAGGCCGAGCACAACGAGGGCAACGCCGGCGACTACACCGCCTGGTGGAAGGACCTCAGCCGGTGGCGCGACACCTACCCCCTGGGCTACGAGCAGCCCGAGGACGGGTCCCTCGCCCCGCAGCAGGTCATCCAGCGCATCGGCCGGCTCGCCCCCGAGGGCACCATCTTCGCGGCCGGCGTCGGCCAGCACCAGATGTGGGCCGCCCACTTCATCGACTACGAGAAGCCCGCCACCTGGCTGAACTCCGGCGGCGCCGGAACGATGGGCTACGCCGTCCCGGCCGCCATGGGCGCCAAGGCCGGCATGCCCGACCGCACGGTCTGGGCCATCGACGGCGACGGCTGCTTCCAGATGACCAACCAGGAACTGGTCACCTGCGCGCTGAACAACATCCCGATCAAGGTCGCCATCATCAACAACGGCGCGCTCGGGATGGTCCGCCAGTGGCAGACGCTCTTCTACAACCAGCGCTACTCCAACACCGTCCTGCACTCCGGCCCCGACGCGGACGGCAAGCAGCCCAGCGCCGGCACCCGGATCCCGGACTTCGTGAAGCTGTCGGAGGCCATGGGCTGCGTCGCGCTGCGCTGTGAGCGCCCCGAGGACCTGGACAAGGTCATCGCCGAGGCCAACGCGATCAACGACCGCCCGGTCGTCGTCGACTTCATCGTCCACGAGGACGCCCAGGTCTGGCCGATGGTCGCCGCCGGGACGTCCAACGACGAGGTCATGGCCGCCCGGGGCGTCCGTCCCGACTTCGGCGACAACGAAGACGACTGAGAGAGAGCCGAGTCAACCATCATGTCCAAGCACACGCTCTCCGTCCTGGTGGAGAACACGCCCGGCATCCTCGCCCGGATCGCCGCCCTGTTCTCCCGGCGCGGCTTCAACATCGACTCGCTCGCCGTCGGTGTCACCGAGCACCCCGACATCTCCCGCATCACCATCGTGGTCAATGTCGAGGACCTGCCGCTGGAACAGGTGACCAAGCAGCTCAACAAGCTGGTCAACGTCCTGAAGATCGTCGAACTGGAGCCCAGCGCCGCCATCCAGCGCGAGCTCGTCCTGGTGAAGGTCCGCGCCGACAACGAGACCCGGTCCCAGATCGTCGAGATCGTCCAGCTCTTCCGCGCCAAGACCGTCGACGTCTCGCCCGAGGCGGTCACGATCGAGGCAACAGGTTCGAGTGACAAGCTCGACGCGATGCTCAAGATGCTGGAGCAGTTCGGCATCAAGGAGCTCGTCCAGTCCGGCACCATCGCCATAGGGCGTGGCGCCCGGTCCATCACGGACCGCTCGCTGCGGGCCCTGGACCGTTCCGCGTAGCGAGACCCCCCGACCTCCCCGCCCCCGCCCGCCGTACGGTGGGACGCAACATCAGCACACCAAGGAGAAACCCAGTGGCCGAGCTGTTCTACGACGACGACGCCGACCTGTCCATCATCCAGGGCCGCAAGGTCGCGGTGATCGGATACGGCAGCCAGGGCCACGCCCACGCGCTGTCGCTCCGTGACTCGGGTGTCGACGTCCGCGTCGGTCTGCACGAGGGCTCCAAGTCCAAGGCGAAGGCCGAGGAGCAGGGCCTGCGCGTCGTCACGCCGACCGAGGCAGCCGCCGAGGCCGACGTCATCATGATCCTGATCCCGGACCCGATCCAGGCCCAGGTCTACGAGGAGTCCATCAAGGACAACCTGAAGGACGGCGACGCGCTGTTCTTCGCCCACGGCTTCAACGTCCGCTTCGGCTTCATCAAGCCCCCGGCCGGCGTCGACGTCGCCCTCGTCGCCCCCAAGGGCCCCGGCCACCTGGTCCGCCGTCAGTACGAGGAGGGCCGCGGCGTCCCGGCGATCGCCGCCGTCGAGCAGGACGCCACGGGCAACGCGTTCCAGCTCGCCCTGTCGTACGCCAAGGCCATCGGCGGCACCCGTGCGGGCGTCATCAAGACGACCTTCACCGAGGAGACCGAGACCGACCTGTTCGGCGAGCAGGCCGTGCTGTGCGGCGGCGCGTCCGCCCTCGTCAAGGCCGGCTTCGAGACCCTGGTCGAGGCCGGTTACCAGCCGGAGATCGCGTACTTCGAGTGCCTCCACGAGCTGAAGCTGATCGTGGACCTCATGTACGAGGGCGGCCTGGAGAAGATGCGCTGGTCGGTCTCCGAGACCGCCGAGTGGGGCGACTACGTCACCGGCCCGCGGATCATCACCGACGCCACCAAGGCCGAGATGAAGAAGGTCCTCTCCGAGATCCAGGACGGCACGTTCGCCAAGAACTGGATGGACGAGTACCACGGCGGGCTGAAGAAGTACGACGAGTACAAGACGCAGGACTCCGAGCACCTGCTGGAGACCACCGGCAAGGAGCTGCGCAAGCTCATGAGCTGGGTGGACAACGAGGAGGCGTAGGCCTCACGGGGGCGGGTCCGGACGCGCTGTCCGGACCCGCCCGTCCTCCTTGGACCGAGTGTCCAACCACGGACGGGTGATCCTTCCGCCGAGGCGGAAAAGATGTCATCCACCCCCACTACACTTCTGAACACATACGCGTCAGGCCCACAGCGTCGTGCGTCTTCCACGCGGCAAGCCCCCTCCACCGCCTGCGGCCGTCGGGACGGCCGTCCGCACTGGACTTGTGAGGACCCACGTGAGCTCGCATCCCCCCAAAAAGCCGGTCGTACTGATCGCCGAGGAGCTGTCGCCGGCCACCGTCGACGCGCTCGGCCCCGACTTCGAGATCCGGCACTGCAACGGCGCCGACCGAGCGGAGCTGCTGCCCGCCATCGCGGACGTGGACGCCGTCCTGGTGCGCTCCGCCACCAAGGTCGACGCCGAGGCCATCGCCGCCGCGACCCGGCTGAAGGTCGTCGCCCGCGCGGGTGTGGGCCTGGACAACGTCGACGTCTCCGCCGCCACCAAGGCCGGCGTGATGGTCGTCAACGCCCCGACGTCCAACATCGTCACCGCCGCCGAGCTGGCCTGCGGTCTGCTGGTCGCCACGGCGCGGAACATCCCGCAGGCCAACACCGCCCTCAAGAACGGCGAGTGGAAGCGCAGCAAGTACACGGGCGTCGAGCTCAGCGAGAAGACCCTCGGCGTCGTCGGCCTCGGCCGCATCGGCGTCCTGGTCGCGCAGCGCATGTCGGCCTTCGGTATGAAGATCGTCGCGTACGACCCCTACGTGCAGCCGGCGCGGGCCGCGCAGATGGGCGTCAAGCTGCTGACGCTGGACGAGCTGCTGGAGGTCTCCGACTTCATCACCGTCCACCTGCCGAAGACCCCCGAGACGCTCGGCCTGATCGGCGACGAGGCGCTGCACAAGGTCAAGCCGACCGTCCGCGTCGTCAACGCCGCGCGCGGCGGGATCGTCGACGAGGAGGCGCTGTACTCGGCGCTCAAGGAGGGCCGGGTCGCCGGCGCGGGCCTGGACGTGTACGCCAAGGAGCCCTGCACGGACTCCCCGCTGTTCGAGCTCGACCAGGTCGTGTGCACCCCGCACCTGGGCGCGTCCACGGACGAGGCGCAGGAGAAGGCCGGTATCGCGGTCGCCCGCTCGGTGCGCCTGGCCCTCGCGGGTGAGCTGGTCCCGGACGCGGTCAACGTCCAGGGCGGCGTCATCGCCGAGGACGTCAAGCCGGGTCTGCCGCTCGCCGAGCGGCTCGGCCGGATCTTCACCGCGCTGGCGGGCGAGGTCGCGGTCCGCCTCGACGTCGAGGTGTACGGCGAGATCACCCAGCACGACGTCAAGGTGCTGGAACTGTCCGCGCTCAAGGGTGTCTTCGAGGACGTCGTGGACGAGACGGTGAGCTACGTCAACGCGCCGCTGTTCGCGCAGGAGCGCGGTGTCGAGGTCCGTCTGACGACGTCGAGCGAGTCCCCCGACCACCGCAACGTGGTCACCGTGCGCGGCACGCTCTCGGGCGGCGAGGAGGTGGCGGTGTCCGGCACGCTGGCCGGCCCCAAGCACCTCCAGAAGATCGTCGCCGTCGGTGACTACGACGTGGACCTGGCGCTCGCCGACCACATGATCGTCCTGCGGTACGAGGACCGTCCCGGTGTCGTCGGCACCGTCGGCCGGGTCCTCGGCGAGGCCGGTCTGAACATCGCGGGCATGCAGGTCGCCCGCGCCGCGGAGGGCGGCGAGGCGCTCGCGGTCCTCACAGTCGACGACACGGTCCCGCAGCAGGTGCTGACGGAGGTCGCCGAGGAGATCGGCGCGACGTCCGCCCGCTCGGTCAACCTCACCTGACCGTTCGTACGACCGTCAGGGGACCGGCCCGGTGCGTCAGCGCACCGGGCCGGTCTCGTTCATGAGGCGGGCGCGTCCCGCTCCGTGACGCCTCGGTCCAGGTGGTGCGCCCCGCTGGGACGGTGACCCGGTGCTTCACAGGCGGGCCGCCTTCAGGGCCATGTGCAGCAGGAGCCGGTCCTCGCCGTCGTCGAGGTCGAGGCCGGTGAGGTTTTCGACGCGCGAAAGGCGGTAGTAGAGCGTCTGGCGGTGGATGCCGAGGGCCGCCGCCGTGCGGCCCGCCTGGCCCGCGCTGTCGAGGAACACCTCGGCGGTGCGGGCCAGTTCCGTGTGCGCGGGGGCGAGCAGGGCCGCGGCCGCCCGGTCGTGCGGCGGGACCGGGGGGAGCGCGGTGAGCAGCCGGTACGGGCCGATCGCCGACCACCGGGCGACCGGGCCGAGCCGTGGCTGGGCCAGGGCCGCCCGGGCGGCGGAGGCTGCCTCCCGCCAGGCCTCCCCGAGGTCGCCCACCCTCCGCCGCGGATCGGCCACCCCGGCGACGGCCACCCCGGCGGGGTCGCCCCCCGGGCCGCCGCCGCGCGCCGCCCAGGCCGCCGTGGGCGGGGCGCCGGGCGGGGTACCCCCCGGGCCGCCGGGCGCGGTGCCGCCCGCCGCGTCCCGCAGGCGCGCGGCCGCCGAGAGCGCCGGGGCGGGCGCGTCGGCCGAGCGCAGCCGGACCAGGGCGGCGAGACCGTGCCCGGCCCCGATGGCCCCACCGTGCGTGACGACCCCACCGTGCCCGCCGCCCCCGGGGCCGTCCGCCGTTCCCGGGGCGCCCGTGCCCGGCGTGCCCGGCCCGTCGGCGTGCGGGTCCCGCGGCGCCCGGCCCGGCCAGGGCACCGTGCACAGGGCGGCCACGCCGGGCGCGGTGCGGATCGACGGGGTGCCGGCGACCGGCCAGGGGGCGACGCACACCAGGGCGTGCAGGCCGTCCGCGTCCCGGCCGAGTGCCGTGCGGAGGGCCGCGAGCGCCATGTCGTACTGCCAGCCCCGCTCGGCCGTCAGCACCGCGCGCAGCTCGCGCGAGAGGTCGGCGTCCGCCCGTTCCTCGTCGGCCAGCAGCGCGCCGATCCGCTCGGCCACCCCCATGGCCGCCGTCAGCCGGCCGGGCGAAGGCCCCGGATCGGCGTCGAGGAGCCACACGTATCCGAGGACGACGCCCCGGTGGCGTACCGGGAGGCAGATCCGGCCCCGGAGGACGCCCGCGTCCGGGGCGGCGGGGATACGGACCGGGCCGGTCGCCCGGGTGATGCCGAAGCCCTCGAACCAGGCCCGCACCGCGGGGGTGGACTTCCTGGTCAGGATCGACCGGGTGCGCACCGGGTCCATGGCGGAGTCGTCGTCGCTGTCGTGGGCCCCGAAGGCGATCAGCCCGAAATCGCGGTTCTCCAGCGTCGCCGGGGCGCCCAGCAGCGCCGAGACCTCGTCGACCAGCTCTTGGTAATCGGCCTTCACCCGGACATTCTGCCACCCCTTCAGACATCTGTATGAGAGGACGGCCGAGGATGCGTGACAGGTGTCGATGGCCGAGCATCGGAGCGATCCTTAGGTTTCACGGTGGTTCTCCGTGCCGTTCCGGATCCTTCCGCTATGGCCCCCTTCAACCCGTGTTCCGTGGAGGTGCCCCGTGCTGGGTCCCGTGATCCTCGCCGCGTCGCGCAGTGACAAGATGCGCCGCTTCGTCTCTGCCGCTCCGGGCACCAAGCAGGTCGTCAGCCGGTTCATCGCCGGTGAGACGGTCGAGCAGGTCGTCCCGATCGTCCGCGAGGCGACGGGCCGGGGCCTGGAGGTCACCCTGGACGTGGTGGGCGAGGACATCACCACCCCGGAGCAGGCCGCCGCCGCGCGGGACGCGTACCTGGAGCTCATCGAGCACCTGAAGGGGCTGGACCTCGGCACCAGGGCCGAGATGTCCGTCAAGCTGTCGATGTTCGGCCAGGCGCTGGACGGCGGCCACGAGCTGGCCCTCGCCAACGTCCGGCCGGTCGTCGAGGCCGCCGCCGCGATCGGCACCACGGTCACGCTCGACGCCGAGGACCACACCACCCTGGACTCGATGTTCGCCATCCACGAGGAGCTGCGGAAGGACTTCCCGCAGACCGGCTGCGTCATCCAGGCGTACCTCTTCCGCACCGAGGAGGACGCCCGCCGCCTCGCCGCGAGCGGCAGCCGCGTGCGGATCGTCAAGGGTGCCTACAAGGAGCCCGCCACCGTCGCGTACCAGGACAAGGCGGAGATCGACAAGGCGTACGTCCGGATCCTCAAGATCCTGATGGAGGGCGACGGCTACCCGATGATCGGGTCCCACGACCCGCGTCTGATCGCCGTCACCCAGGAGCTCGCGCGCCGTGCCGGGCGCAAACTGGACGAGTACGAGTTCCAGATGCTGTACGGGATCCGCAGCGACGAGCACGTGAGGCTCGCCGCCGAGGGTCACCGGATGCGCGTCTACACCGCGTACGGAACCGACTGGTACGGGTACTTCATGCGCCGCCTCGCGGAGAAGCCGGCCAACCTGCTGTTCTTCGTCCGCTCGATGATCACCAAGAACTGAAGGAGTTACGGAACTCATGGACGCTGTGACCCAGGTCCCCGCTCCGGTCAACGAGCCGGTCCACACCTACGCCCCCGGTTCGGCCGAGCGCGTCCGCCTGGAGGCCAAGCTCAAGGAGCTGGCCGAGAACCCCATCGACCTGCCGATGACCATCGGCGGCGTCAAGCGGATGGGCGGCGGTGAGCGGGTGGACGTCGTGCAGCCGCACAACCACGCCAAGGTCCTCGGCACCTTCGCCGGCGCCACCCACCAGGACGCGCAGGACGCCATCGACGCGGCCCTCGCCGCCGCCCCGGCGTGGCGGGCGATGTCCTTCGACGACCGCGCCGCGATCATCCTCCGCGCCGCCGAGCTGCTGGCCGGCCCGTGGCGCGAGACCATGGCCGCCTCGACCATGCTGGGCCAGTCGAAGACCGTCCAGCAGGCCGAGATCGACACCCCCTGCGAGCTCGTCGACTTCTGGCGCTTCAACGTCAAGTACGCCCGCGACCTGCTCGCCGAGCAGCCGCCGGCCAACGCCCCGGGCGTGTGGAACCGTCTCGACCACCGTCCGCTGGAGGGCTTCGTCTACGCGATCACGCCCTTCAACTTCACCGCCATCGCGGGCAACCTGCCCACCGCCCCGGCCCTCATGGGCAACGTGGTGGTCTGGAAGCCGTCCCCGACGCAGACCCACGCCGCCGTGCTGCTCATGGAGCTGCTGGAGGAGGCCGGCCTGCCCAAGGGCGTCATCAACCTGGTGACCGGCGACGGCATCGCCGTCTCCGACGTGGCCCTGGCGCACCCGGAGCTCGCGGGCATCCACTTCACCGGTTCCACCAAGACCTTCCAGCACCTGTGGAAGACGGTCGGCGCCAACATCGAGAAGTACCGCGGCTACCCGCGCATCGTCGGCGAGACCGGCGGCAAGGACTTCGTCGTCGCGCACCCGAGCGCCGACCGCGCCGTGCTGAAGACCGCGCTGACCCGCGGCTCCTTCGAGTACCAGGGCCAGAAGTGCTCGGCGTCCTCCCGCGCGTACATCCCGGCCTCGATCTGGAACTCCGGCTTCAAGGAGGAGTTCGCGGCCGAGGTCGACGGCATCCGGATGGGTGACGTCACCGACCTGACGAACTTCATCGGCGCCGTCATCGACGAGCGGTCCTTCGCCAAGAACAAGGCCGCCATCGACCGCGCCAAGGCCGACCCGGCCTGCACGATCGTCGCCGGCGGCAGCTACGACGACTCGGTGGGCTACTTCGTCCGCCCGACCGTCATCGAGTGCACCGACCCGGCCAACGAGGTCTTCACGACCGAGTACTTCGGCCCGATCCTCGCGGTGTACGTCTACGAGGACGACCAGTACGACGCCATGCTGGAGCAGATGGAGTCGGTGTCGGCGTACGCGCTGACCGGTTCGGTCATCGCAAACGACCGCGCGGCGGCCGCGTACACGATGGAGAAGCTGCGGTACGCCGCGGGCAACTTCTACATCAACGACAAGTCGACCGGTGCCGTCGTCGGCCAGCAGCCCTTCGGCGGCGGCCGCGCCTCCGGTACGAACGACAAGGCGGGCGCCCCGCAGAACCTGATGCGCTGGACGCTGACCCGCGCCATCAAGGAGACGCTGGTCCCGCCGACGGACTACACGTACCCGCACATGGGCTGACGTCCGTCCCGCGAACACCGCCCCCGTCCCGGCCCCCACGCCGGTGCGGGGGCGGTTCCGTACCCGCGCTTCCCGTACCGCCGCACGGTGAACCGCCGTCAGTTTGAGGGTCGCGCGGGCGGTTACACGCTCCCCATGGCTGAGACGACGAACAAGACGACGACGGCAACGAAGGACCGTGCGCAGAGCGCGGCCAAGAGCACGGCGCAGGGCGCCAAGGATGCCTCGCGCGGGGCGTCGCAGTCGGCGCGCAGCGGCAAGGAGGCGCTCGCCGGGATCGGCGGGGCGACCACGGAGAAGGCCAGGTCGGCCGCCCGGACCGTCCAGTCGGCCGTCAGTACGGCCGCCGGGCAGACCGTCGGCAAGGCGGGTGTGGCCTGGACGCTGGTGAAGGCCAGGAAGGCCATTGCCGCCGGTGCGAGCGCGGGCGTGGTGACGGTGGTGGCGTCCTCGTACGCCCTCGGACGCCGGGCCGGACTGCGTCAGCGCGGTCCGCTGTCCCGGCTGACCGGCGGTCGCCTCTGACCGCCCCGGCCGTCGGCGCGCACCACGGATGAGCGCGCCGGCGACGAGGCGGTACGGCGGCTCCGGTGGTACGGCGACGGGGCGCGGACGGTGGCCGGTTAGGCACCCCGCGCCCCGTCGGCGCTGCCACAGTGGGCCCATGACCGACTCCTTCCGCACGGCTCACACCTACGAGCTGGCCCCCGCCGTCCTGGCCGGGATACGGGCGATGCTGGACGCCGCCTTCGACGGGGACTTCGACGACCGGGACTGGGACCACGGGCTCGGCGGCGTCCACGCGTACGCCGAGGACGCGCAGGGCATCGCCGCCCACGGCAGCGTGATCATGCGCCGGGTGGCGCACGCCGGCCGCTCGTACCGCGTCGGGTACGTGGAGGGGGTCGCCGTCCGTGCCGACCGCCGCCGCCAGGGGCTGGGCGGGCGCGTGATGGCCGCGCTGGAGGAGGTCGTCGACGGGGCGTACGCGTTCGGCGCGCTGTCCGCGTCCGACGAGGGCGCCGAGCTGTACCGGGCGCGCGGCTGGCAGCTCTGGAACGGCCGCGTCGAGGCGTACGGCCCGGACGGGGTGGTGCACCTGCCGGACGAGGAGGACTCGACGTACCTCCGGCCGGCGGCCGGGCGCCCGCTGCCCGCGGCGGACGCGGGCGCGCTGCTCTTCGACTGGCGTGACGGTGACGTGCTGTGAGGCTCCGGCCCCCGTTCCAGCGGCTCTCCACCGGCGCCCGTCTCAGATAGTAGGAAGTCCGAGTAATTGTGGAGACAGACGCTCCATGACGGCTTAGCTTTGTAGGAGCCGAACGTCTCGCTCCATCCAGCGAACGGCGGACCCGAGTCCGTGCCCCCGGCAGGCAACCCCTGCGGCCGCGCTCCCCGCCCTTTCCGGCGCCTCGAATCGTTCTGATCTCAAGGAGTCGATCGTCATGGCCGCTGAGACCGTCGTCCGCCGTGTCCGTCACACCGCCCGCCCCTCCGACACCGAGCGCCGCAACGCCGCCGCCGCCCTCCAGCGCGCCCTGGACCGCCGGGACAACGGCGGGGCCACGGGTCACCCCGCCGGCTGAACCGGGCGTCCACATTCCGGAACGCTCATGTCAGGCTCTGGGACGCAGGAGTAGGGTGCGGACATGTCTCGCAGCATCAATCTCGCAGTGGTTCCCGGTGACGGCATCGGCCAGGAGGTCGTGGCCCAGGGCTTGAAGGTCCTTCGCTCCGTCCTCCGTGAGGACGTGAAGCTGGAGACCAAGGAGTACGACCTGGGCGCCCGGCGCTGGCACCGCACCGGGGAGACCCTCCCCGACGCGGAGCTGGAGGCCCTCAAGGGCCACGACGCCATCCTGCTCGGCGCCATCGGCGATCCCTCCGTCCCCTCCGGCGTGCTCGAGCGGGGGCTGCTGCTCAAGCTGCGCTTCGCCTTCGACCACTACGTCAATCTGCGTCCGTCGAAGCTCTTCCCGAACACCGCCACCCCGCTGGCCGGCCGTCCCGACATCGACTTCGTCGTCGTCCGCGAGGGCACCGAGGGCCCGTACACCGGCAACGGCGGCTCGCTGCGCACCGGCACCCCCGCCGAGGTCGCCACCGAGGTCAGCGTCAACACGGCGTACGGCGTGGAGCGAGTCGTCCGGGACGCCTACGAGCGTGCCAAGGCGCGGCCGCGCAAGAAGCTGACGCTGGTCCACAAGAACAACGTCCTCGTCTACGCCGGCCACATGTGGAAGAACATCTTCGACCGGGTCGGCCAGGAGTATCCCGAGGTCACCACCGACTACCTGCACGTCGACGCCGCGACGATCTTCTTCGTCACCCAGCCCGAGCGCTTCGACGTCATCGTCACCGACAACCTCTTCGGCGACATCCTGACCGACCTCGCCGCGGCCGTGACCGGCGGCATCGGCCTGGCCGCGTCCGGCAACATCAACCCGACGGGCGAGTTCCCGTCGATGTTCGAGCCCGTCCACGGCTCCGCGCCCGACATCGCGGGCCAGGGCAAGGCCGACCCCACCGCGACCGTCCTGTCCGTCGCGCTGCTCCTGCGCCACCTCGGGTACGAGGCCGAGGCCGTCCGCATCGAGCGGGCGGTCGCCGCCGACCTGGCGGAACGGGACGCCTCGGCGCCGCGGACGACGGACGAGATCGGCGACGCGCTCGCGGTACGCGTAGCGAGCTGACCCGCCGACTGAGGACCACCAGACACAGCCGCCGGGTCGCACACGCACCCGGCGGCTTCTCCTGTGCGGCCCCGGGTGCCACCATCAACCCTGGACCGCACTCCAGCCGTTTCATTGCACCGGCCACGCGCGCGATAATCGAACGCGGGGCCGCGGCATGCGGGAAAGCTCGGACGTCCTAGCAGATGTAGCGGCGTGAGCGCGGTCCGTCACACACACACGGTGAAGGACACAGCACTCATGACGACGACGCCCACGATCGAGCTCAAGCCCTCCTCGAACCCGCTGTCCGACGCGGAGCGCGAGGCGATCCTGGCCAACCCCGGTTTCGGCCGCCACTTCACCGACCACATGGTGACGATCAAGTGGACGGAGGGGCGTGGCTGGCACGACGCCGAGCTGACGCCGTACGCACCGCTGTCGATCGACCCCGCGAACATGACCCTGCACTACGCGCAGGAGATCTTCGAGGGGCTGAAGGCCTACCGCCGCCCCGACGGCTCGATCTCGATGTTCCGCCCCGAGGCCAACGCCGAGCGGTTCCAGGTCTCGGCCAAGCGCCTGGCCATGCCCGAGCTGCCGGTCGAGACGTTCGTCGCCGCCTGTGACGCGCTGGTCCAGCAGGACCAGGCCTGGGTGCCGCCACACGGTGGCGAGGAGTCGCTCTACCTGCGGCCGTTCATGATCGCCAACGAGGTCGGCCTGGGCGTCCGCCCCGCCAACGAGTACCTCTTCATCGTCATCGCCTCGCCCGCCGGCGCGTACTTCCCCGGCGGGGTGAAGCCGGTGTCCATCTGGCTCTCGGAGGACCGCGTCCGCGCCGTCCCGGGCGGCATCGGCTTCGCCAAGACCGGCGGCAACTACGCCGCGTCCCTGCTCGCCCAGGCCGAGGCCGCCGCCAAGGGCTGCGATCAGGTGGCCTACCTCGACGCCGTCGAGCACAAGTGGGTCGAGGAGCTCGGCGGCATGAACCTGTACTTCGTGTACGAGGACAGGATCGTCACCCCGGAGCTCACCGGCTCCCTCCTCGCGGGCATCACCCGCGACTCGCTCCTCCGGCTCGCCGCCGACCTCGGGTACGGGGCGGAGGAGGGGCGCGTCTCCATCGACCAGTGGCGGGCCGACACCGAGAACGGCACGCTCAAGGAGGTCTTCGCCTGCGGCACGGCCGCGGTGATCACCCCGGTCGGCCGGGTCAAGTCGGCGAGCGGTGAGTGGACCCAGTCCGGCGGCGAACCGGGCGAGGTCACGCTGAAGCTCCGCAAGGCGCTGCTGGACATCCAGACCGGTGCCGCGGACGACCCGCACGGCTGGACCCACAAGGTCGGCTGACCCCCAGGACGTACGGAAGCGCCCGCGCCCCCCGCTCGAGGGCGCGGGCGCTCCCGCGTCGCCGCGCCTCAGGACGCGGCGGTCCCCGCTCCGGGCGCCGCGAGGGCGTCCGGAGCCGGAGATACGGAGCCGGCGGTCAGCACCGCGTACGCCCCGCCGCCCACCAGGCCGGACAGGACGAAGCTCACGTCGACGCCGCCGGTGAGCGCCAGCAGCGGCCCCTCGTAGAGCGGTGTCGAGACGGCCGCCAGGCCCACGGCCGCGCCCAGGGCCCAGGACGCCGTGGCGCGCGGGTGCCAGCCGGCCCGGAACCAGTAGGCCCCGCCCCTCGCCCGCCGGTTGAAGACCTGGAGGGCGTCCGGGTCGTAGCGGCCGCCGCACCGCACGTGGCCCATGAGGGTGATCACCGCCCAGGGCGTGCCGATCGCGGTGAGCAGCAGCACGAACGAGGTCATCGCCGACCGCGCGTCCCACACGAAGTGGCCCGCGAACACGAACGCCGTCGCCACGGCGGCCACCACCAGCGTGGCGGTGGCCCGCCCGGCGCGCGGCACGACGGCGTCCAGGTCGAGGCCCATCGAGTAGAGCATCAGACCCGCGTTCCCGACCGACCCCGCGCTCGCCGCGACGAGCAGCGGCAGCAGGTACCAGGGCGCGGCCGTCGCGACCAGCGGCCCCGCGTAGTCCGCGCCGGCCCGCGCGGCCAGCGCCGTGAACGTACCGAAAAGCTGCGGCACCAGCAGCCCGGCGAACAGGCCCAGGCAGGTCGCCCGCCACACCGAGCGCGGCCGGTGCCGCTCGGGCGAGACGTACCGCGTGTAGTCGCCGAGCAGGGTGATGAAGGCGACCGGCCCGCTCAGGCCCGCGGCCACGGCGGACAGCAGCCACGTCGGCCAGAAGGAGCCCAGCAGGTACGGGGTGTCCGGCGGGGGCGCGGTCGTGAAGTCGCCCGCGTAGGCGAGGACGCCGAGCAGGAGCAGCAGGGTCATGCCGACGGCGAGGTACCGGCTGAGCCGCAGCAGCAGCCGGTAGCCGAACACGGCGGCGACGACCGTGCCGCCGGCGAGCAGCACGTACACGAGGGCGTGCGGCACGGGACCGGTCGGCACGTCGAACAGCCGTGCAAGGGTGCCCAGCATCACGTCCCCGCCGATCCACAGGGTCAGCGCCGTGTAGCCGAGCGACAGCAGCAGCCCCACCACCGAGCCGACGAGCCGGCCGCGCACGCCGAAGAAGGCACCGCTGGAGGTCGACAGGTTGGTCGCCGTCCGCAGCGAGACCAGCGCGAGCGGGGCGGTGACGGCGACGCCGGCGACCGTGCCGGCGACCACCGAGGTGACCGCCGGCCACAGGCCGAGCCCGAAGGACACCGGCAGCCAGCCGAAGACGATCACTCCGAGGCACAGGTTCGAGCCCAGCAGGATCGAGACGAGGTCTCGCGGCCCGCTGGTGCGCTCCGCTTCCGGGATGGTGTCGACTCCGCGCTGTTCAATCGGCATGGGCGCTCCCTCACTGTGCTCGTCGACTTTTAGAGTGACGCTCAATGTGGCTCATGCCTTCTGCCCGCGTCAATGGTTTCACTACTGGATTCCTATGGTTAGAGTGATGCTCAAACAGGAGGTGTGGTGACGTGCGACTGACCCCCACGGAACGCGACCGGCTGCTGATCTTCGGTGCCGCCGAGCTCGCCCGGGCCCGCCGGGCCCGCGGTCTGCGGCTGAATGTCCCCGAGGCGACCGCCCTGATCGCGGACACCGTCTGCGAGGCGGCCCGCGACGGGCGCCGGCTCGCCGAGGCCGTCGAACTGGCCCGCTCGGTGCTCGGCCCCGACGACGTCCTGCCGGGCGTCGCGGACGTCGTGACCGAGGTCCACGTGGAGGCCGTCTTCGACGACGGCTCCCGGCTCGCCGTGGTCGCCGACCCCCTCGGCGGCGGCCTGGGCGACCAGGGCCCCGGCGCGCTGCTGCCCGGACCGGAGCACGCGGCCCCGGAGCCCGTGGTACGACTGCGGGTCACCAACACCGCGGGCGTCCCGGTCTCCGTGACCTCGCACTTCCACTTCTTCGAGGCCAACCCGCGGCTCGACTTCGACCGCCCCCGGGCCTACGGCATGCGGCTCTGCGTCCCCGCCGGATCGTCCGTGCGCTTCGGACCCGGCGAGAGCGACGAGGTCGGCCTGGTGCCGATCGGCGGCGACCGGATCGCCATCGGCTTCGCCGGGCTGGTCGACGGGCCGCTGGACGCCCCGGGCGCCCGCGAGGAGGCACTGCGCCGCGCCGCCGCCTGCGGCTACCTCGGCGTACCGCACACCACCGAGCAGGAGGCCGACCGATGAGCCGCCCCGGAGGCCACCCCGCCGAAGCGCGCCGCCTCACGCCCTACGAGTACGCCGCCACCCACGGCCCCCGCGCGGGCGACCGCGTCCGGCTCGGCGACTCGGGCCTCACCGTCCGGGTCGAGTCCGACGCCCAGAAGCCCGGCGACGAGTTCCTCGCCGGCTTCGGCAAGACCGCCCGCGACGGACTGCACCTCAAGGCCGCCGCCGTCCGCGACACCTGCGACGTCGTGGTGAGCAACGTAATTGTCATCGACGCCGTCCAGGGCATCCGCAAGGTGTCCATCGGCATCCGCGAGGGCCGTATCCACGCCATCGGCCGCGCCGGCAACCCCGACACCCTCGACGGCGTGGACGTCGTCGTCGGCACCGGCACGTCCATCGTCTCCGGCGAGGGCCTCATCGCCACCGCCGGAGCGGTCGACACCCACGTCCACCTGCTGTCACCGCGCATCATGGAGGCCTCCCTCGCCTCCGGCGTCACCACGATCATCGGCCAGGAGTTCGGCCCCGTCTGGGGCGTCGGCGTCAACTCGCCCTGGGCGCTGCGCCACGCCTTCAACGCCTTCGACGCCTGGCCCGTCAACATCGGCTTCCTCGGCCGCGGGTCCTCCTCCTCCGACGCCCCGCTGGTCGAGGCGCTCGCCGAGGGCGGCGCCTCCGGCTTCAAGGTCCACGAGGACATGGGCGCCCACACCCGCGCGCTCGACACCGCGCTGCGCGTCGCCGAGGAGTACGACGTCCAGGTCGCCCTGCACAGCGACGGCCTGAACGAATGCCTCTCGGTCGAGGACACCCTCAAGGTCCTCGAAGGCCGCACCATCCACGCCTTCCACATCGAGGGCTGCGGCGGCGGCCACGTCCCCAACGTCCTGAAGATGGCGGGCGTCCCCAACGTCATCGGCTCGTCGACCAACCCCACCCTCCCCTTCGGGCGGGACGCGGTCGCCGAGCACTACGGAATGATCGTCTCCGTACACGACCTGAAGACCGACCTGCCCGGCGACGCGGCCATGGCCCGCGACCGGATCAGGGCCGGGACGATGGGCGCGGAGGACGTCCTGCACGACCTCGGCGCGATCGGGATCACGTCGTCGGACGCGCAGGGCATGGGAAGGGCCGGCGAGACCGTACGCCGGACCTTCGCCATGGCCGGGAAGATGAAGGCCGAGCTCGGCCCGCTGGAGGGCGACGGGGACGGCGACGACAACGCCCGCGTCCTCCGCTACATGGCCAAGCTCACCATCAACCCGGCGATCGCCCACGGCCTCGCGCACGAGGTCGGCTCGATCGAGGTCGGCAAGCTCGCCGACATCGTGCTGTGGCGGCCCGAGTTCTTCGGCGCCAAACCGCAGCTCGTCCTCAAGTCGGGCTTCCCCGCGTACGGGGTCGTGGGCGACCCGAACGCCGCCACCGACACCTGTGAACCGCTGGTCCTCGGACCGCAGTTCGGGGCGTTCGGCGCCACCGCCGCCGACATCTCGGTGGCCTTCGTCTCCGGTGCCGCCGCCCAGGCCGGCAACGACCTGATGCCCACCCGCCGCCGCCGGGTCGCCGTGCGCGGCACCCGCGGCATCGGCCCCGGGAACCTGCTCCTCAACTCCCGCATCGGCGAGGTCGCGGTCGACGGCCGCACCGGACTCGTCACCCTCGACGGCGATCCGGTCCGCTCGGACCCGGCCGACTCCGTCTCCCTCAACCGCCTCTACTTCCTCTGAGGACACCCACCCCATGAGCACCTTCCGCATGCCCGCCGAGTGGGCACCGCACGAGCGCACCTGGATGGCCTGGCCGGGCCCGAACCCGACCTTCACCAACGACGAGGAGCTGCGCGAGGCCCGCGAGGCATGGGCGTCGGTCGCCCGCGCCGTACGCCGCTTCGAACCGGTGACCGTGGTCCACGCCCCCGGCGACGAGGCGTCGGCCCGCGCGCTCCTCGGCCCGGACATCGAGCTGGTCGAACGCGATCTGGACGACGCCTGGATGCGCGACATCGGTCCCACCTTCGTCACCGACGGGACCCGACTGGCCGCCGTCGACTGGGTGTTCAACGGCTGGGGCGCGGCCGACTGGGCCCGCTGGGAGCACGACGCCAAGATCGCCCGCCATGTCGCGGACCTCGCCGGAGTGCCGGTGGTGAGCAGCGCACTTGTCAACGAGGGCGGCGCCATCCACGTCGACGGCGAGGGCACCGTCCTGCTCACCGACACCGTCCAGCTCGGCCCCGAGCGCAACCCGGAGTGGACCCGCGAGCAGGTCGAGGCGGAGATCCACGCCAAGCTCGGCACCACCAAGGCGATCTGGCTGCCCCGCGGCCTGACCGGCGACTACGGCATGTACGGCACCCGCGGCCACGTCGACATCGTCGCCGCCTTCGCCCGCCCGGGCGTCGTCGTCGCCCACACCCAGCCCGACCCGTCCCACCCGGACCACGAACTGTGCAAGGCCAACGTCGACCTGCTGCGCAAGCAGACCGACGCCAGGGGCCGCCGGCTGGAGGTCGTCGAGGTCCCGGCCCCCACCGTCCTCCAGGAGGACGGCGAATGGGTCGACTACTCCTACATCAACCACTACCTCTGCAACGGCGGCGTGGTGCTCTGCGCCTTCGACGACCCGCGCGACGAGATCGCCGCGGGGATCTTCCGCCGGCTCTTCCCCGACCGCACGGTCACCCTCGTGGACGCCCGCACGATCTTCGCCGGCGGCGGCGGCATCCACTGCATCACCCAGCAGCAGCCGAAGACCGCATAACCGCTCGGCACGCGCGGGGCGGCCGTGGCACGCTGCGGCCATGACCGCCACCGCCCGCGACGGCTACTCCGTCACGACCCTGTACTCCAACCCCGACGACGCCTGGTACCTGGAGCTGTGCCACTCCGGAAGGATCCTGGTGACGGCGATCGTCCCGGACGAGGACCCCGAGCGGGAGCCGACGGTCTGCTGGAACGAGCGGGCCGGGCACCACGAGGTGCCGTACGAGGTCATGCGCCGGTTCATGGAGCAGGTCGCCGAGGAGATCCGCACCAACCGGTGGTGGATGAAGCTGCGCCCCGGACTGGTGGAGATCATCCGGCAGTTGTACGCGGTGTTCGGCGGCGTCGTTCACGAGGAGGAGTACCCGGCCCTGCTGGTGGTGCTGCGGGAGCTCGTCGGCGAGGAGGAGCTCGCCCAGGTGCTGGAGGGCGCCTTCGGCGCGGGACTCGACCCGCACCCGCCCGCACCCCCGGCCGCCCGCGTGGCGGCCCTGCGCGAGCGGCTGGCCGAGGAGGGCTGGACGCTCCCCGGGGGCCCGGAAGGATCAGGTACAACGTACGAGTGAACGAACCGCGTACGACACCGGCCGCACGGCGGCGCAACAGCGCGCCGCCCCGGGAGCAGCTTCTCGCCGCCGCCATGGCGACCATCGCCGAGCGCGGGCTCGACGGGCTCACCATGGCGGGGCTCGGCCGCGAGGTCGGCATGAGCAGCGGCCACCTCCTCTACTACTTCCGCACCAAGGACGAGCTGCTGCTCCAGACCCTGGAGTGGAGCGAGGGCCGCCTCGGCGCCGAGCGCGGCGCACTGCTGTCCCGCCCCGCCCCCGTACGCGAGCGGCTCGGCGCCTACGTCGACCTGTACGTGCCCGACGGCCCGCGCGACCCGCACTGGACCCTCTGGCTGGAGGTCTGGAACCGCTCGCAGAACGCCGACGACGACGCCCGTGCCCGCCAGGCCGCCATCGAGGGCGCCTGGCACCGCGACCTGGTGGCCCTCCTCGCCGAGGGCATCTCGCGCGGCGAACTGCGCCCCGTGGACGCCGACCGCTTCGCGGCCCGGCTGCGCGCCCTGCTCGACGGCTTCAGCGTCCACGTGGCCGTCGGCATACCGGGCACGGGCCGCGACGCCGTCCTCACCCACGTACGGGAATTCATCGAGGACACCCTGGCACCCACGGCCCCGGACGCGGGGCCGACCGCATCGTGAGATCCGGGTCCACCGGCCTTCACATCTGTGGCAGACTGCGGGCGTGCTTGCTACCGCCATGATTATGGGCAGCAGCGCGCCGGTCCGCAGTGACCACTGAATCGCGGCAGAACCCCCGCGGCAGTGGACACCGTGTCTCAGACCCGCGCGCAGACCTCTCGCACCCGCGAGGGGTCTTTTCGTTTTCCGGCCCCACCTCGGCCGGGGACGGCGGCGCGCGAGAATGGGGGCAGGTGGAGCCAGCCTTCCGGAGCCAGATCCGACAGGAGCCAACACAGTCATGACCACGGAGACCGACAGTCTTCATACCGTCGCCGGTGCCGCCGCCGTCGACGACAGCTTCCACGTCTTCGACACGACGCTGCGCGACGGCGCCCAGCGGGAGGGCATCAACCTCACCGTCGCCGACAAGCTGACCATCGCCCGGCACCTGGACGACTTCGGCGTCGGCTTCATCGAGGGCGGCTGGCCCGGGGCCAACCCGCGCGACACCGAGTTCTTCGCCCGCGCCAAGCAGGAGATCCGCTTCCGGCACGCCCAGCTCGTCGCGTTCGGCGCCACCCGCCGGGCCGGGGCCACCGCCGCGGAGGACCCGCAGGTCAAGGCCCTCCTCGACTCCGGCGCCCCTGTCATCACGCTCGTCGCCAAGTCGCACGACCGGCACGTCGAACTGGCCCTGCGCACCACCCTCGACGAGAACGTCGCCATGGTCCGCGACACCGTCGCCCACCTGCGCGAGCAGGGCCGGCGCGTCTTCGTCGACTGCGAGCACTTCTTCGACGGCTACCGGGCCAATCCCGAGTACGCCAAGGCCGTCGTCCGCGCCGCCGCCGAGGCCGGCGCCGACGTGGTCATCCTGTGCGACACCAACGGCGGCATGCTCCCCGCCCAGGTCCAGGCCGTGGTCTCCACCGTCCTCGCCGACACCGGCGCCCGCCTCGGCATCCACGCCCAGGACGACACCGGCTGCGCCGTCGCCAACACCCTCGCCGCCGTCGACGCGGGCGCGACCCACGTCCAGTGCACCGCCAACGGCTACGGCGAGCGCGTCGGCAACGCCAACCTCTTCCCCGTCGTCGCCGCGCTGGAGCTGAAGTACGGCAAGAAGGTCCTCCCCGAGGGCGCCCTGAAGGAGATGACGCGCATCTCGCACGCCATCGCCGAGGTCGTCAACCTGACCCCCTCCACCCACCAGCCGTACGTCGGTGTCTCGGCCTTCGCCCACAAGGCGGGCCTGCACGCCTCGGCCATCAAGGTCGACCCCGACCTCTACCAGCACATCGACCCCGAGCGGGTCGGCAACACCATGCGGATGCTGGTCTCCGACATGGCCGGACGCGCCTCCATCGAGCTCAAGGGCAAGGAACTCGGCGTCGACCTCGGCGGCGACCGCGCCCTGGTCGCGCGGGTCGTCGAGCGGGTCAAGGAGCGGGAGCTCAAGGGCTACACGTACGAGGCCGCCGACGCCTCCTTCGAGCTGCTGCTGCGCGCCGAGGTCGAGGGCCGCGCCCGCCGCTACTTCCGTACCGAGTCGTGGCGCGCGATCGTCGAGGACCGCCCCGACGGCACCCACGCCAACGAGGCCACGGTCAAGCTGTGGGCCAAGGGCGAGCGGATCGTCGCCACCGCCGAGGGCAACGGCCCGGTCAACGCCCTCGACCTCGCGCTGCGCGCCGGCCTGGAGCGGATCCACCCGCAGCTCGCCAAGCTGGAGCTGGTGGACTACAAGGTCCGCATCCTGGAGGGCAAGCACGGCACCCAGTCCACGACCCGGGTCCTGATCACCACGTCCGACGGCGAGGGCGAGTGGGCCACCGTCGGTGTCGGCGAGAACGTCATCGCCGCCTCGTGGCAGGCGCTGGAGGACGCGTACACCTACGGCCTGCTCCGGGCGGGCGTCGACCCGTCCGAGTAGCCCGCGCGGGCACGGCTCCCGCGGCGCCGCGGCCCCGCGCGTCAGCGCGCGGGGCGGCCGGTGCGGGGCGGCCGGTGCGGGGCGGCCCGCCCGGCCCGCCCGTCAGGCGCTGTCCGCCCCGGCGCGGTGGGGCCGGCCGGTCCGGCCGGCCCCGTCCAGCCCGGTGTGTGCGGTGTGTTCGGTGTATCCGGCGGGTGCGGCCGGCTCGATGGGGAAGACCTGGTCCAGCCCGACGATGCGCAGCACCCGGAGCGTGCTCTCCGGGACCGCCGCCAGGGAGACGTCAGCCCTGGCCGACGCCGCCAGGTTGCGGGCGACCAGCAGCGCGGTGATGCCGCTGGAGTCGCAGAACCGGAGGCCGGCCAGGTTCAGCACGAGCCGCTGCCCGGGCAGCAGGACCACGCCCTCCAGCGTCCGCCGGAAGGAGGGGACGGTGTGGAAGTCCAGGTCGCCGTGGACGTCCAGGACCGGCCCGGCGGGGGTGGTCCGTGTGGTGGTGTTCAGCATGGTGGTGTCGGGTTCTCGTGAGCGCGGGCGGGGACGCCCAGGGCGAGGAGGGCGGTGTCGTCGTCGAGACCGCTGCCGAAGCCCTCCAGCAGGTCGATGAGCGCCTTGACCGTCGGCTCGGCACCCGAGGGGGCCAGGCCGGAGACGAAGGCGAGCAGTTCTTCGTCACCGTACCGTCCGGACGCGGTGCGGGCCTCGGTGAGTCCGTCGGTGTACAGCACCACGGTGTCCCCGGGCCCCAGCCGGGTCCGGGTGACGGCCACGTGCGGGGAGGACAGGACGCCGATGAGGACCCCGCCCGGGGTGTGCAGGTGGGCGGCGGTGCCGTCGTCGCGCAGCAGCAGCGCCGGGGGGTGCCCGCCGCCGGCGAGGGTGATGTCGAAGCCGCCCCCGCCCGCGGCCGACGGTTCCAGGAGCCCGAAGACGACCGTGCAGTAGCGGGGGTCGTCCCCCGCGTACCCCTCGACCAGGACCGCGTTCAGGGTCTGGAGCACCGCCACGGGGTCGGGGTCGTTCATGGCGGCGGCGCGCAGGGTGTAGCGGGCCAGCGAGGTGACGGCGGCCGCCTCGGGCCCCTTGCCGCACACGTCGCCGAGGAAGAACGCCCAGCGCCCGCCGCCCAGGGAGAACAGGTCGTAGAAGTCGCCGCCCAGGCGGTCGGGGGACGCGGTGTGGTAGTGGGCCGCCGTCTCCAGGCCGGGCACCGGCGGGAGCGACGGCGGCAGCAGGCTCCGCTGGAGGACGGCGACCACCTGGTGGAGGTGCTCCCGGCTGCGCTCGGTCTCCTGGTGGGCGGCCTCCGCGGCCCGTCGGGCGCGGAGCAGTTCCTGCTCGTAGCTGCGGCGGTCGCGGGCCTGGATCACCGTCGTACGGATCAGCAGCGGTTCGCCCGCCGCGTCGGTCTTGACCGCGGAGGTGACCATCACGGGCAGCCGGGCGCCGTCCGCCGCCTTCAGCTCCATGGCGATGCCGTGCACCTCGCCCTGCATCTGGAGCAGCGGCGCGAAGTGGGTCTCGTGGTAGAGCCTGCCGCCGACGGTCAGCAGGTCGGCGAAGCGCCTGCGGCCGACCAGGTCCTCGCGGCGGTACCCCAGCCATCCGAGCAGGGTGCCGTTGACCTTGGTGAGGGTGCCGTTCATCAGGGTGGAGACGTAGCCGCACGGTGCGTTCTCGTACAGGTCCTCGGCGGAGTCCTCCAGCAGCGGGGCGACCGCGGCGGCCTGTTCCGCGGGGACGTCCCCGGCGTCCGGGCGGCGGCGGCCCGGCTCCCGCGGGCTCATCGGTCCTCGTCCCGGAGGAAGGCGATGATCGCCTCCGCGGTCGCCCCGGGCGCGCTGAGCTGGGGACAGTGCCCGGTGGCGTCCAGGGTGACCAGCCGGCTGCCGGGGATGGCGGCGTGGACGTACGCGCCCACCTCGCGCGGTGCGATCACGTCGGAGGCGCACTCCACCACCAGCGTCGGCAGGCTCACCCGGGCCAGGTCGTCCCTGCTGTCGCTCAGGAACGTGGTGCGGGCGAACACCCGGGCGATGGCCGGGTCGGTGCGGCAGAAGCTGTTGGTGAGCTCCTCGCCCAGCTCCGGGCGGTCCGGGTTCCCCATGATCACCGGCGCCATCACGCCGGACCAGCCGAGGTAGTTCGCGTCCAGGGACTCCAGCAGCTCGTCGATGTCGTCCCTGCTGAACCCGCCCCGGTACCCCTCGTCGTCGATGTAGCGGGGGGACGGCGTCAGCAGGACCAGTTTCCCGAACCGCCCGGGCTCCCGCTCGGCGGCCATCACCCCGGCCATGGCGCTCACCGAGTGGCCGACGAAGACGGCGTCCCGCAGATCGAGCTCCCGGCACACGTCCAGGACGTCCTCGGCGTAGCCGTCGAGGGTCGAGTAGCGCTCGGCGCTCCAGGCGGACGGGTCCGATTCCCCGGCGCCCACGTAGTCGAACAGCACCACCCGGTGGTCCTCGGCCAGTACGGGCGCCACCAGGCGCCACAGGTTCTGGTCGCAGCCGAAGCCGTGGGCGAGCAGCAGGACGGGCCCGTCTTCGCGGCCGATGACCGAAACGTTGTTCCTGCGACGGATGTCCATCCGAGCATCCTCCCACTCGGCTGGATTTCCCTTGTCCTGCGCGATTATGTCTGCTTTACCGCCATTTGGGGTAGCGTCGATGGTATGAGGACAAGGCCGCTCACCCTCCTGTCGGTCCTGTCGGCGCTCGCGGGGCTGGCAGTGGCGCTGCTCCTCGCCCTGGCGCCCGGCGCCGGGGCCAAGGCCACGGGGCTCCAGGACGCGGCCGCCGCCCTGAAGCAGGGCCCGGTGTACGTCCATCCCGACGCCAGGGGCCAGATGTCCGCCGCCGAGGCCGACGCCCTGGCGGACAAGATCCGCGACGCGGACAAACCGGTGTTCGTGGCCGTCCTGCCCGCCACGGCGGAGTTCCCGCAACAGGGCCTCCTCCAGAACCTGCGCACCCAGACCGGCATCACCGGCCTGTACGGCGTACGCCTCGGCGACCGGTTCGCCGCCGGCGCGGACCGGGCGGTGATGTCGGACCAGGCCGTCCAGAACGTCGTCCAGTCCGTCCGCCAGCCCGGCGTGGACACCGTCACCGAGCTGAACAACTTCGTCGACCAGGCCCTCCCGCAGGTCCGCGGCGACGCCCCGTCGAGCTGGTCCGGCGTCCCCGGTGAGCGCGCCCCCGTCGCCGGACTGATCGCGATCGGCGCACTGGCCGCGGCCGGCGGCGCCACTGCCCTCACCGTCACCCGCCGGCGGCGCCGGCAGGCGGAGCGGCAGGAGCGGGAAGCCCTGGACAAGCTCCGGGTCGTCGTCGACGAGGACATCACCGCCTACGGCGAGGAACTCGACCGGCTGGACTTCCACCCGGCCGAGAAGGGCGCCGACGACGCCATGCGCGCCGACTACGAACGCGCCCTCGACTCGTACGACAGGGCGAAGTCACTGATGGGCCAGGCCCGGCACCCCCACGACGTACGGGGCGTGACCGAGGCCCTCGAGGACGGCCGCTACGCCCTGGCCGTCCTCACCGCCCGCCGCGAGGGCCGCCCGCTTCCCGAGCGGCGGGCACCCTGCTTCTTCGACCCGCGCCACGGCCCGGCCGCCACCGAGGCGGAGTGGGCGCCGGCCGGCGGCGCGGTGCGCGAGGTGCCGGTCTGCGCGGCCGACGCGGCACGCCTGGCGGAGGGTGAGGACCCGATGGCCCGCACGGTCGACACCGTGGACGGCCGCCGCCCCTACTGGGAGGCGGGACCCGCGTACGGCCCGTGGGCCGGCGGGTACTACGGCGGTGGCCTCCTGCCCGGCCTGCTGATGGGCACCATGCTCGGCTCGATGCTCTCCTCCCCCGCGTACGCGGGGGAGTACGGCGGCGGGTACGAGGGCGGCGACTTCTCCGGCGGCGACTTCAACGCCTCGGACTTCGGCGGCGGCGGAGGCTTCGGCGGCGGCGACTTCGGTGGCGGCGGCGACTTCGGCGGCGGCGGGTTCTGACGCGCCGCGCGCTCCGTCAGGTCACGCGGGCCTCACCCGTCCGAGCAGCGCGCCACCGGCGATCCGGGCGGGCAGGCACAGGGTCTGGCCGTGCACGGCGAACAGCTCGTCACGGGAGGAGAACCGGCCCAGGTCCCGCCGGAGCATCGCCGACAGGTCGTACGAGGCGCAGCCGTCGGCGCCGCACACGGAGCCGTCCCAGTCCACGGCGGTGGACGACAGGGCCTCGAACAGGGTCTGCGGCCCGCTGTTGGTGAATCCCCGCGGATCGCGGGCCCCCAGCTCGTCGAGCGGCCCGTACAGCTCCGACACGTTCACCCAGGCCCCGTCGAGGCGGAACTCCGGCCACGCCAGGACGACCGCGTCCGGCACGAGCGGGCGCAGCCGCGGGAAGCGCGGGTACCAGAACGTGCCGTCCACCAGCAGCCCGCGCACCCGGGTGGGCACACCGGCCGCCCGGGCCACCGCCTCCAGGACGGCCAGCCGCTGACTGCACGACCCCCGGCCCCTGGCCAGGGTGCGGGAAGCGGGCCGGGTGTCGTCCATCGCGTACACGGGCCGGACCCGCTCGCCGATCAGCCGGTGCGCGGCGAGCAGCACGGGGCGTTGCCCACTACCGGCCGCGGCGCCCCGCGCGTCCTCCAGCAGCCGCCGGATCCCGGCGTGCCGCCAGTCCAGGATGCGCGTCGCCGCCACCGACCCGCGGGCCCCGGCCCCGTCCCCGGGCGCCGGCGACCGGCGCTTCCACCACGGAGTCAGCACGGCGCTCGTCATGAGCGGATGCTAAGGCACCGCATAATCGCGGGATGCGCCCGCCCACCCGCCCGCCCGCCCCCACCGGTCCCCTGGGCAGGGACCGGCTCCCCTCCCTCACCGGCCTCCGGTTCTGGGCCGCCCTGCTGGTGGTGCTCTACCACCTGTCCCGGCAGGCCGGTGAGCTGCCCGGCATCAGCGAGGCGGCGTGGTACGGGCGCAGCGGGGTGACGTTCTTCTTCGTGCTGTCCGGCTTCGTCCTGGCCTGGACGTACGACGGCAAGCGCGTCCCCGCGCCGGTCTTCCTGTGGCGCCGCTTCGCCCGGATCTGGCCGCTGCTCGCCGCCACGACCGCGCTGTCGGTGGGCGCCTGGCTCACCCTCGGCCAGGACGTGCCGGCGAAGGCGGTGGCCGCGTCCCTGCTGCTGGTCCAGGCCTGGGCGCCCGACCCGGTCGTCCTCCGCGGCGGCAATCCGGCGGCCTGGTCGCTCAGCGACGAGGCGTGGTTCTACCTGCTCTTCCCGCTGCTGATGACCCTCCCCGCCGTGCGCTCCGGGCGCGGCCGTCGCCGGACCGCTGCCGCGGCGTGCGCGGGCGCGGTCCTGCTGTGGCCGGCCGGCGCGCTGATCGCCGACGCCGCCACCCGCACCTGGGCGCTGGACTACCTGCCCCCGACCCGGACCTTCCAGTTCCTTCTGGGCGTGGTGACCGGGCTCGCGGTGGCCCGCGGGTGGCGGCCCCCGGTCGGGCTGTGGCCGGCGGTGGCACTGGTGCTCGGCTGGCACCTGGCGCTGGTGCCCTGGTCGGCCGCCGTGCCGGATGCCCTCTGGTACAGCCCGTACTCCGCCTCCCAGTTGCTGGCCACCCCGCTCTTCGCCCTCCTGGTCGCCGCCGCCGCCCGCGCCGACCTCGACGGCCGCCGCACCGGCCTCGGCGGCACCTGGTCGCTACGGCTCGGCCACTGGTCGTACGCCTGGTACCTGATCCACGAGATCGCCATCCGCCTCTGGCTGGGGTACGCCGGGAAGCCCGACGGCCCGACCGCCACGGCAGCGGTCTGGTCGCTCGTCCTGGCCGTCAGCCTCACGGCGTCGGCCTGCGCCTACCACTGGGTGGAACACCCTCTGGAACGGCGGCTGCGCGCACTGGGGCCGGGTGCGGGATCCCCCACACCCGGCCCCGCCGCACGGCCCCGGATCAGCGGCCGTCGGTGACGACCTGGTTGGCCGGCAGCCAGTGGCCGGTCAGTTCGCCGGCCGCGATACGGCACATCGCCCGGCCGTTGACGATCGCGCGGCGGTCGAACGTGAAGCTCTGCTGCTCCGCCGACTTGAGCGTCCGGGTGGTCCCCGCCGCGTTGGTCCCGAAGTCATAGGCGGTGACCTCACGGCCCGCCGGGATCGTCAGCGTGCGCTGGACGCGGTAGGTGAAGGGCTGGTGCTCCCCGCGCAGGAAGACGTTGGGCCAGGACTCGCCGATCCACATGCCCTTGTACGCACCGGCGCTGATCCGGTACCAGATGCCCGCGCCGATGATGCGGCGACGCTTGTCCACCGGGGCCTGGGTGGCCTTGGCGAACGTGACCTTCTTGGTGCCGAGGATCTTGTCGAACCCGGTGCCGGCCTTCTCGTTCTCGTAGTACTCGCCGGTGTCTTCCTTGGTGCCGTTGGCGAGCGTCACGACCTTCGTGTCCACCCGGTAGAGGGTGTGCGTGCCCTTGCCGATGGCGATCGACGAGCCGGGCTTCACGCCGGACGGCGGGACGTCGTCCGTCAGCTGGTCGAGCTGGTTGGCGAAGACCACGCTGTTGGTGTGCCAGTGGAGCTGCATCCACAGCGTGATGTGGTGGTGGTGGTACGTGGGGGCCGGGATGCGGTGCGTCTGGCAGTAGTACGAGAACTTCTTCTCGTTGCGCAGCAGCGGGAAGTACCGGGCGATGGTCGAGCAGGCGCCGTCGTAGAGCTGGGCCGCCAGCTCGTTGCCGGTGAGCTGGAAGTAGTCCCACAGGCCGAACATCGCGAAGATCATGCCGTTGTAGGTGTAGTCACCCGTGCCCGGCGTCTTGAACGGGTACTCCTGGATCCACAGGTAGCCGGCCCGGTCCTTGTTCACGACCCACGGGTAGGCGTTGTCGGCCCGCAGCAGCGAGGCGAAGGCTCCGCCCGCGGCCGTCGTGTAGAGCGTGCGCTCCTGCTCGGTGACGCCGTCGAGCTGCGCGAGCTGGGCGAAGAGGCTGATCGCCTCGCCCTGAGCCATGCCGGAATACCAGGGGGCCTTGTAGGCGACCCCGCTGTGCTCGGCGTGGGTGTAGTCCCACGGATAGGGGAAGTACCAGGCCCCGCGCGTCTCGACGCGCTTGGTGATCAGGCGGTTCGCCTGGTCCTTGGCGCGCTTGAGGAACAGGGCCTTGCGGGTGGGGTCCTGCTCGGTGCGGTAGCTGGCTATGCAGCCGAGACCGAACTGGATCTGGCCCACCGGGTGGTCGTAGCCCACTCCGCCCGGCTTGGTGCTGCCGGGAGCGGGCTTGTAGTACATGTACACACCCTGGGAGTTCAGGTGGTACACCGACGACGCGGGCGGAGTCACGTTCGCCCAGGCCGTCGGACGGTTGCGCCACGGGCGCAGGGACTCCGGGAGGTCCTTGACGATCGTGTAGCCGTTCCTCTTGAACTCGAACGGCAGGGTGGTCGGTATGTCCTTCTCGACCGCCCGGGGGTCCGGCTTGCCGTCCGCGTACGGGATGCGGCGCGGCGAGCTCGGTATGGAGGCGGTGCCGTCGTCGAGGGGGTCCGGCAGCGGCGGCAGCGGTATCTCGTAGGCGCCGCCGCTTCCGCCGGGCAGGCTCAGTGCGAGCGAGCGGGGCATGTTGGCGAACGGGTCCGGCGTCGGGTTGTCGAAGACCCCCGTGGCCATCGCGGTGAAGGTACCGCCCCCCACGGCGGCCACACCGGCGGCCGTACCACCGGCCAGACGTATGAACCGTCTGCGGCCGACGGCGGCGCGCCTCTTCCCTGACATGACTGAGTACCCCCCAAGGGCATGAACGATGGTGAATGTGGATCGTATGTGAAAGGTGGAAAGATCCCATAGTCGGTTCGGCCTCACACAAACAAGCTGGCCGAAAGCCGATCTGACGGCCCGTCCGGGCCGTCCCCGGGTGTGTCAGGAGCCGGTTCCATCGGCGGTGACGCTCGTTGCGGCCACCCAGTAACCGGTCAGAGCGCCCGCGGCGATCCGGTACATCGGGCGTCCGTTGACGATGGCGCGGCGGTCGGCCGGGGCGTTGGACGGGGTCGCGAAGGAAACCGTCTTGATGCTCGCCGCCGTGCCGTCCTCCGTGAAGCGGTAGACATCGACGTCCTGGCCACCGCCGGGGAAGGTGAGCGTGCGCTGCGGCCGGTACGCGGTCGCCAGGTACTCGCCCCGGAGGAACGAGGTCGGCCACACCTCGCCGACCCACCATCCGGTGTAGGCGCCGGCGCTGATGCGGTAGTAGATGCCACGCCCCTGGATGCGGCGCCGCATGGACGCGGCCGCCTGCGTCGCCCGGTCGAAGGTGACCTTCTTCACCTCCAGCTGTGCGTCTTCTTTCGCTTTGTCCCAGCCCCCGTCCGCCTTCGTGTCCAGCCGGTACAGGGTGTGGGTGCCGGCCGCGAAGGCGACCGTGGACCCCTCACGCAGGAAGGGCGAGGGGAAGTCGTCGGTGAGCACGTCGGTGTGGTGGGCGAAATCGGGGCTGCCGGTCTGCCAGTGCAGCTGACGGAACAGGTTGATGTGGTGCTGGTGGTACGTCGGCGCCGGTATCCGGTGCGTCTGGCAGTAGTAGGAGTGCCAGCGCACGTTGCGCAGCAGCGGGAAGTACCGCGCGATGGTGGTCGCCGAGCCGTCGTACAGCGCCAAGGCCAGGTCGTTGCCGGTGGCCGCGTAGTAGTCCCACAGGCCGAACATGGCGAAGACCATGCCGTTGTACGTGAAGTCACCCGTCCCGGGCTGTGCGCCGGGGTACTCCTGGATCCACAGGTACCCGGAGGGGTCCTTGTGCACCGCCCACGGGTACCCGTCGTCCCCGCGCAGCAGTGACGCGAAGGCGGCGTCGGCCGCCTGCCGGTACAGGCCCCGCTCCTCCTCGGTGACGGTGCCGGTGTCGAACTGTGAGAGCTGGATGAACAGGCTGATGGCCTCGCCCTGCGCCATGCCCGAGTACCAGGGTGCCTGGTAACTGACGCCGGTGTGGGTCTCGTGCGTGTAGTCGAACGGGTACGGGAAGTACCACGCCCCGCGGGCCTCGACCCGCCGGTCGATCAGCCGCTTGGCCTGGGCCTTCGCCCGGGTGAGGAACAGCGCCTTGCGGTCGGCGTCGGTCTCGGTGCGGTAGCTGGTGAGGCAGCCGAGCGCGAACTGGATCTGCGTCACGGGCTGGTCGTATCCGGGCCGGCCGAACCCCTCGCGCACCTGCACGACACCCTCGGCGTCGAGGAACTGCTTCTCGGTGTCGGGAGTGATGTCCTCCCAACGCTTCGGCCGGTCACGCCACGGCCGCAGGGCCTCCGGGAGGTCCGTGACGATCCGGTACCCCGCCCGGTTGAACACGAACGGCAGCGTGGTGGGTACGTCCTCGCCCGCCACCCGAGCCGAGGGCTTGCCCTGTGCGTACGGGATACGGCGGCTCGGCCGCGAGATCCGGGCCCCGTCCATCTGGTCGGGCAGCGGCGGGAGCGGGGCGTCACCGTTCACCCGGCGCGGCACGCTCAGCGCCAGGGAACGCGGCATGCCGCGCAGCGGATCAGGTCCGGGGAGCGGCGCGGCGACCGCGGTCGCCGCGCTCCCGACGAACGTCCCCCCGGCGGCGACGGCCGCACCCGCTATGGCCCCCTTGGCGGCCAGACGTATGAGACCTCGGCGGTCCATGGAGCGGTACTCGGACATGACGATGTCGCCCTCGCTTCTTCGGAGTGGGTACACGACGAGGCAGGGCCCGCCGATGGGCGGGCCCTGCCTCGACTGTCAGTTGGAGGAGCTGAGGACCTCGGTGGCGCCGAACGACCGGGCGCCGGCGTGGTGCACGCTCGCGCGTGACGAACTCGGTCTCACGGGAAGGGCACCCCTCTTGCATGCCGTCCGGCTGCTCTCCATGGACGGTGGCGGTCATCAGCCCCGACAGCCTAGGGGCGCACGTCGCGCACTTGAGCGATTTGTAGCCAGCGCCCGCATCGGGGGCGGGGGAGCGGAGCCTTGGCGAGGTCGTGTCGAGGCTTCGTAGAGTGACGGTATGTCACGAACGTTCGAAGAGCTCATCGCCGAGGCCGAGGCGGTCGACGTCTCCGGGTGGGACTTCTTCTGGCTGGAGGGCCGGGCGACGGAGGAGCGTCCCTCGTGGGGGTACCAGCGCCTGATGGGGGAGCGGCTGGCCCGGGCGTCGGCCGGTCTGGACGTCCAGACGGGCTGCGGCGAGGTGCTGGCGGGTGCGGGGACGTACCCGCCGGTCATGGTGGCGACCGAGTCGTGGCCGCCGAACGTCGCCAAGGCCACCGGGCTGCTGCACCCGCGCGGGGTGGTCGTGGTCGCGGATCCGGACGAGCCGCCGCTGCCGTTCGCGGACGGGGCGTTCGACCTGGTCACCAGCCGTCATCCGGCCACGGTGTGGTGGGGCGAGATCGCCCGGGTGCTGCGGCCGGGCGGGACGTACTTCGCGCAGCACGTCGGGCCGGAGACGGTCTTCGAGCTGATCGAGTTCTTCCTGGGGCCGCTCTCCGCCGAGGTACGCAGGCTGCGGCACCCGGACGAGGAGACGGCGGAGGCGCGCGCGGCGGGGCTGGAGGTCGTGGACGTCCGCATGGAGCGGCTGCGGATGGAGTTCTTCGACATCGGCGCGGTCGTCCACTTCCTGCGGAAGGTGATCTGGACCGTGCCGGGGTTCACCGTGGGGGAGTACCGGGAACGACTGAGGGACCTGCACGACCTCATGGAGGCCGAAGGTCCCTTCGTCGCTCATTCGTGCCGGACCCTCATCGAGGCCCGTAAGCCGCGGTGAGCCGTCACTCGGCGGTCTTGATCGCGGAGATCTCGAACGTCAGCTTGATCTTGTCGCTGACCAGGACGCCACCGGTCTCCAGCGCGGCGTTCCAGGTCAGGCCCCACTCGGAACGCAGCAGCTCCGCCTTGCCCTCGAAGCCGACGCGCTCGTTGCCGAAGGGGTCCTTGGCGGCGCCGTTGAACTCCAGGTCGATGGTGATCGGCTTGGTGACGCCCTTGATCGTCAGGTCGCCGGTGATGCGGTAGTCCGTGCCGCCCAGCGCCTCGGCGCTCGTGGAGCGGAACGTCATCAGCGGGAACCGCTCGGCGTCGAAGAAGTCGGCGCTGCGCAGGTGGCCGTCGCGGTCGGCGCTGCCGGTGTCGATGGAGGCGATCGTGACGTCGATGGAGGCGCTGGAGGCCGCGGGGTCCGAGCCGTCCAGGTCCAGGGTGCCCTCGTACTCGGTGAAGGCGCCGCGCACGTTGGTGACCATGGCGTGGCGGGCGGTGAAGCCGATGCCGCTGTGCGAGGGGTCGATGGTGTACGTACCGGTCAGGGCGGCCAGGGCCGGGTCCACGGCGGCGGAGGCGGTGGGGAGGGTGGCGGTGCTGGTGCGGCTGAAGAGACCCATGATGACGTTCTCCTTCGTGGTTGGTTTAACCTTCAACAAGTTCGACTGTAGACCCATTCCGTTCAACTTTCAACCACTCTCTCGGGTCGTCCTCGCCGGACCCCTGGCGTACGCCCGGCCCGCTCCGGCACCATCTGTCTGCTCCACCTGCACGCGCACCGTCAGCCCCGGTATCCGCAGGAGGAAACGATGAAGCTCCGCCCCGTCCTGACCGCCCTGGTCCTGCTCCTGGGAGCGCTCTTCGCCCCGGGCTTCGGCGTCGTCAGCGGCGCGACCGACGCCCACGCCGTCACCAAGATCAGCCACGCCACCGCGACCTCGATGTTCCGCTCGTCCGGGATCACCTGGTCGTCCTCGGGCGGCTGCTCGGACCGCAACAACCCCACCTGTACGTCCTTCGAGCAGCTCAACCTCGCCACCGCCCAGGGCGCCCAGACCCTCCGGAGCGCCAGCGGCTGCGCGCTCAACATCACCGGCGGCACCGAGACCGGCCACGCCGGCGGCACGTACTCGCACTGGAACGGCTACAAGCTCGACTACAGCAAGTACACGTGCATCGGCGGCTACATCAAGAACACCTTCACCTACATCGGCCTCCGGGGCGATGGCGCCCCCCAGTGGAAGTCCGGCTCCGGCAACGTCTACGCCGACGAGGGCAACCACTGGGACGTGACGTACTACAACTGCGGCGGCTGCTGACCGCCGCCGAAACGGCACTGACAGGTCATCACCGGCGTGGTTATGATGCCCGCGATGACTACCTCCTCGTACGGATTGGGGGCTTCGTTCGCTCAGGGTGAGTGCTGATGGCACATCACACCGCGAACGGACTTCCTCCCCACCTGCTGATGTGGCAGCGCGTACGCGAGTACGCCGTGCCACCGTCCATGATCGAGACCGCGACCGCCCGACGTGCGGCCGGCGACTGGGCGGGGGCCTGCGCCGCCGCCCGGATCGACGTCGACCTCGATCTGCGCGCCGTGCGCGACCGCCACGGCACCGACCTCGTCACCCGTCTCCGTGCCGACCTGCGCCGGCTGGCCCCGGACCTGCTGCGCTGGCACATGCCCCGGATCGCCCCCGACGGGCGGCTCCGGCCCGGCCTCACCGTCCCGCTGGCCCGCTACCCCGCGCGGGCCGGCGGCACGGCGCACCTGGTGGTGCGGACACCGCCCGCCCGCGCGGAGGCGGGGCAACGGATGTCCCTGGCCCTCTGGGACGGCACAGCCCCGTGCATCCCGCACCCCCATCCGCGTCCCGACCGGCGCTTCCGGCTGGACCTCCACCGGCACCTCTGGGACGCCACGCGCAGCGGCGAGCTGGCCCGGCGGTGCGGCGATCCTGCCGACGGCCCCTGGGCGGTGACGCGCTGGGCCACCGAGGCCGAGTTGCTGCTCCGGGCGGAGGGGCGCCCGCGCGGGGCCTTCACCGTGCGGCTCGGCGCGCGGAGCCGGGCCGTGTTCCACCTCGTCGCCCCCGACGAGACCCACGCCCCGACGTTCCGGCCGCTGCCCGGGGCGCTGCCCCCGCAGGTGGTGGCGGCGCTCCCCGTACTGCCGGAGGCGGCGGCCCGCGTCCTGCCGGACCTGGAGCTGCTACGGGCCGGGCTGGTCACGCCCGGGCGGCTGCACCCCCTGGTCGCCACCGCGCTGGGGAGGTCCGGACCGGCACCGGCGGGCGGCCCCGTTCCCGAGCACGATGACCCGCACCGGGTGGAGTGCCGGGGCGAGGTCCACCGGATCGCCCTGCGCGACGGCGTCCTGACCGCGGTCGACCACGCCCCGGACCAGTTGCGGCGGGAGGACCTGCTGGTGGCGCTCGGCGGACCGCCGCTGCCCTGCCTGCGGGCCATCGACGCGGTGCACCGCGACCCCGAGGCGCTGCCCGCCGTCCGCGAACGGCTCCGGCACGGGGACGTCGGCGGGGCGCTGGCCGTCGTCGAGGGGCTGCTCGGCCCCCGCGCCGTCCTGCGTGACGGCCCGCTGAGGGACGAACTGGAGTCGGCTGCCCTCCGCCGCGTCGAGCACGGGCTCTTCCGCTCGGGACCGGCCGCCGCGCCACAGGGCCACCGGCTCCGGCTCGACCGCCGTACACCCCCCGCCGTACGCCGCAAGCGCGGCACCCGGTCCCGGCCCCGTACCGCCCTGACCGACTGACGGTCCGTCCTGGCCGGCGGTCCGTCCTGACCGCCTGACCGCCTGACGATCCGCCCTGACCGCCTGACGGTGTCCGCGGACGCCTGACGGCCGGGGCGGGTGCCCGCACGCCCCACGATCCGCGGCCGGCCGGCCGCGTCCCGCGCCGCACGGCCCCATGACCTCCGGGACGAGCCGTCCCGCTCCCTCTCACACACCAGGTGATGCCCACATGACGTCCTCCGCCCAACTCTCCCTCGCCGACGACCTCCTGACCCTCCTCCGCACGACCACCACCGAGCCGCGCCCCGACGAGCAGCTCGAAGCGCTCACCGTGGCCGTCGCGGCCGACCTGCCCGTCCTCCTCTGGGGCGAGCCGGGGATCGGCAAGACCGCGGCCCTCACCCAGCTCGCCACCTCCCTCGACCTGCCCCTGACGACCGTCATCGCCAGCGTCCACGAGCCGTCCGACTTCTCCGGACTGCCCATCGTGGGCGACGACCCGGCCGTCCAGGGCGTGCCCATGGCACCACCGCAGTGGGCCGTCGAACTCGTGCGGGCCGGGCGGGGCCTGCTGTTCCTGGACGAACTGTCCACCGCCACCCCGGCCGTCCAGGCCGCGCTGCTCCGGGTCGTCCTGGAGCGGAGGGTCGGCGCGCTCCGGCTTCCCCCGGGCGTACGGATCGTGGCGGCGGCCAATCCGCGCGCGTCGGCGGCGGACGGGTGGGAGCTGAGCCCGCCGCTGGCCAACCGGTTCGTGCACCTGTACTGGGTGCACGACCGGGAGGTGGTGGTGCGCGGGCTCGGCGGTGTCTGGCCCCGGGCGGAGCTGCCCCGGCTCGACCCGGAACGGCTCCCGGAGGCGGTCGCCCTCGCCCGCCGGGCGGTCTGCGGCTTCCTGAAGGCCCGGCCCACGCTGATCCACCGGCTCCCGAGCAGCGAGACGCGGCGCGGCGGTGCCTGGCCCTCGCCCCGGAGCTGGGAGGCCGCGCTGACCCTGCTGGCCTTCGGCACGGCTGCCTCCGTCTCCCGGGAGGTGCTGGCCCTGCTGGTGAGGGGCGCCGTGGGGGACGGGCCCGGGCTCGAACTGCTCGCCCATCTGGACCGGATGGACCTGCCGGACCCGGAGTCGCTGCTGGCCGACCCGGCCGCCGCCGAACTGCCCGAGCGCGGGGACCTGCGGCAGGCCGCGCTGGAGGCGGTCGTGGCCGCCGTCGGGGCGCGGCTGGAGCGCGAGCGCTGGGAGGCGGGCTGGGCGGTGCTGGTACGGGCGCTGGAAACCGGCGCCCCCGACCTGCTGGTCGCCCCGGCGACGGCGCTCGCCGGGCTGCGGCGCGACGACTGGGAGGTGCCGGAGGCGGTGGAGCGGCTCGCCGGGGTGGTCGGCCTGGCCGAGCGCGCGGACCGGTCGGTGGGCCGGGCCACCGCGCCGGCCGGCGCCGGCGCCGGGCGTACGGCGGGAGCACGCCGATGACGGCGCCCGCGCGGCACCCGCGCCCGGGCCCCCGCCCGCTGCCCCGCCCCATGCCCCCGCCCCCGCCGCCGCGCCCGGTGCGGCCCACGATCCCCGGCCCGCCGCCCGGCAGCACCACCCCCGCCATCCCCACGACCGCCCCCGTCCCCGCCCGCGGACCTGCCACCCCCACCACCCCCACCACCCCTGGCCACCCCGGCGACCACCCCCGCGTCCGTCCCCACGACCACCCCGTACCGTCACTCGACACCGAGAAGCTGCTGGCCGCCCGGCTGCACGCGGTGAAGGTCCGCCCCTACCTGGCGGCCGCGCTCTTCGCGCTGCACGTCGTCGAGGACCGGTCGGTGGGGACGATGGCGGTCGACCCGTACTGGCGCTGCTACGTCTCACCCGCCTTCGTGGGCCGGATGCCGCTGGAGGAGCTGGCGGGCGTCTGGGTGCACGAGGTCTCCCACCTGCTGCGGGACCACCACGGGCGGGGCGAGCGGTACGCCCGCGAGCACGAGGAGTACGGACCGGGCGAGCGGCTGCGGCGGAACATCGCCGCCGACTTCGAGATCAACGACGACATCTACGGGGACGGCCTGCCCGTGCCGACCGGGGTCGTGCGCCCCTCGCTGCTCGGACTGCCCGACGGCCTGTTGATGGAGGAGTACCTGCGCCGCTCGTCGATGTCGGGGCTCGCCCCGGAGCTGGCCTGGCTGGACTGCGGCAGCGGAGCGGACGGCGGGGCCCGGCCCTGGGAGCTGGGCGCCGATGGGGCGCACGGGCTGACCCGGCAGCAGCGGGACGCGGTCCGCTTCCGGGTCGCGGAGGGCATCAGGGGCCGGCCGGGCGAGGCGCCCGAGGGGTGGCGCCGGTGGGCGGACGAGGCGTTCCACCCGCCCCAGCCGTGGCGGCGGTTGCTCGGCGCGGCGGTCCGCTCGGCGGCCGGCGCGCCGGGGGTGGGCGAGGACCACAGCTACCGGCGGCCGTCCCGCCGCTCGGCGAGCGTGCCTGGGGTGCTGCTGCCGAGCCTGCGCCGTACACCGCCCCGGGTCTGCGTCGTGATCGACACGTCCGGGTCGGTGAGCGACGCCGAGCTGGGCAGCGCGCTGCTGGAGGTGGCGGCGATCTCGCGGGCGGTGGGCGGCCGGCGCGACCTGGTCTCGGTGATCTCCTGCGACGCGGCGGCCGGGGTGGCCGTCCCCCTCTGCCGCGCCGAGAACATCGAGCTGGTCGGCGGCGGGGGCACGGACCTGCGCTCCGGGTTCGCCCGGGCCCTCCGCTCCCGTCCGCGCCCGGACGTCGTCGTCGCCCTGACGGACGGCCAGACGCCCTGGCCCTCGGCGCCGCCGCCGTGCCGTACCGTCGTCGGGCTCTTCCCCCGTCCGGCGGGCGCGGTGGACGAGACGAACCCCGCGTACGTGCCGGACACCCCGCCGTCCTGGGCGCGGGTGGTCACCATCGGCTGAGGCCCCGGGGCGTGTGGCGGGACCGTGAAGAGCGCCGGGGACCCGTCAACGGCCGTGAGCGCGGGGCCCTATGCTGCCGTGAGCATTTCAAGAACACCAGCGGAAACCAACGGGGACATGAACAAGTACACAGTGATGGCCGCCGGTCTCGTCCTGTCGCTCGGGCTCGTCACGGGCTGCTCCTCCGGCGACGGCGCCGGCGCCGGCGACGGCGACGGGCGGACCGTGGCCAAGCCCGGGGACGGCGGCGCGGCACCCAAGGGTCCGGTCTACGCCGGTCCCGCGATACCCGGGCTCGCCGCCCGGCCCGCGTGGAGCCTGCCGGCCGCCCACGCCATCGACCTCGGCGAGACGCTGCTGTTCGTCAAGGACGCCCAGGGCGCGTACGCCACGGGCGAGGGGTACAACACGGAGCCGGTCGACGGCTCGGTCGGCACCCTGCACTTCAGCAACGATCCGGAGCCGGCCACCCTGGAGTTCCGGGACGTGAGGACCGGCGCGGTGCGCACGTCCCTCAAGGTGACGACCGACCGGGTGGCCGCCACCACCTGGCACGGCGGGGTCCCGGCGGTCGCGGTGTTCGCGGGCGCCACCAAGGAGTCGGACGGCCTGAGCGCCGAGAAGACCACCACCACGGTCACGGTCTACGGGAGCGACGGCACCGAGCTCGGCAAGGCGCAGCGGGAGGGCGACACGTTCCACGTCGGCGAGGGCCACATCATCGAGCAGGAGGAGGACCAGGACGAGAGCCTGAAGCTCACACCCGTCGAGGGCGGGGCGACCCGCACGGTCACCTGCACGGGGCTGCTGGCGAGCTGCGGCTACGACCCGCGCAGCGGCGAGATCGACGGCGGCCAGGCCCACGCCCCCCTGATCACCGGGACGTACGCCTTCCACGTGGAGAACGCGTCCACCTACGAGAGCGAGCCCGAGCAGCTCGTCATGACGGAGCTCGCCACCGGCAAGAAGGTGTGGAGTTCGGCGGACGTCACCCCGCCGGCCGGTGTTGAGGTGAAGGACGGCAAGCGCACCAGCGGCGCCCTCCGGGTCCTCGACGTGCGCGACGGCAAGGTCCTCACCGCCTGGGGCGCGGGCGCCCTCTCGCCGGACACGTGGGTGACCGCGACGTACGACGTGGCGAGCGGCAAGCAGATCGGCGGGTCCTCGACGTACTCCTACGAGGACAGCCCGAACGACACCGTCAACACCGAGGGCTCCTCCGTCTTCACCCCCGACCACGCCCTCGCCGCCGCCCACACGAAGAGCGGAACCGCCGTCTGGCAGCCCGCCGACGGCAAGGAGGTGTGGGCGCAGAAGGGGGGCGAGAAGGCGATGCAGCCGCTGCGCTTCTCCCCGACCGGGGTGCTGTACGGCAGCACCAAGGAGGACGGCTTCAGCGAGACCGAATTCCTGGCGGTGGACGGCCGCACCAAGAAGGTGCTGGCGAAGAGCCTGCCGGAGGAGAACGTCCCGCTGTTCACGGAGAAGACCGGGTACGGCTACCTCAGCACCGAGAAGGGCTTCTTCGTGTTCCCCTCCCAGGGCTGAGCACCCGAAGCACCCGTACCACCGCGGCCACTCCCACCCCCACCGCCCCCGTACCGCCCGCGACATGGAGAAGCCGGAGAGGCCCGCCCGGGATGCGGGCCCCTCCGGCCGTTGTGGACCGCACGCGCCGCCATGCCTCCTCCGGCCGTGCGGGGGAGGGCGTCAGCCCACCGTCAGGGTGAACCGGCGCGGGTTGCCGTCGTGGGCGGCGCCGGAGACGTCCGGCCGGCCGTCCGGACGGACGTCGTCGTACGGGAAGGCGTACCCGATCGGCGTGTTGGCGTGGACCACCCGGGAGAAGTGGTTGGTGGACGGGTCGCGGTAGTAGTCGGAGGGCGCCGGGCCGTTCGGCTGGTCGGGGTGGGTGAGGAGGGTCGTCCGGTTGAAGCCGGCGGCGAGGCGGGCGAGCAGCGCCTTGCGGTCGTCGGAGTCGTGGGGGTTGTTGGCGAAGGGCCCGTGGTTGCAGGTGAAGACGTCCTTGGAGGTGGGGCGGGTGAAGCTGTGGCCGCCGGTGAAGGTGAGGACGTCGCCGTCGACCCGGCCCACCCGGACCCCGCGCCCGCCCTGGAGGTCGATGCGCAGGTCGGTGGTGCGGTACTTCTGCCAGACACGGTCGATGTAGCCGGTGAACGCCGTACGGAAGGGCATCCGGTCGGGGCGGTCGAAGTACGGCGCCATGAGGTTCTGCGGGGAGATCACCCGCAGCACCGAACCGTTCGGGGCGCGGACGACCAGCTTGTCCCACGGCTGGCCGTCCCGCGCGGCCTGGGCGACGAGCCCGTCCGCGATCCGCTGGAGGGCGCCGGCCGGCAGCGGGGCGACGGTGTGGGTGGCGTCGCCGGTGAGCGTGAGGCCGATGGGCAGGGCGGTCACCAGGTCGACGTAGCTGATGTTGGCGTACAACTGCTGCGGGTTGAAGGTGAATTCGGCGAACGACCAGATCCGGCCGTAGTTGGGATCGGCGGAGGTGGCGAAGGCGGGTTCGACCAGGGCGGGGCCGGGGTTGAGGAAGAAGTCGAGCGTGTTGTCCCGGACGAAGTAGACCCGGGCGCCGTACATCTGGGGAAGCGTCAGGACGACCGGGCCGGCGCCCGCCGGGCGCAGCGGTATCGCGCAGTCGACGGGCAGGGGGGTCATCGGGGCGCCGGGGGAGTCCGGGCGGTAGACGCCGCCGCCCGGGCGCAGCAGCACCCAGCGCCCGGTGCCCTGCTCGTGTCCGGTGACGTAGGCGCGGACGGTGCCGGGCAGAGACCGGTTCTCCAGGGCGAGTTCGCAGGTCGCGGGTGCGGCGGAGGCGGTCGTCGCGCCGCGCGGCCCGAGGGCGGTGGCCGTGGCGGCGGCCGCCGCACCGGTGAGGAGGGCGCGCCGGGAGAGCGTGCGGGGGGAGGCGTGTGACGCCATGGTGCACTCCTGGGGAGTGGGGGGTGGGGTGCCGCTCACTCTGGCGCTGCCCGAAAGTGACGTCAAGACATAGGAGTGAGAGCGCTCTCAGTTTGTGTGTTCCTTCAGAACGTGACGGTGTGCAGGGCCACTTGGACAACCGCGGCGGTGTTGTTGGACCGGAATCGCCGTGCTCGGCCCGTGCCGTTGACGACATCGCCGGCCGACCGGTACGTCAGGTGGGGTGACATCGAGCCGCTTCCCCGCCCGCGGCCCCGGACGCCTCCGTACAGGTGACGGCGACCGGGTCGGTACCGCGGTCGCGGGCGGCGCCGGGCACGCTGGGGGCGGTCCACCGGGCGGCGGCGCGGGCCGCCGGGCGGTGCGGCCCACCCGGGCGGCGGCGCGGCCCCCAGGACGCCGGAGCGGCCGCCCGGGCGTCCAGGCGGGCGGGCGGCCGGTCATCCGGCCGTCCGGGTCGTGCTCACCGCAAGGTTCCGTCGCCGAGCCTCCAGGAGGCCCCCGTGCCCACCCCGCCCACCCCGCCCCCGCCCCACCGGTCCCGCCGCGCCTTCCTCGCCTCCACCTCCACCGCGGCCCTGGCGATCGCCGCGGCCTCCACCGCAGCCCTGGGAACCGCCGTGCCCGCCCACGCCTCGCCGGCCGCGGACGACTTCGACACGCTGCGGCTCCGCTGGGCCGCCCTCCAGCTCGGCACCGGCTACGACCCGGCCGCCGAACCGTACGCCTCCCGCCTCGCCGGGACCGGCGACCTCGCCGCCCGGTACCGCGCCACCATGGCCCCCACCGCCACCTCCCTGTGGCCCGGGTACTCCTTCGACCCGCCCTCCGGGATCACCCAGAGCTACCACCGCCTGTGGACCATGACCCAGGCGTACGCCCAGCCGGGCACCGGCCACACCGGCGACCCCGGCCTCCTCGCCGACGTGCTGCGCGGCCTCGACCACCTCTCCGAGCGGATCTACCACCCCGGAACCATCCGCTACGGCAACTGGTGGGAATGGCAGATCGGCAGCCCCCGCCTCCTCATGGACATCGTCGCCACCCTCCACGACGCCGTCGGCCCGGCACGCGTCCAGGCCGCCTGCGCCGCCGTGGACCACTTCGTCCCCGACACGGTGCTCGGCGACTACAGCGGCACCTCCACCGGAGCCAACCGCGTCGACCTGTGCCGGTCGGTCGCGCTGCGCGGCGTCCTCGGCAGGGCACCGGCCAAGCTCGCGCTCGCCCGCGACGCCCTCTCGCCGGTCTTCCCGTACGTCACCCGGGGCGACGGGCTCCACGCCGACGGGTCGTTCGTCCAGCACACCTGGGTCGCCTACTCCGGTACGTACGGACAGGTCCTGCTGGACGGGCTCGGCCGCCTGTTCGCCCTCCTCGCGGGCTCGCCCTGGGAGGTCACCGACCCCAACCGGAGGATCGTCCTCGACAGCGTCGAGCGGGCCTTCGCGCCCCTCGTCCGCAACGGCCTGATGATGGACAGCGTCAGCGGCCGTGCCATCAGCCGGGGCATCCTCCGCAACGACCCGCTCGGGACCCTGCGCGGCGACCACTTCCACGGCCAGGGGATCATCGCCGCCATCGCCCTCCTCGCGGGCGGCGCCCCGCCCGCCGAGCGCGACCGGTGGCACGCGCGCGTGAAGGGCTGGATCGAGCGGGACACCGTCAGCCCGGTCCTCACCGCCTCCCAGTACGGCGTCGCCGACCTCGCCCGGCTGCACGCGGTCGCCGCCTCGCCCGTCCCCGCCGCGCCCGAACCGGTCGGCCACACCCTCTTCGCCGCCATGGACCGGGCCGTGCACCGCCGCCCCGGCTGGGCGGCGAACATCGCCATGGCGTCGGACCGCATCGCCCACTACGAGTGCGGCAACGGCGAGAACCCGCGGGGCTGGCACACGGGCGCCGGGATGCTCTACTGGTGGGGGCCGGGACCCCGGGGCGACGCCCAGTACACCGACTGGTTCTGGCCCACCGTCGACCCCTACCGGCTGCCCGGCACGACCGTGTCCACCACGCGGCTCCCGGACCGGGCGGGCGGCGAATGGGGCGAGCCGAAACCCGCCGTGCGGTGGGTCGGGGGAGTGACGGACGGCGAGTTCGCCGCCGTGGGCCAGCACCTGAAGGGCCTCGGCTCCACCCTGGAGGCCCGCAAGTCCTGGTTCTGCGCCGCCGACACGGTCATCTGCCTCGGCGCCGGGATCCGCTGCGCGGACGGCGTCCCGGTCGAGACGGTCGTCGACAACCGGAACCTGGGGGAGGCGGGCGACGAGCCGTTCACCACCGGGACGGGCGGGCGCTGGGCGCACCTGGAGGGGCACGGGGGCTGGGTCTTCCCGGGCGGTACGGACCGGCTGCGCACCCTGGAGGAGGACCGCACCGGGGCCTGGCGCGACATCAACGCCACGTCCACCACCGAGCGCCGCACCCGCCGGTACCGGACGCTCTGGCTCGACCACGGCACCGACCCGGTGGACGCCTCGTACGCGTACCTCCTGATGCCGGGCGCCGCGCGGCGGACCGTCGCGGCCCGGGCGTACGACCCCCACTGGCTGGAGGTCCTCGACAACACCGCCGCCCGCCAGGCCGTCACCGTGCCCTCGCTCGGGCTGACCGCCGCGAACTTCTGGCAGCCCGGTACGGTGGGGCCGCTCACCGCGACCGCCCCGGCGAGCGTCCTCGTCCGCCGGCGGGGCCGCGAGGTGACGGTCCGAGTGAGCGAGCCGCCGCGCACCGGACTCCCCCTGGACCTCACCTGGCACCACCCGGTCCGTCGCGTCACCGCCCATGACCCCTCCGTCGAGGTGCTCGCGACGGGCCGCGCGCTCCGGCTGCGTATCACCCCCGGCACCGCGTGCGCCGGACACGGCTGCACGGTGATCATCTGATCCGTTTGTAGAATGTCCACAACGCGCGGGCTGTTCGGCTGGCAGTTCGACTGCACCGGGGAACGGTTCTGTCCAGGGCTCACAGCAGATGGGTCGGGAGACTGTACAGAGTCGACGGCGGGTTTTCCTTGGTCGACTTCGTAGGGTCGATGCATGACCGTTGTGGACGAAACCCAGGGCGAGCCGACCGATGCCCGTGGGCGTGTGGCCGAGCTGCACGCCCTGCGCGAGGAAGCCCTGCGTGGCCCGAGTGACCGGGCGACGGAGGCGCAGCACGCCAAGGGCAAGCTGACCGCTCGTGAGCGGATCGAGCTGTTGCTGGACGCGGGCTCGTTCCAGGAGGTCGAGC